>DAOTXK010000224.1:0-24190 GCA_034435395.1 Anaerolineae bacterium | reverse complement strand
GGATTGGAGCGACCGGCCTGATGACTGCTCCCGGCCCGGCACCGATGTCCTGGTTCGAACGTTTCCGCCATGTGCTGACCGCTCTGTTGATTCTGGCCATCATAGGTGGGGGGGCGTTGTTTATTTTCCGTCGCCCCCCACCGGTCACGATCACCATCCTCCCGCCAGAGCCTACCCCGACGCCCCCTCCCACGGCGACGCCCAGCCCCTCGCCTACCCCGGGACCGGTGCAGGTCTACGTGACGGGGGCCGTCCGACGGCCAGAATCGTTGGTTTTGGTGCCGTATGGCAGCCGGGTGAGCGACGCGGTCGCCGCTGCCGGGGGCTTTGCGGAGAATGCTGACCGGGAGCGGGTCAACCTGGCGCAGATATTGCGGGACGGCGACCAGGTGCATGTGTATGCGCTTGAGGAGCCGGCCATCACGCTGGCCACACCCAGCGACAGTGGGATCGTGTATGTAAATGTGGCGACTGTCGAGGAACTGACCCAGTTGCCGCGCATCGGGCCGGCCCTGGCCGAGCGGATCGTCGCCTACCGCGAGGTAAACGGCCCTTTTGCCAGCCTGGAGGATCTCGGCCAGGTCAGCGGCATCGGCCCGACGACCCTGGAACAGATCGCCCCTTTTATCTCCTTTGAGATCCGCTAGCCCAGCCTCGTCCCCGATTCCTGATCAAACAGGTGCACCTGATCGGGCATGATGGACAGACGCAGTTGGCTGCCCCGTTGAATGGACAGCCCGATCGGCAGGCGGATGATCGCCTGGTGTGGCCCGATTTTGATGTGCACCAGTTGAATGCGTTCGCTGAAGATACGCTCGATCAGTTCGACTCTGCCGATCAGCCCTCCATCTTCGTCCAGGAATAGATGTTCTGGCCGCACGCCCAGGACGATGCGGGTGCCGTTGTCGAGGTCATTGCGGATGGGTCCCCAATCAAACGCCTGGCCTATCCACATGCCGTCTTGAGTGTAGCCGGGGAACAGGTTCATGGCTGGCTTGCCCAGGAAACCGGCGACGAACGTGTTGGCTGGCCGCTCGTAGAGTTGCGCGAAAGTGCCGATCTGCTCCAGGCGGCCTTCCCGCATGATGGCAATCCGTTGCGACAGGGCGAAAGCTTCTGTCTGGTCATGGGTCACGTAGATACTGGTGACGTTGTACCGTCGCAGCAGGCGGTTCAGTTCAATGCGGGCGGTGGTGCGCAACTTGGCATCGAGATTCGAGAAAGGCTCGTCAAAAAGAAACACGCGTGGGTCCCGCGCCAGGCAGCGGGCAATGGCGACTCGCTGCTGCTCACCGCCGGAAAGGCTGGGAGGCTTACGGCTCAGCAATGGTTCCAGGTCGATCTGCATAAACGCCGAGATTTCGCGCACCCGGGCGGGCACCTCGACTTCTCGTTTGCGGAGCTTGAGGAAGAAGCCAATGTTGTCGACGTTGGGGAGATGAGGGTACAAGGCATAATTCTGGAAAACCATACCGATGCCGCGCTCTCGGGGCGGGATATCCTCCAGGCGCTGGCCATCGTACAGGACCTCCCCTCCGGTAGGCGGTTCCAGCCCGGCCACAATCCGGAGCAGGGTGGTCTTCCCGCAACCCGACGGTCCCAGGACTCCGAGCGTTTCGCCGGGGCGTACAGTCATAGAGATGTCGTCTAGGGCGCGCAGGTATGCATCTTCTTCGTCCGCGGACGAGGCCGGATTGAATCCAGGTTTCCCGCTTTCAGCAGCGCCCCGGTGGTGATCCAAGTGACCGTCTGACGAATCCGCGTGGGTTCCTTTTCCGAGCCTGAACACTTTGGTGATATGCCTGAGCGTGACTGTGGTGGCCATCAGCTCCCTCAATAGCCGAGACATGTTATCCCTGTGTCATTCTCATTGTAGGACGGGTTCGAGGGGTTAGCTACCCTTGTCTTTTCGAACGGTTGGTTTTACCATCAGGCGCGGACTTGTCAGGCCCTGGAGATGCAGAGAGGCATGGATCGGATCGATCTGCGCAGTGATACGGTGACGTGGCCGACTCCGGCGATGCGTGAGGCGATGGCTCAGGCGGTGGTGGGCGATGATGTCTATGGCGAAGACCCCACAGTCAATGAGCTGGAAGCGCTGTCAGCGGAGATGTTCGGCAAAGAGGCGGCGCTGTTCACGGCCAGTGGCACGATGGCCAACCTGGTGGCCGTGCTCACCCATTGCGGGCGCGGCGATGAGGTGATCCTGGGCGATAAAGCGCATACTTTTGGGTATGAGGTGGGGAGTGTGGCGGCGTTGGGAGGGGTGCATCCCCGCACAGTGCCCGTACAGATGGATGGGACATTCTGTCTGGAGCAGGTACGCGCGGCCATCCGCGATCCGGAGAACGTCCACTTCCCCACCACCCGCCTGATCGCCCTGGAGAATGCCCAGTGTGGGGTAGGAGGGATGCCGATTTCGGCGGCGTACACGGCGCAGGTCGCCGGGCTGGCGGCAGAGTATGGCCTCAAGCTCCACGTGGATGGGTCGCGCATTTTTAATGCGGCGGCGGCTTTGGGATGCACGGTGAAAGACCTGGCCGCCCCTGCCGATAGTGTGTCGTTTTGCCTGTCCAAGGGACTGTGTGCGCCGGTAGGGTCGATGGTGGTGGGCGACGCGGACTTCATCCGGCGGGCGCGCCGCATCCGCAAGGCGTTGGGCGGTGGCATGCGTCAGGCGGGCATTCTGGCGGCGGCGGGGCTGGTGGCGCTCCGTGAGATGGCCCCTCGCATCCACGAGGATCACGCGACGGCGCGCCAGCTGGCTGAAGGACTGGCCGCCCTCCCCGGTGTAGTGATCGATCTTGACCGGGTGCGCATCAATATCGTGAATTTCCGGCTGGCGGACGAGGTGCCACTGTCGGCCTTCGACCTGGCGGAACGCTTGCAGCAGCAGGGCATCTGGCTGGGCGCACGCGATAGGCGCAGTTTCAGGCTGGTGACGCACTACTGGATCACACCAGCGGACGTGGAGAAGGTGATAGCTGCATTACGAGACGCGCTGACATGACCGGCAAGCCTTCCAACGATCTTCCCGACATCGATTCGTTTGAATGGGATGACCTTGCCGAACAGCAAGAAAAGGAATCGGAGGGCGATCCCATTTCTGTAGCGCCAGGTCAGGCACCTCCTGATGTCCCCAGGCCAATGGCCCAGCCGGTTCTGCCGAGGCGGCGGCCCAGGCGGCGGGAAGCCGATCCGGTCTTTGTCTATGCGGTGCTGATGGCGTTTAATGTCGGCCTGATGCCGCTGGCGGAAAACCATCCCATTGAGCGGTATACCATTTTGTGGACGTTGCTGGCGGCGGTGGGCGTGGCGGCGGCCCTGGCGGGAAACAGACTGTCCCTGGACGATGTGAGAGGCCATGACCTCTTGTGGGGCGCGGGGTTAGGGGTTCTGCTGGGCGCGCCGCTGCTCCTGATCGGCGCGAGCACTCTGGCGCAGACCTCAGAGCGGATTTTTGTAGACCTTCCTGACGGGGCGGTCTTCCAATCACTGGTTTTTGTGATGGCCACGACGGAGACGCTGTTCTTCCGGGGCATACTCCAATTAGTGCAACCATGGCTGGTCACTGCCCTGATGGCCAGCGGGTGGTCACTGATGCTCTTCTTTCCGGCGGTGGCCGGTTACCTTTACCCGACGCTGGTAATTGGCACTTTTATCGTGATGTTGAGTCTCCTTTACAGCTACGTCCGGCGGCGCAACGGCCTGGCAGCGGCCTGGCTGTGCCAGATCGTGGTCAGCGTGTTGTGGTTGTTTGTGCCGCGCTTACTCGTCTGATCCGGCGGCGTGGTGGGCGGCCCGGATCGGTTCCGGCAGGCGGTAGTGCGTGACGCACGCCATGACGACGCGGCGCGCGGAGTTCAGATCGCAGAGGTGCCCCGGCGATACATATACCGGCTTGGCGTTCGCTCGCGTGCGCAGCACCACGCCGATGACTTCCCCATCGGACGCCAGGAGCAGATCAAAGTCTCCTTTGTCTTCCCCAACCTCGGCATGGCTGCCGGTCAGCCGCGATTTGGCACAGCCGATGGTGGGGCGGCCCAGCCACAGGCCGATGTGGGCAGCGATGCCCAACCGTCTGGGGTGGGCCTGCCCCTGTCCGTCGAAGATCAGCGCGTCCGGGGTCTGCTGGAGCCGCTCATAGGCGGCCAGGATGACCGCGCCTTCGCGGAAACTGAGCAGGCCGGGGATGTACGGGAACCGCGTGGGCAGGGCTGCCTTGCTGATCTCCACCACCTCTAGCCCGGGGAACGTCAGCACGACGATGGCCGCACACGATCGCTCTCCCCGCACGCTGACATCCACGCCGGCGATGGTGTGCAGCGCCCCCAGATCGAGCGGGCAGTCCGAGCGTAACTGCCCCGCCAGTCGCCGCTGGAGGGCGATGGCTTCGCCGGGTTCCAGGTCCCAACGGTGAAGGTCCGGGTTAGGGATGGGGGGCATGGCCCAACCTTTGACTGCCAGGAATGACATATCCGGCCTGCAATGTAACGAACCTGGCGATTTTTGACAAAGCGTGGACGTGGCGGCACAATCGACCCGATTTCCGATTGTTTTTATCCTGGAATGGCAGGAGGAGCATGATGGTGCAGCGGGGGAGTGGATGGCTGGTGGTACTGCTTCTACTGTCGCTCACGATTCCCGCCGCGGCCCAGGGCGGCAGTGGCGGAGGCGCTGTGCTCGGACCGGAGGAGTATCCGGAGGGCGTCAATCCACTGACGGGCCTGGCGCTCGACATGCCGGAGAATCTCGAACGTCGGCCACTGCTGGTGAAGATCACCAACTGGCCGCCCGTCGTGCGCCCGCAATCGGGCCTCAGCCAGGCGGATCATGTGTGGGAGATACTGGTTGAAGGGGGCGTGACCCGGTTTGCAGCGGTCTTTCTGGGCCAAGATGTCGAACACCTGGGCCCGGTTCGCAGCGCCCGGCTGTCCGATCTGCCGCTGGTCCATTATTATGCGGCGATCTACGGCTATTCCGGCGCTGCCCAGGGCACCCTGGATCGCATTCGGGCCGACCGTTTTGTCGCCAACAGCGCTGTCGGCGGCGGCCCGTGCCCGCCGTACTGCCGCTTCCCGCAACCTGGACTGGCGTATGAGCATACCCTGTATACCACCACCGAGGACCTGCACCGGGCGGCGGCCGCCGAAGGCATAATCGACGAGCGCGTCGATCTGAGCGGGCTGGCCTTTAACGTCCAGGTCCCGGCGGGCGGGGTGATGACCCCGTCGTTCGATCTGTTCTACCGCCAGACGGCTGTGAACTGGGCCTATGAGGCGGCCAGTGGCCGCTGGCTGCGCAGTCAGGACGGCGAGCCGCAGTTTGATGCCCTGACCGGCGAACGGATCAGCGCGGCGAATGTGGTGGTCTTTGAGGCCGTCCATACGGAGCAGGAGCGAGTGCGGGACAATTACTGGGGCACGGCGAACTACGCCTTCGACATCACGCTGAGCGGCGAGGGACGGGCGGTGCTCTTCCGGGATGGGCGGTATTTTGAGGGGCGCTGGGTTCGCCCAACTGAGGAAGACCGGATTCACTTTCAGGATGAAGCCGGGGATTTGCTGCCCTTTAAGCCTGGCAATACGTGGTTTCAGCTGGTCCCGGCGACCTGGTTCAACGGGTACCAGCTGATCATCGCGCGCGAGGATGCGCCTGTGGCGAGCGTCACCGCGGCCAGCCTGAATCTGCGGGCGGGGCCGGGAACAGGTTTTGGCCTCCTGGGAGTTGGCGTTCGCGGGACAGAGCTGCATTTGTTGGGGCGGGATGAAACCGGAGCCTGGGTGGTGGGACGCCTGGAGGATGGGCGCACGGTCTGGGCCGCCGTTGATTTTCTGAACCTCAACGGACTGGCGGTGATGGACCTGCCGCTGGCGGTTCACAATTAAGGAGAGCGGGCGCTGGTGAGCGGGCGCTGATGGGCGGGCGCTGGTGACGGATAGGATTCGGGCGGCTCGCCACTTTACGGATGGCGCGAAGTCTGGTATCATGTTATTGTAATTTTTTACAATAACGCGACTTTTTCCGTAAGGAGACGCCATGTTTACGTTCCCGATTCTGGCCATGCATATCCCTGATGGTTTCCTGAGTGTTGCTGTTTCGGTGGTGGGGTGGGGGTTGATGGTCGCGTTGGTGGGGTTCGCTTTACGCCGCACGCGCGATCTGCTGGGCGACCGCCAGATTCCGTTGATGGGTATTCTGGCGGCGTTCATCTTTGCGGCGCAGATGATCAACTTCCCGGTGGCCGGTGGGACATCGGGCCATCTGTTAGGGGGGGCGCTGGCAGCCATCCTGCTGGGGCCCTGGGCCGCCGTGCTGGTGATGACCAGCGTGATTGCCGTGCAGGCGCTGATTTTCCAGGATGGTGGCTTGCTGGCCCTGGGCTTTAACGTGTTCAACATGGGCATCATCGCCATCTTTGTGGGGTACGCCGTTTATCAGTGGATCAGGTCGGCGCTGGGCCAGACGCGGACCGGCAGCCTGGTCGGCGCGGCGGTCGGCGCGTGGGTCGCGGTGGAAGCGGCGGCCGTGGCCACCGCACTGGAGTTATCCCTCTCTGGGACTACGTCTCTCAGCGTGACACTGCCCGCGATGTTCGGCGTTCATGCCCTGATCGGCATTGGTGAAGCTCTGATCACGGTGGGAGCGCTGGCTTTCCTGCAGCAGACTCGTCCTGACCTGGCGGGGGGGACCACCCCTGAGGCGGGGCGCGGCTCGACCTGGATTGCTGTCGGCCTGATCATCGCGCTGGCGGTGGCCCTCATATCGCCGCTGGCCAGCCCGGAACCGGACGGGCTGGAGCGCGTGGCTGAGGATCAGGGATTCATCGCCGCGGCTGAGGACTCACCCTACGAGATTTTGCCTGATTACACGGTGCCCTTCATCGAAAATGAGGCGCTCACCACCATCGTCGCTGGCATTGTCGGCGTGCTCATTGTCGCGGGCATTGGATATGGCGTGGCCCGGCTGGCGGGCCGCTCCAAATCCACGGAAGCTGAACGGACAGCCTAACGTCCCGACCGTTTATCTGTGGACGTGGCGCGTGGCGGGGGGCAGGTGCTGAACCTGCTCCCCGTGTGTTTCAGGTTATAATCGGGCCTCGCTCCAGGAGGAGATGGGATATGTACCCTGGCTGGCAGGAGCGGTACGAGGCGGGTGACAGCCCGCTGCATCAACTGGACCCTCGCGTCAAAGTGATTATGACGGTGCTGATGATTGCAGGCATCGTGCTGACTCCGGATGGGGCCTGGCCGGCCTATCCATTGCTGTGGACGGTCGTGGGTGGGCTGGCTGTGGTGGGCGGCCTGGGGGTGTGGCGTTTGGCCCGTTCGGCGGCGGTGGCTTTCCCATTTGCGCTGGCCGCGATCACGCTACTTTTCACAGTGCCGGGGGAACCGGCAGGTCACTTCCTGGGACTGACCATCAGCGACGCCGGGCTGGCGCGTTTTGCCGCGATTATGATCAAGAGCTGGCTGGCCGTACAGGCGGCGTTACTGCTGGCGATGAGCACGCAATTCACCGATTTACTCTGGGCGCTGGGTAGCCTGCGGCTTCCGGGAACGCTGGTGGCCATTATTGGGTTTATGTATCGGTATGGATTTACGTTAAAAGATGAGGCCGAGCGGCTGATCCGGGCGCGGGCGGCGCGGAGCGGCACGCTTCCCGGTCGGAAAGGGGGGGGCGGCTTACGCTGGCGGGCGCGCGTGGCGGGCGGCATGATCGGTAATCTCTTCCTGCGCAGTTACGAGCGGAGCGAACGGGTCTATGCTGCCATGCTGGCGCGGGGATATGCCGGACAGGTGCGCACGCTGAGTCCGCCGCCGTTGACCTGGGGCGCTGTCTGGCGAGGCGCGGTGCCGGTAGTGGCGCTGGTCATCGTCGAACTGCTGGCGTTTGGGTGGTGGAACTGAGCCTATGAGTCACCATACGATAGAGGTTGAGAACGTTTCCTTTCGTTACCCGGACGGCCATCAAGCTTTGACCAATGTGTCGCTTTCGGTCGCGCCGAATGAAAAGGTTGCGCTGGTGGGGCCGAATGGCGCTGGCAAGTCGACGTTGATGTTGTTGTTAAACGGGGTGTTGCGCACCCCGACCGGCCGGATTCGCGTGGGCGGCCTGCCGTTGGAAGACGCTTATCTGGGCCAGATTCGGGCCTGGGTCGGGCTGGTCTTCCAGAATCCTGACGACCAGTTGTTTTCCCCTCGCGTGTACCAGGATGTGGCTTTTGGCCCGCTGCACATGGGGTTGCCGGAAGCGGAAGTGCGCCAGCGGGTGGCGCGCGCGCTGGCGGCGGTGGGGATGAGCGACTACGCCGATCGTGTCCCCTTTCACCTCAGCAGCGGGGAGCGGAAACGCATCGCCATCGCGACCGTCCTCAGTATGGACCCGAAAATCCTGGTGCTGGACGAGCCTACGGCGGGGTTGGACCCCCGCGCCCGACGCGGGTTGGTCCGACTGTTGCGGGAAATCGACCAGCAAACCATGTTGATCAGCACGCACGATATGCGTCTGGTGCAGGAGTTATGTTCGCGGACGGTGATTCTGGACAGGGGGTGTGTGGTGGCTGATGGCCCCACCCAGGTCATTCTGAGTGATGAGGTTTTGCTGGAAGCGCATGGCCTGGAAGCGCCGCCCCTCGTCCATGATGTCGGGATGCCACGCACTTAAGCTCAGCTTTCATTCCAAGTGACCCGCCGCTCAACGCCTCCACCGCGCGCAGCTGGCCCATACTCCCCAGGCGCGCCTTTCCGATTTCCACGTTAGAATAGAGCCGATTGGCAGGGTCGCCCGCAAGGAATACACGAGTATGCGCACCAAGCGTCGGTGGCCGGTATCTTTCGGTATGGTGCTGATGCTGGCATTGGCTGGCTGTAACTTCACGCAGCAGATGGAACCAGTCCCGGAGACTCCCCGCGAGCAGCCCACTTTCACCCCGCTGGTGATCCCCACGACACCTGGCATGACTGTCGGCCCCCCGACCATTGCCCTGACGCCTCTCGGCACGACTTCGGTTTCCCTGACGCCCTCAGCGACGGCCACCCGTATGCTGCTGCCGACTCAAGAGAACCTGGGGATTTTGCCCAGCCTGACCCCCACGCTGACTCAGACACCCCTGCCGACCGCACCGCCCACGGCCACGCCGCTGATTCTGCCCACCCGGACGCCCCTGCCGTCACTGACCCCCAGTATCGCCGCTCCTACCAGCCCTCCAGCCACGGCCACTCCCCGTGCCGCGGTGTGCCCCAGTTGTGGCGGCCTTCGTCTGCGGGACAGGCCGGGGACGGGCGGCGACATCATCACCATGCTGGAGTCGAACACGCCACTCAATGTCATCGGCCGTACTTCGGATAACAACTGGGTTCAGGTCATCACCCCCGATGGCACCATTGGTTGGGTGTCCGCCGAGTACGTGATTTTTAACGTGGATGTGAATCTCTTCAACGTCTCCGGCGCGGTCGTTAATGTCTCACCCACGCCAGCGCCAACGGCTGTCGCCCAGGTTCCCCAGCATCTGGGGGCGGCTGATGTGGCGGGCATCGTCACCGGTATCACGGCGCGCTCCCGGCAGATTCTCCTGGACGGGCTGGCGAAAGGTAACCTGCCCAATGTTTTCACGCGGGTGGGGGATAGCATTACTGTGGCCGGGCAGTTCCTGACCCAGATCGGCAACGGCAATTACAACCTGGGCGAATACAGCCGCTATGCTCCTGTCATTCAGTATTTTTCCGGGCCGAATGGGCGGGGCTACAATCCCTTTGACTCGCCATTGCTGGCGGCAGGCAATGGCTGGAGCACGCTGGACGTGCTTGATCCGGGGCATGCCGATGCGGCGCTGTGCCGCCCCGGCGAGACGCCCCTGCGGTGTGAGTATCGTCTGGTCAGGCCAGCGGTCGCGTTGATCATGCTGGGCACCAACGATGCCGGCGGGGTGGCTACCGAGACGTATGCCGCCAACATGCGCCGGATTGTTGAGATTTCGATAGAGATGGGCGTGATCCCGGTCTTGAGCACGTTGCCGCCCAAACCGGTGGACGTTTTTAACGCCGCCCGCGTCGACGAGTTTAACCGGGTCATTGTCGGGGTCGCCCGCGCCTATGACATCCCGTTGTGGAACTACTGGCAGGCCCTACAGAGCCTCCCCAATCGCGGCATCAGCGACGATGGCGTCCATCCCTCCACACCGCCCGATAACCTGAACTGTCACTTTGATGCCGAGCACCTGAATTATGGGTTTCCGGTTCGCAACCTGACGGCGCTTCAGGTCCTTGATCAATTGTGGCGGCAGGTGCTTTACGATGGCGGGTCGGTTGTCGCTTCAACCGGCAGCAACCGCCCGACATCCACCCCGCTTCCCGAACCCACGCTCTCTTCTGGCTCGTCGACTCAGGGGGCCTATCAATGTCCTGGCGCGCCGCCGCCCCGATTGACGGTGGGACAGACCGGGCGTGTGACGCCAGGGCTGCCCAATAAGCTACGCAGCGAGCCGTCCTTGAATGCTTCCGAGGTGGGCCGGGCACCGGGCGAGGCTGTGTTTGTCGTGGTGGGGGGGCCAGTTTGCGCGGACGGGTATACATGGTGGCAGATTAACTATAATGGCATCATTGGCTGGACGGCCAGTGGGACAGAAGGCGAATACTGGGTTGAGCCTTACGGCGGATAGCCGGGGGGAAGCTCCTAATGGTGACCGGTACAATAACGCCAGTAGCGCGTGCCTGAGGCGGCGGACTGATGCCTGAGATTTTGCGGACTCTGGTCCCTTATCTTGTGGTGGGCATGTTGTTCCTGGCAGTGCTGTTGTTCCTGGCGGCGCTGTGGAATTTCCGGCGGGGGAAGCGGGAGCCGTACTGGCGACTGCGCCGCGCGGCCAGCCTGCAAGGGTGGGAGTTGTTTCTGGTGGCGCTGACCATGGCTTTTGTCGCGGCGGCGGTTTGCCTGTTCAGTGGGTTCGCGCAGGCGGTGTTGGGGGGGTACGGCCCGGGTCAGACGCCAGCAGCAGTGCTTACCGCACCAACTGCGGCGGTGCCCACTGTCACGGCCCCGCCGCCGAGTCTCACCCCTATTGTCATCACGGCGACGCCGGAACCGACTCTGGTGACCGTGACTCCCCGCCGAACGCCCACGCGCGCGGTCAGCACAGCGCCGCCCACCGCGACTATGCCGCCCACGGCGACGCTGTTGACGGCCTCGCCCAGCCCGTCGCTGTCTCCTACCGCCTCCCCCTTCGGCGTGACTCCCCTGGCTTCAAGCGTGACCCCCTTGCCGACGATGAGCGTGCAGATCACGGCGGTGGATAGCGCGGTGACCGACGACCTGATGCCGGTCAATCCGCGGGCGACACTGGAGGCGGGTATCAGACGGCTTTACTTCTGGGTGAGCTACGCAGGCATGATCGATGGTGTTCCCTGGGAGCGCCTGCTGGTATACGAGGGCGTGCCCTTGCAGGGCGGCGCATACCTGTGGAGCGGCGGTGAAACGGGGACAGCCCTCTACTTCTTCGGCGATTCCGAAGGGTTCGCCCCAGGCCGGTATGAGATTCGTTTGTCTTTGGGCGGTGAGACAGTGGCCTCTTCGATGGTGATCCTCGAGTAGTGTAGCCCCCGCTGCCCATCGGTGGGGGCAGGGCGCGCGCCAGGCCCGCTCAATGTTTCCGCCTGAATCCCAATATCCGGTACATGACACGAGGCTGAGTCTCGCCCCGGAAGGGACGCTCGATGCGCTCGATCTCAAAACGGTCATGAACGAGCTGGTATGTTGCCTCGGAGATAATGACCTCGCCGCGCTCGGCAGCTTCCTGAAGTTTTTTGGCGTAATTAACCGGCTTGCCCAGGGCGGTGAACTCTTTGCGATCCTCGCTGCCGACGTTGCCCAGAACGGCCACTCCGGTGTCGATGCCAATGCCGTACCACAGGCGATAGGGGTCGGGCAGCGTTTCGTGCAACGCCTGGATGTCGTAGCTCATGCTCATGGCCGCGCGAACGGCGCGCAGGGCATGATCGTCCGGTTGGGGGTTGAGCTGCGTGTTGTACAGCCCCACCACCGCATCCCCCATGTACTTGTCGATGATGCCCTCGTAGAGATGAATCGCGTCACTGCTGACCGAGAGGTAGCGGTTGATGATGGTCATCAACTCCTCCGGCTCCAGTTGCTCGGAGAAGCTGGTGAAACCGCGCACGTCGACGGAAACGACACTGATCTCGCGTTCTTCGCCGCCGAGTTCGATGGTGTCAATGGTGCGGATGTTTTCCACCATCGCCGGAGGGAGATAACGCTCAACTTCTTTTAAGGTTTCCTCACGCCGGCGGATCTCGGTCAGATCGTCGATGAGGATGGTAACACCCTGGGTCGACTGCTCGTGTGTTTTCAGCGGGCTGAGGCGCAGATCGAGGATGACTTCCCCCCGTGAAGGAACCTGCGGCCGCAATTCGATCTCAGCGCGCATGTCCTCGTCCTGCACTCGCCGCATGAGCTGATAGAACTCAGGAGGTAAGGGAGGGAGCGCGGTATCCAATGGCTTGCCGAGCACCTGCGCCGCCGACAGGTTGAAGATTTTTTCGGCAGCCTGGTTAAAAATGATGATATTGCCTGCCAGGTCGGTGGTGATGACGCCGCTGGCAATCGAGGCGAAGGCGTTCTCGAGCAACTCGTTATATTCTATGATCTCTTGCAGGGTAGCCCGCACGCGCTCGGTCCGGCGGGCGTTTTCGATGGCAATGGCCGCCTGGTTGGCGAAGGCCAACAGCAGTTCCAGCTCGCTCTCCGCAAACAGACCGGCACGGACGCTGTTGTCAGCATATACCACGCCGGTGACTTTGTCCTGGACTTTTAATGGGACGCACAGAATGCTCAGCAGCGAATAGGACAGCACGCTCTCGTGGTTGGCGAAGCGGGGATCATTCTGGGCGTTGGTCGTGAGCACCGGCTGGCCGGTCTCAGCCACATCGTTGACCACGCTGCGGCTGACGACGAAGGACCCTTTTTCTATGGTTTCCTGGTTCAGGTTGCGGGCCACCCGGAAGACCATTTCCCCGCTGTCTTCATCGCGCAACACGATGTACCCGCGCTCCGCTCCGGTCAAACGGATCACGGTGTCCATTACCCGGTTGAGCACTTCGTCAAGCCCCAGTGAACTGTTGATCAGCGCCGCCGTCTCCGCCAGCGCCTTCAGCCGGTTTAGCTCAACCTGCTGATCTTGAAGGCCAACTGCCAGATTGTCCAGGCCCTGCCGGGTTGTCTGTAGGCTTTTGAGCGTGCCCGGTGGCAGGTTCATCCCCCGCTGTTGAAGGATGCTGTGCTGGCTACGAAGCGCCTGCTCTACCTCGCCGAGCAGCGCGCTGATCCCCTGGGCCTCATTCACATATATGCTCTGCAAGGGGTTGGTCTCAAGGGATGACATAACAGTTACGACGGCTCCCGATGTAACTGGTAGATGCGGACAGGCTGTTTACGACCGCGGATCTCAATTTGGCCACGGTCAGCTACGGTGATCCTGTTGCCCCGGTCGGTCAGGTGAGGGGCACATGTGTCGTAGAGGTGTTCGCTGACCAGGACTTCGCCGCATTTGGCCAGATCGAGCAGCCGGTGCGCCAGATTAACGGTGTCGCCGATAGCGGTGAACTCGCGACGGCTCTTGCTGCCGACATTGCCCATTGTCGCGATGCCACTGTGGATGCCAATCCGGTAGTAGACATCGCCGGGGGCCTCACCCTGTTCCGCATAGAGGGTCAGAAAGTCGTCAACCATGTCGAGCGCCGCTCGCACGGCATCCCAGGCATGGGTCTCGCTGGGATTCAGCTGGGTGTTGAACAGGGCCATCACCTCGGTGCCCATGTATTTGTCGATCACGCCGCCGTAGCGGTGGATGGGCGTGCTGGATGCGGCCAGGTAGCGGTTCAGAGTCGCCATCTGTTCCTTGGGAGACATGTTGGGGGGGAGCGTATCCACCGGACGGACATCGATGTACATAACCGTGACGTGTCTCCGGACGCCTCCCAATCCCAATTGGGCGATGCTCTGGATGTTGTCAACCATTGCTGGTGGCAGGTAGCGCCGCACTACATTCAGTTGCGCCTCGCGTTGCCGGAGTTCCGTCAGGTCGTCAAGCACCACGACCACACCTTCGATGCTTTGATCGGTGTTGCGCAACGGGCTGAGCCGGAGGTTGAGGTTGCGCGGGCCGCGTTCGTCCAGCGCTGCTGTCAATTCCACGGTCGTTCGCCGGTTTTCCGTCCGGACGACCTCCAGCAGCCGCGACAGGCCCTCTGACAGAGCCGGTAGGGTCTCATTGATGGTTCGCCCCATGGCCTCCGCCAGTTCCAGGTTGAGGATTTCGCCGGCAGCCTGGTTGAAGGTCTCGATGGCGTTATGACCGTCGGTCACGATCACGCCGCTGGGGATGGAGGAAAAGACATTGTACATCAAGTCTTTGATCTCGGTGATCTCCGCCAGGGCTGCTCGCAGGGCTTCAAAGAGGCGCGCGTTCTCAATGGCGATGGCGGCCTGATTGGCAAAGGCATTAAGCAGCTGGAGTTCGTTCTCCTGGAATAGGCCGGCCCGAACCCGGTTATCGGCGTAAATAACGCCCGTGACTTTATCCTTAAGTTTCAAGGGGGTACAGAGAATACTGCGTAAGGCAAATGAGACAATGCTTTCCTGTGAGGCAAAGCGAGGGTCGTCTTGCGCGTTGGTGGTGACGACCGGCTCGCCGGTTTCGGCCACCCGGTTGACCACGCTGCGGCTGACGGTGAAGGCGCTTTGTTCGATGGTTTCTCGGTCCAGGTTACGCGCCAGGCGATACTCCATCTCGCCGGTTTGCTGGTTGCGCAGCATAAGATAACCGCGTTCCGCGCCGGTGAGCTGGATAACCGTGTCCATCGTCTTGTTGAGAACCGTATCCAGGTCAAGGGAGCTGTTGATGAGCGCGGTTGTGGCCGCCAGGGCGCGCAGTTGCTCCAGCGCTATCTCTTCGCTTTTCAACTGGTTGACCAGATTCAGCAGACGGATCTGGGCGTCCTCAAGGCCGGTCAACACACCAGGAGCGAGGGTCATGCCTCGCTGGCGAAGCAATTCGCGCTGGTTACGCAAGACGCCCTCAATGTCATGGACTTCGCGATGCAGGCGTTGGGCTGTCTCACGGAGGGAAGGTTTATGAGTCTCAGAGGAAGCCATCATTGGCACAAGCCATCTTAAGTATAGATACGTGATGTGAAAAACGATAGCATCCCAGAACCACCTGCTGTTAATTGACGCATTATACCCGGCGGTTTGCGTGGTGCAAACCGGTTGGCCCTGGCGGGAATGTGAAAAACGCGTGAAAAAGGCCGACGGCGGGAAGCGCCGATGCGCCGACAATCATAGAGACAATGGCCGTCACCTGGTACAATTAATGGGCCAGCGCAACGATTTCACAAAGGCGCTCCATCCATGACCCAGCGCACCAATGACCAGTGGCTCGCCGCCCTGGGAGCTGAGGACACGTCGGCCCAGTCGGCGGCTCTTGAGGACCTGCGCGCGCGCTTACAGCGGGGTATCTACTACTACCTCAGCCGTGAACGCAGCGATCTGTCTAGCCGCTCCCATCATGAATTGCGACACATGGCCGAAGACTTCGCACAAGAAGCCACGCTGCGCGTCCTCAAGAATCGGCACTCCTTTCGGGGGGACAGTCAGTTCACCACCTGGGCGATGAAGGTGGCCGTGCGGGTGGCGATCAGTGAACTGCGGCGGGCGCGCTATCGCGATTTCAGTCTGGAAGCGTTGACGTTAGAAGGGGAAGTGATGCCCATGCTCGGCAGCCTGCTCACTTCCGATCAGCCGGTGGGCCCCGAAAGGTTTACGGAACGCGCCGATGTTCTGGACAAAATTGAAGAGGCCATTCGCCATTCGTTGACTGAGCGGCAGCGCATGGCTTTGGAGGCGGTGGGGCTGCGCGGCGTGCCGCTGGAGATTGTGGCGGAACGAATGGGCACCAACCGGAATGCGCTCTACAAATTGCTCCACGATGCGCGTTGTAAGCTGCGCACCGCCCTGGAGGACCAGGGTATCAGCATGGATTACATCAAGGGGCTTTTTGAATGAGGGGGGCGTAAGATCGCCCGGTGTCGATTCGTCCACATTCATGATGCTGAGGGGCTGGGACAATGGCATTCAATCAACTACTGGCAATGGTGGAGGCGATCTTTGCCGCCCATGAGGGGGATATCGACTGCGATGGTTGTGACGCGGAGATGCCCCACATGGTCGAGTTGATCAACGCAGGTGAAGACCCGGCGCTGCTTCTGCCGGCGGTGCAGGAACACCTGAACCATTGCTGTGACTGCCGGGAGGAATTTGAAGCGTTGCTGGCTATCGTGAAGGCCGAGAAGGCTGGCCTGCTCGATCCGGTCGAGTCGGACTGACAGACGAGAGGCAGATGCGTCCGAACCGCGCCGGTTCCTGGCAGTTGGCGGGTGAGGGGCAGGCGCCCAGCCTGGTGGCCGGTTGTCGACTTCGCTGCTTATCCTGGCCCGGTGAACAGTGTGCGCAGGCGACGCCTGCCCCCCATGGGTGTAAGCATCTCCAGGCGTGGCTTCCCGTATTAACTTGAGGAGATGAGCATCACATGCAGAAGGAGAAAGTTATCATTCTCGGGTCTGGCCCGGCGGGTCTGACGGCGGCGCTCTATACGGGCCGCGCCAATCTGAAGCCGCTGGTGCTGGCGGGCGATCTGCTGGGGGGACAGATCGCGCTGACCAGTGAGATAGAGAATTATCCCGGCTTTCCGGAGGGGTTGACCGGTCCTGAACTGGTGGAGCTGATGCGCCAGCAAGCGGAACGGTTTGACGCACGCATCGTCTATGATTCGGCGATTGCAGTTGACTTCTCCCAAGGCCCCCCTTTTTCCATCAAGGCCCACCAGGCCGAGTATGAGGCGGAGGCGGTGATTGTAACCGTGGGCGCAACCCCGCGTAAGCTTCACGTTCCCGGCGAGGAGGAATTCCTGGGGCGGGGAGTGAGCTACTGCGGCACTTGCGACGGTTTTTTCTTCCGTGGTAAGGAAGTCGTCGTGGTGGGTGGCGGCGACAGTGCCCTGGAGGAGGGAATCTTCCTTACGAAGTTTGCCAGCAAAGTGACGATTGTGCATCGCCGTGAGGAATTGCGGGCCGGGGCCACGCTGCAAAAACGCGCCTTCGCCAACGAGAAGATAACGTTCATCTGGGATACAGTGGTGGAAGCCATTGAGGGCGATGGCGCTGTCCAGCAGGTCCGCCTGCATAACAGGAAGACCGGTGAGCGCAGCGTGTTTAAGACGGATGGCGTCTTTATTTTCATCGGCCATGACCCCAACAGTCACCTCTTCCAGGGCCAGCTTGAGCTGGACAACGCGGGCTACGTGGTCACTGACAGACGGATGATGACCAGTGTCGAGGGAGTATTCGCCGCTGGTGAGATCCAGGATAACATTTACCGCCAGGTTGCCACCTCGGTGGGGCAGGGCTGCGCGGCTGCCATGAGTTGTGAACGCTGGCTGGCGGAGCGTGAGGAGTGAGGCGGCGGCTGTCCCTTCGATAGGATAACAGACCATTAGACAAGGTCGGCTTCCGCGGCGAAGCCGGCCTTGTTGTATGCATGGGGCGATTATCAGGTTGTAGCAGGATGCAGGATGCCGCGATGCCGGGTACAATAACGCCGCTTTGAGGAGGGGTGTTTATGAACCTCATGGAGTATGGGCGTATCATTATCCGCCGCTGGTGGATTATTATTCTGTTGATGATCCTGACCGTAGCGAGCGCGTTTCTGTTCAGCCGGGTACAGACCCCGGTGTACCGTGCGACTCAGAAAATTCTGCTCCAGCCGTCGCGGATTGACCTGGGGCTGGCGGAGGCAACGACGCGGCTGATACGCTCCTACGAGGAGTTCCTGGATAGCAACGACCGGGCCAGGGAGGTGATTGACATCTTGCAGCTGGACATGGTTCCCGGCGAACTCCGCCGCCATGTTACGGTGGATACAGATGAGAGTCGCCTCCTCATCACGGTTGACGTTGATTTGCCAGATGGCGACCTGGCGCGAGCGATCGCCCGCCAGTGGGGCGAGCAGTTCGTGCTCTGGCGTAACGAAGAAAACCAGCGTATCCGCTACGAGGATCGCATCCGGGCGAATCTGCTGGATGCTGTGGATAATACATATAGCCAGATACGGCCCAATACCATGGTCAATGTGCTGGCCGGGGCCGTGCTGGGTTTTTTGTTGGGTGGGGTGATCGTCTTTGTGCTGGAATACCTGGAATCGAATATCATTCGTCGGCGAGAGGATGTGGCGCGGGCGTTGGGGGTCCCGGTGTTGGGGGCAATACCGCCGGAAGAAGTGCAGAGGCGGTCGTAGGTAAGGGAAAGGAGCGCATAGCACTGATGGCTACGTCTGGCTTGATCACGCTGGTTGATCCACGGGCACCCGCGTCTGAAGCTTATCGCACCTTGCGCACCAGCCTGCTGTTTTCGACGGTGGATCAGCCGGTGCATGGGCTGGTGTTTACCAGCCCGACGCCGCGATCGGGCAAGAGCACGGTGGTCGCCAACCTCGCCGTCACGCTGGCCCAGGGCGGACACGATACCATTCTGGTGGACTGTGACCTCCGGCGACCGCAGCAACACACGTTGTGGGAGCTGCCGAACGAACGTGGCCTGACGACGATGATGCTGGAAGCCGGGGCCATGGCCAACCCGCCGTTTCAAGATGTGGGCGTGGAGCATTTGTCGGTGTTGACCAGTGGCCAGTTGCCGCCTAATCCGGCGGATTTGCTGGGCAGCCGCAGGATGGACGAGGTGATCGGTGTGCTGAAGGCCCGGGCTGAGATCGTCCTGTTTGACGCCCCGCCCGTCCTGGCGGTATCGGATGCGGTTATTCTCGGTTCCAAGGTGGATGGCGTGGTTTTGGTGATGCGGGCCGGTCATACCCGTCGTGACCACGCCATGCGCGCCAAGGAGTTGTTGGATCAGGTGAAGGTGCGCGTACTGGGCAGTGTCCTGACGAACGCGCCTCGCGATGCAGCGGTCCGCGAATATTACGGTTGACGGGTTTGGGTGTCTACGTAGAGGAAGCTAGATAGAAGGAACTGCGACCATGAAGGGCCTGATTCTTAGCGGGGGGAAAGGGACACGTCTTTATCCCCTGACGTACACGCGCGCCAAACAGTTGATTCCGGTGGCCAATAAGCCGATTCTGTTCCGCGTGATTGAGTCCATTCGGGATGCCGGTATCGGCGAGATCGGCATTGTGATTGGTGACACCGGTCCGGAGATTCGCGAGGCGGTCGGGGATGGTAGCCGCTGGGGGGCGTCGATCACGTATATCTCTCAGCCCCAGCCGTTGGGCCTGGCCCACGCGGTGAAGATAGCCAGGGATTTTTTGGGGGATGACCGCTTTGTGATGTTTTTGGGCGATAATGTCATTCAGGGCGGCATTCACCGCCTGATCACCGATTTTGACCAGCACCCTGAATGGAACAGCCAGATTGTCCTGACGCGCGTTGAGCATCCAGAGCAGTACGGCGTCGCCAAGCTGACCCCCGATGGCCAGGTCCAACAATTGATCGAAAAACCCAAAGTGCCGCCGTCGGACCTGGCGCTGGTCGGCATTTATATGTTCGACCATCACATCTTTGAAGCGACCGAGGCTATCCAACCTTCCTGGCGCGGTGAGCTGGAAATCACCGATGCGATCCAGTGGCTGGTCGATCACGGGTACACCGTATTTCCCTATGTCCACCAGGGCTGGTGGATCGATACCGGTCATCCGGATGACATGCTGGAAGCCAACAGCAAGGTGCTGGACGAACTCAAACCGGAGGTTCTCGGCTTCGTGGATGAGCATTCGGAGGTCGACTCGCGAGTGACGATTCAGGCGGGGGCCGAGATCATCAACAGTACGATTCGTGGCCCGGCCATCATTGGCGAGCATACTCGCATTGTCAACAGTTATATCGGTCCCTTCACCAGCATTTATCACCATGTGCTCATCGAAAACTGTGAGATCGATCGCTCGATCGTGCTGGAGCACAGCGTGATGCGGGATATTGAAGTGCGCGTGCAGGACAGTCTGATCGGGCGGCAAGCCCTGGTGCAGAAGAGCGAATATCGTCCCAAGGCGCTTAAGCTTAACCTGGGCGATCACAGTAAAGTCGGCCTGTAGTTTGGGAACGGGGAGTAGTTGAGTGATGAAGCATATCCTGGTGACGGGGGGAGCGGGTTTTATCGGTAGTGCGTTCGTGCGTTACATGATCAATACCTATCCTGATTACCATATCATCGTGCTGGACAAGCTGACGTATGCCGGGAACCTGGACAACCTGCTGCCGGTGCATGACGACCCGCGCTATCGGATTGAGCGCGGGGATATCGCCAACCGCGAGACGGTGAAGCGCGTGATCGAGCGTTACAATATCGATACCATTGTCAATTTCGCGGCGGAGACACATGTCGACCGCAGCATTCTTTCGCCAGACGCCTTCATCCATACCGATGTGGTCGGCACGTACATCCTGCTGGACATGATGCGCGCGCTGGGCGTCGAACGGATGCTGCATGTCAGCACGGACGAAGTTTATGGCGATATCCAGGAAGGCTACTCAGTCGAGACCGATCCCTTTGCGCCCAACAGTCCCTATGCCGCTTCTAAGGCCAGCGCCGAGTTGATGATCCGGGCCTATCGCCGGACCTTTGACCTGGACGTGGTCGTGACTCGCGGCAGCAACACCTTTGGCCCCTATCAGTATCCGGAGAAACTGCTTCCGCTGTTCATCACTGAAGCCATCGATGGCCGGTCGCTGCCGCTTTACGGCGATGGGATGCAGGTTCGAGACTGGCTGTACGTGGACGATCATGTGACGGGAATTGACACGGTGCTGCATCGTGGGGTCGCTGGCGAGGCCTACAATGTCGCTGGCGAGTGTGAGAAGCATAATATTGATGTAGTGCGCCAGTTGCTGAAGGAACTCGGCAAGCCCGAAAGCCTGATCCGCCATGTCCAGGATCGTCCAGGGCATGATCGACGCTATGCGATGAATTGCGATAAGTTACGGGCGCTGGGCTGGCGGCAGCAGCATCCTTTCGAAGTGGCGCTCCGTGAGACGGCTCAGTGGTACGTGAATAATGAATGGTGGTGGCGCAAGATCAAGACCGGCGAGTATCTGGAGTATTACAAGGCCCAATATGCCGAGCGGTTATCCGAAACTTGAGCTACCGGGATGATTCAGGATGGCCGCGGCAAGCGGGGAACATGATGGTGACAGTGGTGCCGACGCCTGACTGACTCTCTACCCACACCCGGCCGTTGTGTCCATCGACGATACTCTTGACGAGGGATAGGCCCAAACCAGCGCCTTCGTAATCCCCGACAACGTTCCGGGCGCGATAAAACCTCTCAAATACGTGGGGTTGATCTTCCGCCGGTATGCCGATCCCGCTATCGGATACCCGCAGGACGAGAAAGTCCCCCTGTTTATCAAGCGAGATGTGTAACATCCCCTCTGCCGGTGTGAATTTGACAGCGTTGTCCAGCAGATGGTGGACCATTTGGCGGAGGCGAATCGGATGTCCCAGCATGTGCGGCAGGTGGTCGGGAAGCGAGACCGCCAGTGATAGATTCTTGGCCTCGATGAGCGGACGGATTCCGTCTACCGCATATCGCACAATCAGGGCGAGCTGGGTGGGTTCCAGGTCAGCCGCAAAGCCTGCTTCCAACTGGCTGAGATCCAGCAGGTCCGCGAGCAGGGCGGTGATGGATTGAACGCTGAAGATGATCCGGTCAATGAATTGCCGCTGGCGCTCGTTTACCGGTCCCATGCGCGCCATCAGCTCCGCATAGCCCAGGATAGTGGTCAGCGGCGAGCGAATATCACGGGAAACGCGGTGGACAAATTCGCTTTTGATGCGGTCGAGTTCTTTCAGATGGGTGATGTTTTGCATCACAACGAGGCAGCCCACATTCTCGATGGCCGTGAGTTGGGCGTGCAGCGTCAGAGCGCCGTTGTGGAGGACGATCTCGCGGCGCGCCCCGCGACAGGATGAGGTTTCTCCGGTAAGTAGCTCCAGGAGTTGGGTGTTTCGGATGGCTACTTCTGCCCGGGGGCGGGCGGTTGCCGCCGCATCCTCAATACTGAAAAGTTGTCGGGCAACGGCGTTGCAGAAGGCCAGTCTACCCTGGGTATCTACGGCAATGACAGCCTCCTGAGCATTTTCCAGGAAGTCGCTCAGGTCCAGCGCCGGGTGTCGTGGTTTTGCCTTCGACAGCGCCCTTTTGACCGCGGTGAGGAATTCCTCCCCTTCGATCGGTTGGTTCAGATAATCGCTGATGCCGGCGCGCAGGCATTCCACAGCCAGGGCCTCCGATCCCTGGGCGGTGGTGAGAATCATGGGGCTGTAACAACCGGCCTGACGCAGGGCGGAGAACAGCGCCAGGCCGTCATGGGGGGGCAGCGAGTAGTCGGCCACCACCAGATCGGGATGGTGTTGGAGGGCCAGGGAAAGCCCTTCCTCCCAACTGCTGGCCCCGAGCGTCTGAAAGCTGGCGGCACGGTGCAGAGCGTCCGTCAGAAATGCTCGCTCGCGGGCGGAACTGTTGACGATGAGTATTATTTGCGGTTTGCTCACCGTGAGTGCCCCTGCTTCGCCTGTGAGTGTATAGACAAGTGGAGAGGGATGCAATTGAATCATGGGCCTCAGAGGGGGCAGGCGCTGGGGATCAAAAAGGGGCTGCCGGTGGCAACCCCTTTGATTCTTAATCGAGTCTGCCCGTTTAGTAGTCCATGCTATTCGGCGCGGCTGGCGTCGAAGTTTTCTCCTCAGGCAGGTCAGTGATCAGCGCCTCAGTCGTCAGGATCATGGCAGCGATGCTGGCCGCATTCTCCAGGGCGCCCCGGGTGACCTTGGCGGGATCGATGATTCCGGCCTCGATCATGTCGACGTACTCGCCCTTGAGCACTTCAAAGCCGATGTTCTTGTTTTTCTTCTCAGCCTGAAGGCGGCGCACGCTTTGGATGACCACTCCGCCGTCCTCACCAGCGTTTTCGGCGATTTTCTTCATCGGCTCTTCGAGGGCGCGGCGCAGAATGACGACACCGGTATTCTCGTCATCGAAGGTCATCTTAAAGCCATCGAGCGACTCCATGGCATTAATCAGGGCCACGCCGCCACCGGGCACGATGCCCTCTTCCACCGCCGCACGGGTTGCGCTCAGCGCATCTTCCACCCGGTGCTTCTTCTCTTTAAGCTCGACCTCAGTCGCGGCACCCACCCGGATGACCGCCACACCACCGGCCAGCTTGGCCAGGCGCTCCTGTAGCTTCTCGCGGTCGTAGTCGCTGGTGCTGTTTTCGATCTCCACCTTGATCTCTTCGATACGGCCCTTGATGGCTTTCTCATCGCCAGCGCCGTCGATGATGGTGGTATCTTCCTTGGTGCTCACGACCTTGCCCGCGCGCCCCAGATCGCTAACCTGGACGCTTTCCAGCTTGCGGCCCATTTCCTCGGTGATGACCTGGCCGCCGGTCAGGATGGCGATGTCACGCAGCATGGCCTTTCGCCGATCGCCGAAGCCGGGCGCTTTGACAGCCAGCACGTTCAACATGCCGCGTAGCTTGTTCAACACCAGGGTCGCCAGCGCTTCGCCGTCCACATCCTCGGCAATGATGACCAGGTCGCGCTTGCCGATCTGGACCAGTTTTTCGAGGATAGGGACGATGTCGGTCGCGGCGCTGATCTTCTTGTCGTGAATGAGGATATAGGGTTCCTCAATGACGGCTTCCATGGTTTCGGGGCTGGTGATGAAATAGGGGCTGATGTAGCCGCGGTCGAACTGCATACCTTCCACGTACTCGATCTCGAACTCCAGGCCGCGGCTCTCCTCCACCGTGACGACGCCGTCATTGCCGACCTTGTCCATGACTTCGGCGATCAGATCGCCGATTTCCTGGTTCTGGGCGCTGATGGCGGCCACAGCGGCGATCTTGTCCTTGGTGCTGATATCAATGGCCATCTCCCGAATGGCCTCGGCCACTTTCGATGTGGCCGCTTCGATGCCGCGTTTGAGCAGCATGGGGTTAGCGCCAGCGGCCACATTCTTCAGCCCTTCATTGACGATCGTTTGGGCCAGCAGCGTGGCCGTGGTCGTGCCATCGCCGGCGATGTCATTGGTCTTGGTGGCCGCTTCCTTGAGC
>DAOTXK010000223.1:0-9632 GCA_034435395.1 Anaerolineae bacterium | reverse complement strand
CTGCTGCGCCAGGCCGTTGAGGATCGCCTGCGCGACCTGGCCGCCCAGGCCGCCGCTGACCCGGCCCCCCGCGGGCGGGCCGGGCACTTCTCGGTCGAGGGCGCGCTGCCTGGCGCGGAGCGGACCGTCATGCTGGGGCGCGACGTGGCCGTCCGGCTGGCGGCGGTGGCCGATCCGGTCTGGGATTACGTGGCCCTGGGCCACCTCCACCGGCACCAGACCCTCCCGCCAGATCGGGACGATGTCCCGCCGGTCGTCTACAGCGGCAGCCTGGAGCGTTTCGACTTCAGCGAAGAAGGCGACCCCAAAGGCTTCTGCTGGGTCGAACTGGCGCGCGGCGCGACCGCCTGGCGGTTTGTGGAAGTGAACGCCCGCCCCTTCGTCACCGTGCGGGTTGACGCCCGCCGGAGCAAAGACCCGACGGCCGCCGTGCTCGACGCGGCGCGGACTCTGGACCTGACCGACGCCGTGGTGCGCGTGATGGTCCAGCTGAGCGAAGCCAACGCCCATCTGCTGGGCGAAGACGCGATCCGCCGGGCGCTGGTCGACGCCGGGGCGAATCACGTGGCGGCGCTGCGCCAGGACGTGGAGCGCTCTCTCCGGGCGCGGCTGGGGGCCAGCCCGGAGCGCCTCACCCCGGGGCAGTTGCTGGAGCGCTACTTCCAGGCGAAGGACGTGCCGCCGGACCGGATCGCGGCCTTGCTGGCCGCCGCGCGGGAAATCCTTGACCAGGTATAAACGACATGGCGAAACGCCGCTGGCTGTTGTTGGACATCCTGTTCCTGGGCATCCTGGGCCTGTATGTGCTCGCCGGGCGCGATCTGGTCCCCTTTCACGGCGATGAATCGACCTTCATCGCCATGAGCCGGGACTACCACTACCTGGTCCACCAGCACGCCCCGGAGAAGGTGGTCTTCCGATGGCCTCCCGTCGATGAGGAGGCCCAGTTCCTGCGTGTGCTGAACGGCTCGATCAACCCGCTGACCATCGGCCTGGCCTGGGACCTGGCCGGGATGACGGTCGACGACCTCAACACCGGCTGGAATTGGGAGATCGTCCGTTCGCCCAGCGTCTGGCAATGGCACGCCAACGTCCGGCTGGGCCACAAGCCAGCCGACGACCTGCTGCGCGTGGCCCGCACCCCGTCGGCGCTGTTCGCGGCGCTCAGTGTGGTGATGGTTTTTGCCATCGCCCGGCGGCTCACCCCCAGCCGTCCGGCGGCGTGGACGGCCAGCCTGCTGTATGCCACCAACCCCGCCATCCTGGTCAACGGACGGCGCGCCATGCAGGAAGGCGCTATGCTCTTTACCACCGCCCTGGTCATCCTGATCGCGCTGGTCGTCATCCAGGCGCAGACCCGCTCGCCCCGCTGGCGGACGCTGGCCGGGTGGACCATGGCGCTGGGCGCGGCGGGAGGGCTGGCCGTCGCCAGCAAACACACCGCCGCCGTGGTCGTCGCGGCAGCCTTCCTGGCCGTGCTGTTAGCGCCGAAGCTGCGCCGTCAGGGCCCGCCCGCCGGGATTGCCTTCGACCGCCAGCACATATGCCTGGTTCTGGCGGCGGGGGTGCTCGTCGAACTGGTCTTTATGCTGCTCATGCCAGTATGGTGGTTCTGGCCGCCCATGCTGGGGCTGATCGGCATCATCGCCTTCCTCCTGACCATCCGGTCCACGCCCGCCACCGCCCGAACATGGATCGTGCGCGGCGCGGCGCTGCTGCTGATGTATGGGGCCATGAATGCGTTGCCGACCGTGTGGTACGATCTGATTCGCACGCCAATCTACATCCTCGAAGGGCGGGAGTGGCTGGTTAACCGGCAGGTGGGACGGTTCGGCGGGCAGCACACGCCCGGCGAGCGCCTCGATACGCTGGTGAAGGAGGCGTTCGTCGCCGGGGCGCAGTACTACGAAGACCCGGCCTGGGCGACCTTCCCGGCCATCACCGCCCAGATCGACTCCTACCAGCGTTCGGGGCTGGCCGGGCGCGGCGGCGGGCCGGTGTGGGCCGTGGTGCAGATCGCCCTGCTGGTGGCCGGGCTGGCTGCGCTCTTCGACCGCTGGCGCGACGGGACGGCGGTTCTCATCGCGCTCTGGCTGCTGATCGCGGCGGTGACGCTGCTGCTGACCAATCCCCTGCCCTGGCAGCGTTATTACCTCATCCTGCACGCGCCGCTGGCGGTGATTGCCGGTCTGGGCCTCCCCCGGCTGGCGATTGTTGCCCGCTGCCGGTTTGCGGCGCGCCGGGGCGTCAGCGGCTGGCCGGCGGGTGACGGGTGACTTCTTGCTTCCCCTCTTGTGGGGGAAGGACTGAAGATGGGGGGACCTTTTTAAATGGCCTTTGGGGGGCCTGAGCAGCCAGCGAGCAGTTGAAACCGGGCATCTATGAAACCACCGGCAGCCCCACGCAGCGCAGTGATCCGCTACCTGCTGTTTATCGCCGCCCTGGTCGGCGCGGCGGCCCTGTTGCTCACCCAGCCGCCGGAACGCTCGCCCTTCCTCTTCGCCCTGCTGATCGTCGCCGCGCTGGCCGCCGCCGGGATCGACCGGGCGGTCCGCGCCGGGATGGGGCCGCGGGCGGTGGCCCGTTTCCTGCTCCGCCGGGTCCGCCAGGGGATCGCCTGGTTCCTGGCCGCCCGCCGGTCCGCCCGATGCGCCCCTCCCCTCGCCCGGACCCTGGACCGCCGCCTCCCGCCGCTCCAGTTCGCCGCCGAGGCCCTGCTGGTCATCTTCCTGGCGGCGGCGATTCCCCAGCCTTTTCTGACGCCGGACTCGGATACCCAGCTGTTCGGGCGTGAGGCGGAGTGGCTGACCAGCTCCGCCCACCTGGCCGCCAACACTCTGCGCGAGCGCGGTTACATCCCCCTGTGGCAGCCGTACCTGGAATTCGGCGAGCCGCTGATCGACGGCCCGTTCGCTTTCGTGCTGAACCCGATCACCGCCGGGCCGAGCCTGGTCTATGGCGGCGTGCGCGGCATCAAGCTGGGCGTGGTCCTGACGGCGGTGACGGCGGGCCTGGGCGGCTGGGTTCTGGGGCGCGTCCTGGGGCTGAGCGCCGTCGGGCGGCTGCTGCTGGCCTTCCTGATGGTCGGCAAGGGCAACATGCACGCCATGATCGGGGCCGGTTATTACCAGCGGGCACCAGCCAGGCCTACATGCCCTGGATCATCGCCGGGACGGTGGCCACGCTGCGGGTGCCGCATCGCCGCTGGCCGCCCGTCCTGACCGCCGTCGCCTTCACGCTGATGTTCTGGGCGGGCAATATCTGGTATACGCTGCCCATGCTGCTGTCCATGGGCCTGCTGGCCCTGGCCCACCTCGTCCATCCCCGCGCCCGGACCTGGCCGGCGCGCCTCGACTGGCCCGCCCTGCGGCGGCTGGCGCTGGCGGCGGCGCTGACCCTCGGCCTGAGCGCGGTCACCTTCCTGCCGATCTGGCTCCAGCGAGGGCACATCGGCGGCCACCCGGACGTGGTGAGCGGCGGCGAGGTCGCCGACCTGAGGGCCGTGATCCGCCAGTTTTACGACGGGAGCCTCCAGCAATACCTAGACGGGACCGCCCCCGGCGCGGTCCAGTTTTACTACAGCTTCATCACGCCGCCCTGGTTCGTCCTCCTGCTGTTCGTGGTCGTCCCGCCGATCTGGCCCTTCCTGCACCGGCCAGGGATGCGGGAAGGCTGGCGGGTGTGGCTGCCCGCCGCCCTCATGATCGGCATCTGCACGCTGTGGGGCGCGGGCGGGAACCCCGCCATCATCTGGCTCTACCAGCACGTGCCGCTGCTGGGCCAGTGGCGGTTCGTGGGGCGGGCGCTGGCCGTGGCTTCTTTCTGGATCGGCGTCCTGCTGGCCATGCGCGCCGATGCCCTGCTGCGCGCCCTGATCGCGCCCGTCCGCCCGGTCGCCGCCCTGGGCTGGCTCGGACGGCGTGCCCTGAGTTATGGCCTGGCGCTGGGGCTGGTGTTCGCCAGCGGCGCAGCGGCCCGCCAGGTCAACGCCCAATGGCGCGATTTCGCCGGCACCATCGGCGTCAACGTCTACGACGACATCTGCCTGTCCTGGCTGCGGGCGCGGTTCCCCGCCCAGGAGCTGACCGTCTACCGCCCCGGCTACGACGCCGTCATCCCCTTCCTGACGCACAAGATCCGGCTGTTTAACGTCGAGGCTGACTACTTCCCGCGCCCCCGGCTGTGGACGGTCGGCAACTTCGACCTGACCCAGTCCCCGCCAGCCTACGGCCTGGTATGGGATGACCCCGGTCGGCTGGTGATGCGTCAAGCGGGGTACGTCCCCATCCCGGACAGCCCCCAGCCGGTCGACGAGCACCATTGCCTCTGGCAGCGGGTGGCCCCGACCCTCAGTTATGCCTACGCCATCCCCCTGGGCGTCATCCAGACGCTCATCGCCAGCGAGCTGGACCCCGCCCTGACCACGCCCGTCGCCATCCGCGACCGCGCCCCGGACACGGTGGTGCTGGGCGTTCAGGCGGATGACCAGTCGCCGCTGGTGATCACCGCCCAGGAGCGGGCCTATCCCGGCTGGTTGGTCCGGGTGGATGGGGAACCGGCCCCGCTCGAATCGGTCGGCGGGCAGATCGGCGTGATCCTGCCCCCGGACGGCCAGCCCCATGAGGTCGTCCTCGCCTACCGCCCGCCGCTGGTTTACCTGGGCGGTCTCCTCACCCTGCTGACCTGGGCCTTTTGCATCCTCTACCTGCTGGGCGCGGATCGCCCCCTCCGGCGGCGGCTGGAGCGGTCGCTTCCTGGCCTCTAGCCTCCCGGCCTCCTGGCCTCCTGGCCTCCCAGCCTCCTGGCCTCTGGAGCGGTCCCTGCGCGCCAGCGTGCTGCGGTAGAATGGCGGGTGGCTGGCGCGGGCCAGCCGGTCTTGCTCCCCGGTTGTCCCCGCCCGCGCCGACCATGCGCCGTTTTTCCCTGTCAGGAGAGAACCTTATGACAACCCCTGTGGATAAGCCCGCCATTCTGATCCAGGTCACCCGCGACGGCATCGGCAATGCCGATCCCGAACTGACCCGGTTGCTGGCGGGCAAATACTTCCAGCTCCTCGCCGAGTCGGACATGCTGCCCGCCGCCATCTGCTTTTACACCGACGGCGTGAAACTGGTCTGCGAGGGGTCGCCGGTGCTGAACCCGCTCCGCGCCCTGAGCGACAAAGGCGTTTACCTGATCGTGTGCAGCACCTGCCTGGAGTTCTTCGGGCTGAAGGACCGGGTGCGAATCGGGCTGGTGGTCAGCATGACCGACATCATCGAGGCCCAGTGGCGCGCCGACAAGGTGATCACGCTCTGAAGGGACTGTCGCAAGGGCGGGCGGCGCTCGCCCATCAGTTGAGTGGCAGCCTGGGCGGCCGGTGGTCGCCCGGACGGGCCGGGGGGCGGCGTTCGCGACGAGCGGGCGGACGTCCCCCGGTTTGTTTTTTGAGCATCGGGATGTGGTATGATAACGGAAATGGTTGTAAGCGAGAGAGCGCCCAGACGATGACCACGGCAACCACACCTTCAGCGGAGAAAGTGCTCACGGCGGAAGAGCTGCTGCGCCGCAGCGCGGGCGATCAGTGGTTTGAGGTCGTGGAGGGGGAGTTAGTGCCGGTGCCTGCCGCAGGATTTTTACACGTTCTGGTGGTCGATAATATCTATGACTTGCTCAAACCCTACGTTAAGAAACATGACCTTGGCTACGTGGTGACGGACGGCCTGCACTGCATCCTGTCCGAAACCGGCGAAGGCATTCGCGGCTCGCGCATCCCGGACGTGGCCTTCATCCGTAAGGAGCGCCTCCCGGAGAACTTCGACTTCGACGCTCCCTTCCCCGGCGCGCCGGACCTGGCCGTCGAGGTCGCCTCCCCCGGTCAGGACGACGCCCTGCTGATCGCCAGGGTGCGCGACTACCTCAACGCCGGATCGGAGCAGGTGTGGGTGGTCCACACCACGACCCGAGAGGTGCACGTCTACCGTCGCGCCGAGCCGACCCTCATCCGCGTTTACGCGGGCGACGCGCAGATCGAGGCCAACGACCTGTTCCCCGGCCTGGCGCTGCCGGTGGCGGCGGTGTTTGCACTGCCCTGAGTCTGCCAGGACCGATTCATGCTGACCCCTTTTCCCATCATCCTGGCGACGTGAGTCTCTCCCCCCTCGGACTCGCCCAATCGCCCCGCCCGATCTACACTATCCCCCACGCCGCCCCGTGCGCGCTGCTCTGACCACCGCCCGCGCCACCGACCGGCTGACAGCTGACGGCTGATCGCTGACGGCTGACCGCTGACGGCTGACCGCTGACGGCTGACCGCTGACGGCTGACCGCTGACCGCTGAAAGCTTCTGATCCATGCTGCCTGTCCGACTGACCCTCCGCAATTTCCTGCCCTACCGCGCCCCGGACCCCATCCCTTTCGCCGGGTTGCACCTGGCCTGCCTCAGCGGCCCCAACGGGGCGGGCAAATCCTCCCTGCTGGACGCCATCACCTGGGCGCTGTGGGGCCGGGCGCGTGGCCGCACCGACCAGGACCTGATCACCCTCGGCGCGGACGAGATGAGCGTCGAGCTGGACTTCGAGCAGGAGGGCGTGTTATACCGCGTGGCCCGCCAGCGGGACCGCAAGCGCCGCCAGGGTCAGCTCAGCCTGTTCATCTGGGAGGAGGGTCTCACTGGCGGCTTCCGGGAGATCAGCGGCCCCTCCATCCGCGAGACGCAGGCCCGCCTCGACACGTTGTTGCGCCTGGATTACGAGACGTTCGTCCACAGCGCCTTTCTCCAGCAGGGCAAGGCCGACGCCTTCACCGTCAAGACGCCCGCCCAGCGCAAACAAATCCTGGCGGATATCCTGGGCCTGGACACCTGGCGCGTCTATGAGGACCAGGCCAAGCGCCACCTGCGCGAGATCGAGACGGCGCTGAACAACATCGAGGGCCGCCTGACTGAGATCGATGCCGAGCTGGCCCGCCAGTCCGCCCTGGAGCGCGACCTCCAGGCCGCCGAAGCCGAATACATCGAGGCCGAGGCAGCGCTTCAGGCCGCCGAAGCCCGCTACGAGGAGGTCGCCGATGCCCCGGCCCGGCTGCGATCGGCCTCCGACCGCCTGGCCGAGCTGGAGCGTCGGCTGCGCGATTACGAGGGCGATGAGCGAGTCTTGCTGGCCGAAGCCGAGCGCCAGGGCGAGCGTTTGGCCGCCTACCAGGCCGTCATCGCCCGGCGCGAATCCATCGAGGCGGGGTACGCCACGCTGGAAGCCGCCCGCACCGCCGACCAGACCCTCAGCGACAGGCTGATGGACCTGCAAGACGCCGAGTCCCGCCGCCACGCCCTGGAAAGCCAGATCGCCTCGGCCCAGGCGGCGCTGGAAGCCCAGGCCAGCGATCACCGGGGTGCCATCGAGGAACTGGAACGGCTCACCGCCGACGCCGGGGCCATTGCCGCCGAACTGGAGGGGTTGGAGGTGGAAATCCGCGCCCTGGACGCCCAGGAAGCCGAGCGCGACCGCCTGCGCGACGCGGTGAGCGCCCTCCACGAGGAAGCCGCCGTCCTGCGCAGCACCAACCGCGCCCTGCGCGAGGAGATGAACGCCCTCAAAGCCCGCCTGGACGCCCTCAGCGCCGCCGCCCCGGACTCGGCCGTCTGCCCCACCTGCCAGCAGCCGCTTTCCCCTCAGCAGCGGGCCGCCCTGATCGCGCGGTATCAGGATGAGGGCACGGCGCGCGGCGACCAGTTCCGGGATAATCTGGCCCGCCTGGAAGATATCCGCGCCGCCATCGAGGGGCATCAGGTGCAGATCACCGCCCTGACGCCCGAACTGCGCCGGCTGGATTCGCTGCGGGAGCGCCTGGGCCAGCTCCGCGCCCGGCAGGAGGCGGCCCGCGCCGCCGAAGCGCGCCTGTCCGAGGCCCGCGCCGCTCTGGACAGCATCGAAGCGGCCCTGACGGCGGCAGCCTATGCCCAGGAAGCGCGGGCGCAACTGGCCGCCCTCCAGGAGGAGATCGACGCCCTGGGCTACGACCGGTCCGCCCACGCCGCCGCCCGCGAGGACCTGGAAGCCTATCGCGCCTATGAACGTCACCAGCAGGAATTGCAGATCGCGCTCGACTCGCTCCCGGAGGCGCAGGAAGCGCTGGCGGCCACCCACCGACGGCTGGAGCGCCTGCGCCGCGCCCGGCAGGAGGACCAGTCCGCCCGCGATCAATTGATGGGGGACGTGGAACGGCTCAGGGCGCTGGTGGCGGAGGCCAACCGCCGCTACGACGAGGCCCGCGAGCGTCGGGCGGATCGGCAGATGGCGGCGGAGAGGCGCGCCCGCGCCCAGCAGGCCCTCGCCGCCCTGGAAACCGCCCGCCAGCGCCGCCAGTCGCTGCTTCAACGGCGGGAGGAGCTGCTCGAACAGGGGAACATTTACGCCGCCCTGCGCGACGCCTTCGGCAAAAACGGCATCCCGGCCATGATCATCGAAGCCGCCATCCCGGAACTGGAGGACGCCGCCAACGACATCCTGGCCCGCATGACTGACGGGCGGATGCGGCTCCGCTTCAGCACGCAGCGGGAGAAAGTTAGCGGCGAGCTGGCCGAGACGCTGGATATCGCCATCGCCGACGAGGCCGGAGAGCGGGACTACGCCCTCTACAGCGGCGGAGAAGCCTTTCGCATCGATTTTGCGGTGCGCATTGCCCTGAGCCGCCTGCTGGCCCGTCGCGCCGGGGCGCGCCTGCGAGCCTTGTTCATCGACGAGGGCTTCGGCACGCAGGATGCCAGCGGGCGCGAGCGGCTGGTGGAGGCCATCAACGCCATCGCCGCCGACTTCGACCTGATCCTGGTAATCACCCACCTCGATGACCTGCGCGACGCCTTTCCCGCCCGCCTGGAGGTTGAGAAGATGCCCTCCGGCAGCCGGGTCCGGATCGCGTGACGTTAAGGTACAGCTATGGCCGTAGCTCACGTCCAGGAATATCTGCGGTTCCTGCCAACCGTGAGAGAAACTCCACACGGAAATGTCTGGCTGTCGTATGATAACGAAGCCGATGTGCTCTACATCAACTTCTGGAAGCCAAGCGTCGCCACCGACAGCGAAATGACAGACGATGACGTGATCATTCGCTACTACCAGGGCGAGATCATCGGCTATACGGTCTTACACGCCAGCCAGCGTTAAGGCCGCCAGATACCGCTCCCCCGCCCGCCTGGAGGTCGAGAAGACGCCCTCTGGCAGCCGGGTCCGGATCGGGTGAGACCAGACCGATCAGGACGCCCTGACGGGCAGCGACTGGCTGGAAGGCTGTCCCCCCACAAATTTACGCGATTCTGATGTTCCTTTGATCTTCTTCTAACGTCCCCGTTGTTCAATAGGATCACCGGAAAACAAATATTGGAATCGGAAGGAGGTCATGTATGGGCTACCTGACACGTTACGATTGGAATCCCTTCCGGGAGATGCGCCGGATGCTGGACGCCATGGAGCGAAGCCTGATGCCCTCCGACCGCCTGCTGGACACGGCGGACGAAAACTGGCTGGCGCTGGACATCAGCAGCGACGACAAAAACGTGATCGTCCGGACCGCCGTGCCGGGCGTGAAGGAAGAGGACATCAACATCAACGTCAGCGGCGACGTGCTCACCATCTCGGCGGAGAGTAAGAGCGAGCGCG
>DAOTXK010000222.1:0-3984 GCA_034435395.1 Anaerolineae bacterium | reverse complement strand
GAGCTGGTCGGCGGCAGCACCAGCGTGGCGCGGTCCTTCTGGAAGACGACCAGCCCGACCCGATCCCGCCGCTGGTAGGCGTCGGGCAGCAGGGACCTGATGGCGCCCTTGGTGGCCTGCATGCGCTCGGCCACGGCCATGCTCCAGGAGGCGTCCACCACAAACAGCACCAGGTTGGCCGCCTTACGCACGCGGACCTTCCGCTGCAAGTCTTCACGGTGAATGTTGTAGGCCATGTCTGTTTCGCCGCGCTCGCGTCGTTCTTTCTGGTGGGGCGCGGCGGCGCGGATGGTGGCGTCAAAGGCGATATCGGTGGTTTTGTCACCTTCGTGGATGGGGCGGGCCTGGACGTACCGCCCGCGTTTGCGGTCGGTGCGGGTGCTGCTGCGACGCCCGGCGTTGCGGCGGGTGAGCCTGTCCAGCGGCGTGTTGAGCCTCCGGGGGGAGAATTCTTCCCCGACGTTCACTTTTTTCCCGCCCTCCCACCAGTAGGAATCGCGGTTGTCGAAAACGTCCTGCGGGGCGGGGTCAGCCTGGCCGAAGTCCGGCATTTCCTGGCGGGCTTCGTCGGCGGTTACATCACTTTTTTTTTAACCGGAGTTGCCTCCGCTGTGGGATCGACCTCGGCGTCGTCGTCCTGCCATTCGCTGCTGATCTGCTCGACGCGCTCTTCCAGCTCGGTCATGCTCATATGGATGTCCTGGAAGGGGCCACGCCGGAGCCGGTGCGGGATGGCCAGCTCGGTTGCCAGCAGGATATCACGCTCGTTGACGGCCAGGCGGCCTTCAAAGGCGGCATGGGCGCGGGCAGCCTTGAGGATGACCAGATCGGCGCGGTGGCCATCGATCCTCAGGGAGCCGGTCAGGTTGGCGATGGTGAACAGGTCACGCCGGGTGTAGGTGACCTGGTCCACGATCTCGCGGGCGCGGGCGATCTGTTCGCCCAGTTCACGCTCGCGGGGCAGCCACTCCTCGCGGAAGCCCGCCGGGTCTTCCTCAAAGGCGATGTGACGCTGGAGGATCAGCATACGCTGGTAAGGATCGTCCAGGCCGCGCACCTCCACCGACAGGGCAAAGCGGTCCAGCAGCTGGGGGCGCAGGTCGCCCTCCTCCGGGTTCATGGTGCCGACCAGGATAAAGCGGGCGGGGTGCTGAAAACTGATGCCTTCCCGCTCAACCACGTTGATGCCCATGGCTGCCGAGTCCAGCAACAGGTCCACGACGTGATCGTCCAGCAGGTTGACCTCATCGACGTAAAGCACGCCCCGGTTGGCGTTGGCCAGTACGCCGGGGTCGAACTGCCGCTCCCCTTTCTGGATGGCTTTTTCGATGTCCAGCGTGCCGACCACCCGGTCTTCGGTGGCGCTGACCGGCAGGTCCACAAAGCGGGTGCGGCGCGGTTTGGTGGGCAGTTCCTCGCCAGCGGCCACGCGCTCCCGGCATTCGTCACACATCAACTCCGGCGCTTTGGGATCGCAGCCAAACCGGCAGTCGGCCACGACCTCCACCTCCGGCAGCAAAGCGGCCAGAGCGCGGGCGGCGGTGGACTTGGCCGTGCCGCGCTCGCCCCGGATCAGCACGCCACCGATGCGCGGGTTGACCGCGTTCAGCACCAGGGCGCGTTTCATCCGATCCTGGCCGACAATGGCGGTGAAGGGGAAAATCGCTGACCGTCGCATGAGCCTTCCTGTTTCCTGGCGCGCGAACCCTAAAATTTGAGATACGCCTTTGCTTTTTTCTCCAGCGGCGGGATTATACCGCAGGTGGAAGCCACCCGGCAACGCCGGAAGGCGGAGCGCCCCCCGCCGCAGGGAGGCTGACTCTGGGCGGGTAGGAGGATGGGGCGTTGTTTCGTCTGGAAAACGTCACCAATACTCCTGTTAGTGTTTTTATTTTCGGTATATTCCGTTTGATCGATCTCGCCATGCCATGTATAATGGGCCATGTTGCCCGTTCCCGCGTTGGAGTATCATATATGTCCTGGAATCCCGCCCCGTCGAACGATGTCTCATCGGTGAGCGACGGTAACCCCATTGTGCCGGGGGATGAGATCAACGAAACCCAGGAGGTGATCGCCCCTGAAGAGCACCCCCCAGAAGAGCACCCGCCTGTAGTAGAAGAAGCCGTGGCTGCCGGCGAAGGTGCAATGCCGGTGGCTGTCGAACCGGCGGGAGAGGAAAGCCCGGCTGGTGAAATTGCCGCCCCGGTTGGCCCGGCGCCGGCGGCTGCTGCCGGCGAGGTGGGCGAGATGGCGGCGGGCGGGGAGGCGGAAGAGGCGACGGCAGCGCTTGAGGAAGCGGAAGCTTCAGCGGTCGCCGAGGCCGAAAGCGGGTTCAAAGTGCGCCGGGGAGAAATCGTCGAAGGGACCGTGCTCCAAACGTCGCCGACGGAAATCCTGATCCAGCTGGAGAACGATCTGGAAGGGGTGGTATCCGGGCGCGAGCTGGCGCGGATGGACCACCGGGCACTGGAAGAGTTGCAGGTGGGCAGCAAGGTGCTGACCTATGTGCTCAGCCCACAAAATCGGAATGGGCAGGCGGTGCTCTCCCTGACGCGGGCGATGGAGGAGCGCGACTGGCGTCTGGCTCAGGAATACCACGAATCCCAGGAGTTATATACCGGCAAAGTGTCCGGCTATAACAAGGGTGGGCTGATCGTGCGTTTTGGGCGGGTGCGGGGCTTTGTCCCGGCCAGCCAGGTGAGCGAAGAGCGCCGGCTGCGGGCGGTGGGCAGCAGCCCGATGGAGCGCTGGGGAGGGATGATCGGCGAGGACCTCGTGGTCAAGGTGGTCGAAGTGGACCGCGTGCGAAACCGCCTGATCCTGTCGGAGCGGGCCGCTATCAAAGAATACCGCGACCAGTGCAAAGCCGAACTGCTGGAAAAACTGTCGGTGGGGGACGTTCATAAGGGCCGGGTGGTCAGCCTGACCGACTTTGGGGCCTTTGTGGACCTCGGCGGGGCGGATGGCCTGGTGCATCTGACGGAGCTTTCCTGGCGGCATGTCACCCACCCGGAGGAAGTGGTGGCGGTCGGCGATGAAGTGGAAGTCCAGATCATCAGCCTGGACCGGGGGCGTCGCCGGATCGGTCTGAGCATGAAGGCCCTGGAGGCCGATCCCTGGGAGCAGGTCGTCAGTCGTTTCCAGGTCGGCCAGTTGGTGAAGGGCACGATCACCAAGCTGACCAAGTTTGGCGCTTTTGCCTGCCTGGCCGATGCGCCGGAGATTGAGGGGCTGATCCACATTTCCGAACTGGCCGATCACCGCGTCGGGCACCCGCGCGAGGTCGTCAGCGAAGGGGAGGAATTGACGCTGCGCATCGTGAAGATCGATCGCGCGCAGCGGCGCATGGGGCTCAGCCTCAAGCAGGTCGACGCGGTGGATTACCTGGAGATCGATCTGGCCACCTACGATCAGACCGATGACCGCCCCATGTTGGACGATATTCAGTGGGGCGAGGAGCGGGGGGGAGAGGTTTCGCCAGACTCCGCTGAGGAGGGCCTGGACGAGTAACCGCTGGCGAGTGGGCGGGGTGCGATGCTCGCGGATGCTGAACGTTCGATGAAAAAGGGAGAGCTCCGCTCCCGTTAGCGGGGCTTTTCTTGTTCTTCGTGTATAATAAAAAAAAGTAGGCAACATCCATCCGGTAGCGTTTTAACGTATTTCTGATGACCGGTGACGTATCGTGTATGGCAATATGGGTGGACATGGGGTAAATTTGATTCGGCAAATACTGGAGTGTTAGCACATCGATTGTTGACGGCTCGTGAAGATACCGGGTTCTCATCGCCAGGCGTTACCCGCCGTCAGGCAATGGATGGAGGACGGTAATGACCAAGAATAGCATGGAGCGCTTCACGCAACGTGCCCGACGCGTCTTGAGTCTGGCCCAGGATGAAGCGGAACGCATGCAGCATAGTTATATTGGGACAGAACATCTGTTGCTGGGTCTGATCCGCGAAGAGGGCGGGGTCGCTGGTCGTGTGC
>DAOTXK010000221.1:0-36176 GCA_034435395.1 Anaerolineae bacterium | reverse complement strand
CCCCTACGCCCACTGCCACGCCAGAAGGGGTCTGGGGCAGGGTGACCAGCGCCCGGCTGAACGTGCGGACCGGCCCCAGCACGGATTATGACATCCTGGGGCAGTTGGCGGGGGACGATACGATTTTCCCGGTGGGCGCCAATGCTGATTTCACCTGGCTGGTTGTCCCCTTCCGGGGCATGAATGGCTGGGTGGCTGCCTATCTGGTCGAGCTGCATGGCAACGTGAACCAGTTGCCGATCGTCGCCCCACCGCCGTCGCCACCGCCCGCGCCGACGGCCACCCCGACCGTCGCGCCGTTTGCTGACCTGCGCGTCCTTTCGGCGGCGGTCGATCCGGTCCGGCCGCAGTCGGGGCAGATGTTTGCCGTGCGGGCCACCCTCCGCAACGATGGCAACGTCGCTTCAGCGGAAACGGCGCTGGCGGCGACGTTCCTGCCCGGCGACCGGTACACGTCCGCCACGATTCCGCCGCTGGCACCCGGCCAGTCAGCCGTGGTGACGCTCAGCCCGACGGTCAGCGGCAGCGGCACATATACGGTGGAGCTGGTCGTCGACCTCAACAATCTCGTGGACGAGGGCCCCGCTGGCGAAGCCAACAACCTGTACCCGGTGACCTATACCCTGGACCACGCGGTCATCCGGTCGGGCATGGTGGCGCTGGCCCCGCCGGCCCAGGAGCAGGATGTGATCGGGGCCGGGACCCCGAATCTGCGCTGGGATGGCGCTGGCCTGACAGCGATCAACGGAGCGGCAGTTGCCGTGCTGCCGGGGCTGAACTGGGAGGCGCTGTATTACGGCCAGTTGAGCGGCATCACCGGGACCTTCATTCCCCGGGCCAGCCTGCCGCCGGGCATGGTCGTCGGGCTGGTCACAGCGCCAGAGGGGTACATCGGGGCGCTGCGGATCGACCGCTACGAAGGGGACACGATCTTTTACACCTATCGCGTCTATGCGCCGTGAGGCTCTGCTCGGAGGGGCCGGGTGAAATGCCTGGCCCTTCCCAACAGAGGGCGCTCCCGGATAAACGCTGGCCGGGGGCCGCTGACAGATCGCCGGGGGGTGGCCGGGACGCCAGCAGAGGCGCGGAAACACCACAAAGCCCGTACCCCCATCAGTACAGGGGCACGGGCGATGAATGCACCACTCACTCCGTCCGACCTGTGGCGATCAGGCCTGGTCATTCGGGTTTCTGGTTGGGCGGGCGCTGCTTTTTATAGCGATAAACAATCCGGCCTCGGGTCGGGTCGTAGGGACTGAGCTCCAGGCGCACGCGATCGCCGAGCAAAATGCGGATGTAGTAGCGGCGCATCTTACCCGACAGATAGGCCAGGACGCGGTGGCCGTTGTCCAACTCCACCATAAACTGGGTGCTGGGCAGGGCCTCCACAATCCGACCCTCGACTTCGATTTTCTCTTCGTTCTTCGCCATAGATGTTTGAGCGCCCATCGGCTAGCTGCGACCCGACTTCACGAGTGCTTTCCGCTGGCGGCGACGGGCCCGTCGAATGGCCTTCTTTTTTTGAATGCGGCGAAGCTCGCTCTTGGATACGTGCCAACGCTTGCGGCGGACAGTGCTCAACACCCCGCTTTTGGCGACCGCCTTGCGGAAGCGTTTAAGCAGTTGCTCCTGGGATTCGTTCGGACGTAGGGTGACCGAAGGCAAACTCGTGAACCTCCTTAAGACTCCCTTTGCTTTGGTGGACTCTTTATTGAACTCTTAAGCGACGACGGTGGATTGTACCGTATCGTCCGCGGCCACGCCAGGGTCAGTTGTCGATTCCTGCCGGGCGGGAGCGTCGTCGGCAGCTTCCTCCCCGGCATCCAACGCTTCGTCATATGGCGGTTCGTCCGCCGTCAGGTCGGCGATGTCCCCGGCAGCTTCCAGCCCGGCTTCGGCCTGCCGCCGGGCGTGCCACTCGGCCAGCTCTTCTTCGGTGACTTCTTTCAGGCTCAGGCCCAACCGCTGGCGGTGGCCTTCGATGCTGATCACGCGCATCAGCAAGGACTGGCCCTCCCGCACGATCAGGCTGGGGTCTTCCGGCGGCGGATCGCTCATCTGGCTGGTATGCAGCAGGGCCTCGATGCCCGGTTCCAGGCTGATAAACGCGCCGAACTGGGTGACGCGGGAGACTTCTCCCTCCACCAACTGGCCGACGTGATACATCTCGTCCACCAGCGCCCAGGGATTGGGTTGCAGTCGTTTGAGGCTCAGCCCGATCCGTTTGCCTTCCTGATCCAGGCGCAGCACGTACACGTCCACTTCGTCGCCCACGCTCAACAGTTCGCGCGGATGGCGGACCCGGTGCCAGGCCAGTTCAGAGATGTGAATCAGGCCGTCAGCGCCGCCCAGATCGACGAACGCGCCGAAGTCACGCAGACCACTGACCACACCCCGGCGCACTTCGCCTTCCTTGAGTTCGGCCAGCAGCGTCTCTTTGCGTTGAGCGCGGCGGCCCGCCTGCGCTTCCCGTTGGCTCAACACCAGACGCCGACGTTTGCGGTTGACCTCGATCACTTTCACGGCGATTCTTTTGCCGATGAGTTGCATCATATGCGCTTTGCGCTCATCTTCATCCAGCCCGCGTGGCAGGTCCATCACGTGGCTGGCCGGCACAAAACCGCGCAGGTTGCCAAAGGGGACGATCAACCCGCCGCGATTCGCCTCGGTGATCGGGCCTTCCCAGATGTCGCCGCTCTCCAGATACTCTTCGGCCTTCGCCCAATCCTTGAGCTGGCGGGCCTGGGAGACGGAGGCGATCAGGTTGCCGTCGCTATCTTCCGTCCTGATCACCATGACCGGAATCTCATCGCCCACCTCAAAGCGAAATTCCCCCTCCAGCCGTTCCAGGTCGCTGCGGGGCACGACGGCGTCCCGCTTCAGTCCCACGTCGACGATCATCCCCTGGTTGTCGATGGCTAACACCGTGCCCGTGAGGATGTCCCCGCGTTCCGGTTGCTCCATGGCAAAAGAGGCGTCCAGGAGCGCTGCAAAATCGATGCCCTCTTCCCGGGCATCCAGTGTTGGTACGTTTTCCATAAGCTTGTTATCCCCCAAGGATAAGATTTGTGATCCTGAGATGGAGACAAAACAACACCCGGCGGGTTACCGGTAAGCGCCGAGTGTGATGCAGCAGGCAACCTGGAGTCACCAGGTTGCGCCAGTGGATATGGATGGGTTAGGTGGGCTGTCTACAACCTGGCGCTGCACGTTCAAAGCGGTGTTGTTTTACCCCCGTTCTTGGATCGCGGCAGAGTATAACAGGTTAGAAAATAGTTTGTCAACTCCAAATACGCGTCTGGCGGGGATTTCCTGGCCCAGCGGGGAAACTGGGGCGGGGGCGGGCCTGATGGAGAGGCCGGATGGGCAAGCAAAACGTCCCGATTATCTGACCGGGACGTCTGGTAGCGGCTAGCGAGTCGCTAGCGGCCAGCGAGTCGCTGGCTAGCCGGCTCCGGCGTCGGCGGTCGGCGCGGACTCGTCATCAAGGGAGTCGCTCGTCTCAACTTCGGCAGCGTCTTCGAGATCGGCGGCGCCTTCTTCAGCGACCGACGGGTGAGCCGGTGGCTCTTCGTCCCCCAGGACTTCCTCGCCGCCTTCGGCTTCTTCGGGCTCAACGCCTGCCTCTTCCGCCTCATCCACCCCCCACCGCTGAGTGAAGCCGACCCGCCGCCGCTCAGGCTCCAGGTGGCTGATGCACAGCTTGAGCCGGTCGCCTTTTTTGACGTAGGAATGGGGTTCCTTCAGCGTGCCGTCGCCCATTTCGGAGAGATGCAGCAGCCCTTCCAGGCCATCGTCGAGGGCGATGAAAGCCCCAAAGTCCACCACATTGGTCACCGTGCCTTCCACCTGTTGCCCCTCATGGTAGGTATCCATCACGCTGACCCAGGGGTCTGGCAACAGGCGCTTGCGGCTCAGGGCGATACGATTGGTTGCGCGGTCCAGGCTGAGGACATAAACCTCGATCTCGTCGCCGACCTTCAGCACATCCCGGGGGTGGTCGACACGGTGCCAGGCCAGCTCGCTGACATGGATCAGCCCATCGGCTCCACCCAGGTTGACAAAAGCGCCAAAGTCGCGCAGGCCGGTCACCGTGCCGGTGATGACCTGACCTTCTTGCAGTTCGGCCAGAAGCCGGGCTTTTTGCTGAGCCCGCCATTCCTTTTGCGCCTCGCGTTCCGAGAAGATCAGCCGTCGGCGGTTGGGCTCCACCTCGATAACTTTGACGTGCAGCCAGTTCCCCACGAGTTCCTGCAACGTCTCGCGGCGGTCGTTGCCGACCAGGCCCGGACTGACGGATACCATATGCGAGGTCGGGATGAACCCCTCCAGGCGACGCCAGCGCACCAGCACGCCGCCCCGGTTGTGGCCGGTGACGGTGACCTCGACCACCTCCTGGGACTCCAGGAGCTCCTGCGCCGCATCCCAGTCATGTTTTTGCAGACCCATGTTGATGGAGACGATGACGTTGCCATCCGGGTCGTAGGGGTTCAGCACGTAGACCGGCACCTGCTGCCCGACTCTCAGCCCGGCGTGGAATTCCGGGTCCAGCCGTTCGATATCTTGGGCGGGGACGATTCCGTCCTGCTTGGCGCCTAAATCCACGATGATCTCGTTGTGAAGAATCTGCTGGATGATCCCGGTCCGTATCTGCCCGCGTTCCAGCGGGGTAAAAGTTAACGACGCCTCCAGCAACTGCTCAAAGTTGTTATCCGCTTGTCCCTGTTGCTGCTCATCTGGCAATTGATTTTCCATAGCCAACGATTTAACCTGCCTTTTTGTGGAAGTTAAGCGCCCAAGAGTTGTTCCTCTTGCTCCGTATCGGCCTCCATATGGGCAATAAGCCGGTCCAGCCAGTTCAACTCGGCCTTGCACAGCTCGATCGTGTAGTCGCGGACCCACTGCTGGGTGATTGGCGTGTTCCCATTGAGCGCCTCCTGCACCTGTTGCAGGTCCGCCAGCTGTCGTTCAGTGATGGCCCGCCGGTGGTAAAACATCGATTTCAGGCTCTCTACCGGCAGGTCGTAAGCCAGAAAGAGCTTGAGCAGGAATTCCCGCCGCACCTGGTCGGCGGCGGCCGGCTGCTGGAGCCATTCCTGGAGTTCCCGCCGCCCGCGCTCGGTAATGCAGTAGACCTTGCGGGCGGGACGGTGGGTTTGCGAATGCTCCTCCATCAAAACCGCCCCTTCGTCCAGCAGGCGATGTAAAGTGGGGTAAAGCGTGCCGTAACTGGCCTGGGTGACGGACCGCAAGGAAGCGCCCACTCGCTTTTTGATCTCGTATCCGGTCATTGGCCCATCGGACAGTAAGCCCAACACAAGATAGCGGTGCGACATGATACTTATCCAGACATCGATTACAAGTGTATGCAGTATATCCCGTCGAGATATGTTAAGCAAGATGAAGACCGTATAAATCGTGTTCGAAATTCCAAACAGCTATCTGGGGGGACGGATACAGGGGAGATCGTCAGGAAGGTCTGGCCCTGGGCGTCCTGTTGCGCCTGGCGTCGAGGGCAGGGTGTGGGGGCGGGAGTTCAGTCGATGGCCGGGCGGAGGGGGTCAGTTACCTTCCGAACTGCCCAGCCGGATTCCTCTCAGGCCCCGGTCCAGTTCCCAGGGATAAACGATGTAAGCGTCGGTCACCGCGCCGTAGAAGTCAGGTTTGGCGTGGGTGAACAGAGAGCGGTAGGGGTTGAAGTGGAAGACGCAGGTGGCCGCGTCGCCATGGGCCGCTTCTACCCGTCCCAGCACGGCGGTGCTGGTGCGCCCGCTGCCCCATACGTCATCAACGATCAGGATGCGCCGTCCGGCCAGCAACGCATCCTCCGGGAATTGCAGGAACTTGGGTAGGGCCAGCAGCCTCGCCCGCTCGATCTCCGCCGGGAAATCGACCGACGCGGTGAGGACCGTGCGGATGTCCAGCGCTTCGGCCAGAAGGCCGCCGGGGATGATCCCGCCCCGGGTGATGATCAGCAACACATCAAACGCCGGGACGCTGGTGATCTGCGGAATCAAGACATCCATGAGTTGGTCGATGTCTTCCCACATCAGGATTTCGTGACGGACCGGCCCGCTGGAAGTCATGTATGCTGCCCTTCTTGCCTGGTTATAGGTGACGGCCACCGCCGATGAGGAATGAGGTGGGCGCAGGTGTCGGTCACTGGCTCCGGCTGGCGACGGACTGCACGGTATGATGCGTGCGGAACAGGCTGTACTGACCGCTGCGGCCCGGCACCGGGTTGAGCACGTTCTCGTCCTGCATGATCGATAGCCACAGGCGCAGTTCATCAGTCTCCATGCCCGTTTCGGCACCCACGGTGACTTCCGAAATGGCCTCGTGACGGTCGTACAGGGCCAGCAAGGCCCGCACAAACCGGTCACGCTCACTGATGATCCGCCGCACGATGGCCGATTCGGCGATTAAGGAAATGCCCTTGGTCTTGAACTCGCTCTGCGGGTTCTCGTATTCTTTGACTTCTACCGCCTTCTCGGCCAGCAATTTTTCGATGGCTTGCTGGAAAACCATGCCCGGATCGTGTGGGCGCAGCCGACGATGCAGACTGCCCAGGGGGCACCACAGGAAGCCGCGGAAGCTGGTGAACTGCTCGATGCTGACGACGATCCGTTTCTCCATGCCGGTGAGCTGCTCATCATCGACCCGGCTGTACAGGAAGGCCGCCCCTTCGCCCATCTGGTCGACCTGCTCCAGGCGGCGGGTGGTGCGGGCGGAGAGTTTGATCACGGGGACCAGGTCATCGGGGTTGTGGCGGTGCGGGATCAGTTCGCGGTGAAGGATTCCCTCGCGCACCAGGCAGTCCACCCATTCGGAACGCCACTGGTCATTGAGGTTGAGGCCGGGACGGTCGAGTTCGCGGTCCATGGCGATGCCTTTGAGCAGGAAACCGTAGTTGACGTATTCCCAGCCGCGCACGTCCAGCGTGTTGGCCACCCGGGCCACGATACGGTCCCGTACCAGGCGCGTCTGTTCGACCAGCGGGTGCTGGTCGTTGAGGAACAGCGTCTGTCCATCCGGGCTGGCCCGGAAGATGTCCATCGCCAGCGCCTGGGTGACGAGGTTGGCGGCCCGGTCTCGGGAGACGACGGCGTTCACGGCGAGCAGCTGGTCTTCCAGGGCGTGCTGACTGATGCCCTGGTCAGCGTTCTCCATGGAGTCGTATTGCAGAATGGCGCTGACCCACTGCGAGGGCCGCACGTCCACTGGAGGCGCGGCGACGGCCGGCGCTGGCTCCGGGGCAGTGGTGCCATAGAGACGCCCCAGCGCTTCATGCGGCTGCATGCTGGTGAAGTCTTCAATGTATTCGATCAGGACCGCCGGGTTGGTTTCCACCTGGCGGCTGATGCTGCCCCGTACACCCCAGACGATCACCTGCTTGTTGTGGGTGCGCAGGGCGTTGATCACCTCGTTGAAGTCACGGTCGCCGCTGGCCATGATGAAGATGTCGGCATTCTCGGCATGCATGAGGTCGGCCATCACGTCCCGCGCGATGCGCATATCCGCGCTGTTTTTGCCGGGCAGGTTAAACACCGGATCGATGTTGGCCATGGCCAGGCGGCTGGGCGCTTCGTCGGTGATCTCGCGCCCCAGGTTATCCACCAGCGGCGGCAGGCTGCCCCGTTGCCCCCAGGGAGCATAAGCCGCCATCTTGACGACCTGTCCGTGGGCGCGCGCCTGACTCACGAAGCGCGCGATCAGGTGCTCCAGGTTGACTGTGTAGCCTTGTTTATCCAGGCTGATGGCGATGTTTTCAAAGTCGATGTACAGCGCCACCAGCTGGCCCTTGATGCCGAGGATCGTTTCCAGCGGCTGAAAGACCACGTTGGGGGCGGTGGTGCTGGCCGCGCCGACCTCGCCCCAGACGCGCACACGCGCCCCCGGCGGCAGATGCAGGTGATCCAGCAGGCTCAGGACCGTCGGGTCGTTGGTGGCGATGATCAGCTCGTTGATGGCGGGATCGGCGGCCAGGTAGGTTTCCAGCAGCACACGTTCCAGGTCGCCCCGGTCGGCGATGGTGCATAACTCGAAGCCGGAGGCCTCAAACGCCTGGCGGGGGCTGACGGTGCCCCCGTAGATGGCGTCTTCCATGTCCCAGTCCGCGAAGGCCACGGCGACCAGGTCGCTGGCGCTGGTCAGCCCGGCAGCCAGCGTGGCCCCGCTCCTTAGCCCAGACCCCAGTTCGTAAAGGTCTATCGAGAGGCTGCGCTGGCGCAGACGAGACAGCAGCGTATTAATATCAACAAATAAGTAGGAAGCCATAGGGTTGCCTTAACTCGAAAAAATATACCCACGCGCGATCGACCTCGTGCGGCGGGCGAGTGACCTGGGAACAAACACATTCTTGTTGGTATGCAGCGCCGGATGTGGACAGGATGTATCGTGTGGCTAACAGCGCCTAAACCAGCTCGTTTCTACCCACCTGATCAGAGATACTATTAACACACTTCCGTTCTCGTGGAAGTTATTCATAAATTCTAACAAATGTACGCTATCCCAGCAAGAGTGAACTATCTTTGTGCTCTGTTAAGGGTAAATCCCAACAAGCATAAAAAGGGGCGTCCGCTAACCCTGCTGGACACCCCCCGGCGGCTGATGACCAGGTGGCTCAGTACGCCCGCGCAAAATAGGCCATCTGCTGGGCTGGCCGGCCACTGACGATGCACGGCCCGGTCTGGCCCGGATAGGGTTGATCCAGCGGGAAGCAGCGCGAAACGCACTGGAAGTCTTCCTTGATCTTCTGCTCGTCCGCCGGATCGCCGCTGAACCACGTCAGCGCCCAGCCACCGCTCTTGATGATCTCGCCGAACTTCTCGTAATCCCCCACCACCTCGAACAGATTGCTGTCGCGGAAGACGGTGGCCTGTTGCAGCAAATTGGCCTGGATCGCGACCAGCAACTGCTGTACCGCCGCCACGACGCCCGCCTGGGGCACGATCTGCTTGCCCTCCCGGCCAGGGACATCGCGCCGTGCCAGAGCCACCGTCTCGTTCCGGACATCTTTCGGCCCGATCTCCAGGCGAACTGGCACGCCCCGCATCTCCCAGTCGTTGAATTTGAAGCCCGGCGTCTGGCCTTCGCGGTCGTCCACGTGGACGCGGATGCCGCTGGCCTTCAGCGCCGTGGACAAACGCGCCACCGCCTCCATGACGGCAGATTTTTCGGCGTCCTTGGTGAAGATCGGCACGATCACCACCTGGTAGGGAGCCATCTTGGGCGGCAGGCGCAGACCCTTGTCGTCGCCGTGGGCCATGACGATCGCCCCCACGAAGCGCGTGCTCACGCCCCAACTGGTCGTCCAGCAATATTGCAGCTCGTTCCCCTCGTCCAGGAACTTGATGTCGAAAGCCTTGGCGAAGTTTTGGCCGAGATTATGACTGGTCCCCGCCTGCAAGGCGCGTTGATCGCCCATCATGGCTTCGATGGCGTAGCTGTGCAGCGCCCCTGCGAACCGCTCGGAGATGCTTTTACGCCCCTTGATGACCGGGATGGCCGCGTCGTTGACGGCGAAATCGGCGTAGATATCCAGGATGCGCAGCGTTTCTTCTTCCGCTTCCTGGTAAGTGGCGTGGGCGGTGTGGCCTTCCTGCCACAGGAATTCCATCGTGCGCAGGAAAAGCCGGGTGCGCATCTCCCAGCGGACGACGTTGGCCCACTGGTTGATCAGCACGGGCAGGTCGCGGTAGGACTGAATCCACTTGGCGTAGGCGTAGCCGATGATCGTCTCCGACGTGGGGCGCACGATAAGCGGCTCTTCCAGGGGTTTGCCGCCGCCGATGGTCACCACCGCCAGCTCCGGCGCAAAGCCTTCGACGTGCTCGGCTTCCTTTTTGATGAAGCTTTCCGGGATGAACAGGGGGAAGTAGGCGTTCTGGTGACCGGTTTCCTTAAAGCGGCGATCCAGGCCGCTTTTGATCGCCTCCCACAGTTCATACCCGTAGGGCAGGATGATCATACAGCCCCGCACCGGCGCATAATCCGCCAGTCCGGATTTCTGGACAACGTCGGTGTACCAGCGGCTGTAGTCTTCGCTGCGCGGCGTGACGCCTTTTTCGGATGCCATAAAAACTCCTTACTGATGATGCAACAAAACACAGGCCCTGCCAGGCGGCTACTTCCTGTGGCGGGTTTCCTGTCCGGCCAGATAGGCCGCATAAGCCTCGCGGTAAGCGCGGTCAAGGTCCTTATCGTAAACCTGGATCAGCAGTCTCGCCACCTGCAATTCGGACTGCTCTTTGACGAACTCGTCGCGCGTGGCCTCGTCCCACGCCGTCCACATCTCGCGGAAGCCGGGGCGGGAGAAGAGCGGCGTGATCAGGTCTTGAGTCACCTGGGATTCCAGCAGCAGGAGCGCATCCTCGTCCAGGCTGGCCTTAAACTTCCGGTAGGCTGGCTCAAAGACCACCTGGCTCAGCGGTCCCAGGTCGGCCAGCTCGGCATGGAGGTTATGGAAGTGCTCGCGAAAGTCTTCGTTTTCCCACAACGCGTCGAGCACATAACTCGCCGCCTTGGTGTAGACGCTCATGCCGGTTCACCTGTCAGGAACTTCTCCCAGACATCCCCCTCCGGTCCCATCCCATGAACGTTGGCTCAGACGGCGTCTGACCGGATCGCTGCCAGTCGAGGAGGGGACAGGGTCAATAAAGGCCATGGTCCCTATTGTGCCACAGATCGCGGCGGAACGCTGCCGGTTGGCGGCGAATGCCTCCCCTTGACGCCGGTGACTGGCCGCCACATCCTGCGCCATGCCCGCGCCGTTCCCTTCAGTGCAGAGTCGGCCTCAGCCAGGATGCCCGCAGCGTTTCTCGCCGACGACGGCCCGGATGTGCCGCCCCGGCCCGAATTCCTGGAAGGTGGTGACTTCCAGCCCGGCGTCGGCCATCAGGGCGGGCTGGTCGTAGAGGAAGTCGCCCAAACGCTCCCACAGCCGCGCCCAGAACGTGCCCATACGGTTGCCGTCGCCGGGCAGGCCGATGTCCACCAGCACGACTCGCCCGCCCACGGCAGTCACCCGCGCCATTTCCCGCATGGCGGCTGGGCCGTTGGGGACGCCGGAGAAGGTGAAGGTGCTGATGACGGTGTCGAAAACGTTCGCCGGATGGGGCAGGGCGAAGATGCTGCCCCGCGTGAGGCGAACCGGCAGCCCGGCCCGCTGGAGACGCCTCCTGGTGTGGCGGCACATGCCCCAGGCCCGGTCCAGGCCGAGACACAGGTCTGCCTGCCGGGCCAGGTGCGTGTGCAGTTTGCCCGGCCCGAAGCCGATTTCCAGCACCCGCCCCCCAGGCGGCACGTAGTCCAGGGCATGACGCACCAGCCGCCACCATGCGCCGAAGGTCAGCCAGTCCACGCTGTCATAGAGCGGTGTCCCGGCGTTATACAGCACGTCGTTGAAGAACCGCAACCAGCGCTCCTGTGACGCGGTGCGCTCCGGCGTCATCAACGCTCTCCCTCATGGCAGGCCCGGCAGGGCCGTCAGAGCTGCGGCAGGACGGTTTGGGCGAACGCTTCCAGCTTGTCCAGGTTATCAGGCTCCAGCCATTGCAGCATCACGCGCTGCACGCCGGCGTCACCCAGGCGGCCGAGCTGGTCGACGACGGCTCCTGGTGTGCCAGTGACGATGCCACGCGCGCGCATCTCCTCATCCGTCATCTCCCAGGGCTTGACTGCCGCCTGAAGTTCCTGTTCATCCCGCCCGAAGTGGAGGCCGGTCATCAGCGAGCGCCGCACGCTATCCGGCGGGCGGCCCTGGGCCTGCAACCGATCGTCCAGCAGGGTGTTACACTCGCGGAAGCGCGCCGCCGTGAGGAACACGCCGTTCCACTCGTCGGCGAACCGCGCGACCAGCGGCAGCGTGCGGCGGGGACCATTGCCGCCGATCAGGATGGGTGGGCCGCCGGGCCGTCTGGGCCGGGGCAGCAGGATGGCCTCTTCCAGGCGGTAGTACCGCCCGTGGAAGCTGACGCGCCCATCGCCCCTGAGCAGGCGGGTGATGACCTCCAGCCCTTCTTCGAAACGGTCAAAGCGTCCTGCCGGGTCCAGCAGGTGGTAGCCGAACATGGTGTGCTCGCGCTCCTGCCAGCCAGCGCCGACGCCCAAAATCAGCCGCCCGCCGGAGAGGTCATCCACCTGGCTGGCCAAACGCGCGGTGAACACCGGATCGCGGAAGGAGACCGGCGAGACCATCGGCCCGAATTCCAGGCGGCGGGTGTGACTGGCCAGCCACGTCAGCGAGACCCACAGTTCCAGCGAGTCTTTGTCGGGCGGCCGGGCGTTGGTGAAATGGTCGGAGCGGTACAGGCCGGCGAAGCCCAGGTCTTCCACCGCCCCGGCCAGGCGCTGCCAGCGCTCCCAGTTGATGCCGTCCTGCCCTTCCAGCATGATGGCGACTTCGGGCATGGTGTCCCTCGCAATTGAGTGGCCCGCTGCTCTGGAAAGTGGCACGGGCGGCGGCGAAGCTGGCCTGAGTATACCACCGCCACCGCCAGTCAGATTTACCGGACAACTTCTCCATTCAACGCCGTGATGATTTCCTCAGGCGTTTGAAGGCACCGCAACAACTGCATGTGTTCCGGCCTGATGTATTCGCCCTGGCCGTAAAACTGCTTCAACAGGTCTTGCCACTGCTCCCCCAACAGGATCAACGGTTTTGGCGCGATCTCCCCGGTCTGGAGCAGGCTCCACATGAAACTCACTTCGCTGAGCGTGCCGATGCCGCCGGGCAAGGCGACGGCCGCGTCGCAGAAGGCCACCAGGTGGTACAGGCGCTCGCGCAGCGTGGGGAATCGAATCTCTTCTTTAACCCAGGCGTTCGCCCGGTTATCCTGGGCTTCCCACTGATAAATCACATCGGTGGTCACGCCAATGACATGGCCGCCCGCTTCGGCGGCCCCCCTGCTGGCCGCTTCCATCACGCCCGTGAAGCCACCAGTGGCGACCGTATAACCGGCTTCGGCCAGCAACCGGCCCACGGCGTAGGCCGCTTCATAGGCGGGCGAGCCAGGTCGCGGCGACGAGCCGCCAAAGACGCTGATGATGCGGTGGGTCATGAACGGTGGTCCTTTCCTGGTGAACGCTGTTACGGCTGGCGGTCCAGCAGTGGGCTGACGGCGGTGCCGATAGCCTGCGCCAGCCGCGCGACCACCGTCTGGATTTCGTCCTCGCTGATGATGGCCGGCGGGCCGACCATGATTGTATCGCCCGCCGTGCCGTCTGCCGCCCCACGACCCGGATAGGTCATCACACCCAGGTCGCGGGCGGCGTCAAAAACGCGGTGGGCCACATCTAACCGGGGAGCGAAGGGCGTCTTGCCCGCTTTATCCCGCACGAACTCGAGGCCCCACATCAGTCCGAGGCCGCGCACGTCGCCCACGCCGGGGAGGTCGCCCAGCTCCGCCCGCAGACGCTCGCCCAAAACTCTGCCCTTGTGCGCCGCCTGTTCCACCAGACGATTTTCCTGGACGTAACGCAGCGTGGCCAGCCCTGCCGCTGCCCCGACCGCATGGTGCGAGAAGGTGCCGCCGTGCGAGAAGTCCTGTCCGGCAGCGTACAACGCCTCCACCAGCGCGCCGCGCGCCGCCATGATCGCCAGGGGGAAAACGCCACCGGCCACACCTTTGCCCAGGGTCAGGATGTCCGGCGTGAAGCCGAAGTGCTCGAACGCGCACCAGCGCCCGGTCCGCCCGAAGCCGCACATCACCTCGTCGGCGATCAGCAGCACGCCGTAGCGGTCGCAGATGTCGCGCACCATCGGCCAGTAGTCCGGCGGCGGGACGGTAGCCGCCAGCGCCGCCCCGGAGACTGGCTCGGCGATGAAGGCGGCGACGTTCTCCGGGCCGAGCGCGGTGATCGTCCGCTCCAGCAGACGGGCGCAGGTCAGGCCGCACGCTGGATAGGTCTGGCCGAACGGGCAGCGATAGCAGGTGGGCGGCTCGATGTGCGGCATGTCGGCCATCATCGGCAGGAAGCGCCCCCGGGCGCTCTTACGCCCCCCGACAGCCAGCGTCCCCAGCGTGATGCCATGATACGAGTTCCAGCGCCCGATGACCAGATGACGGCTGCCCTGCCCGCGGACCAGTTGCACCTGCCGGGCCAGCTTGAGGGCCGCCTCGTTGGCCTCGCTGCCCGTCGTCAGTGGAAAGAAGCGAACGTCGGGCAGGGGGATGACCTCGGCCAGGGCAGCGGCGTACTCCTCCAGAACCGGCGTGGTGAACTTTTCGCCATGCACGTAGGCGACCTGCCGGGCCTGGGCGGCCATGGCCTCGGCGATCGGTTCTACGCCGTGCCCGATGTTGACCACGATCGCGCCGCCCGCCGCGTCCAGGTAACGGCGGCCATCCTCGGCGATCAGGTAAACACCTTCCGCACGGACGATGCGCGGGTAGTCGTGCCACATCTGGCGGTAAAACACGTGCCCGTCGGGGTGTTGGGGACTCATGGTTGTGTGTTTTTTCTCTTTTCAGCTTACAGACCCGCAGTATCTGACGCTTTTGGCGCTCTCACGGCTGGGCTTCCGCAAACGCTCGCATCATACCACATTCTCCCTCGGTCGGGTCATCTTTCGGTGTTAACCTGCCGTTTCACCGCAGAGGATGCCGCGTCAGTCCGGCGCGACATGATGAAAGTGCTCTAGCCACCATCTTGCCGGGCGGCAGCGGTGGCCGTCTGAACGAGCTGCTCCGGCGAAGGCCCATACCCGCCGGTGCCTCGCGCCAGGCCAGCCGCCATGGCGAGCACGTCCAGGTAGGGCAGGGTGTGCGCGCCGGGGCAGTCGGTGGCCGGGTTAAATTCGCTGTGCCCGGCGAGATGGGTCAGCCCCAGTTCGGCAGCCAGCCAGCGGATCAGGCGCAGGGCGGCGGTGACCTGCCGTTCAGCGGGCAGTTCGAAGCCGTATGCCCTGGGCAGCGACCGGGGGGTGGCACTGTCGGCTCAGGGAAGACTGGCCCGTGCGGCATCAGCCGCCCGATCCCCGATACAGGCCGGCGGGGTCGAGTTCCTCGCGCATAACCCGCAGGTCTTCCTCAGTCGGCGGCTCGATCATCGGCAGGTCAGCCGGGGCCGCCAAGTCCCAGCCGACCCCGGCCCGCACCTCATCAACCGTCACGCCGGGGTAGAGGCCCGCCAGCCGCATCTCGCCGGTGTCTGGCGCGAAGTCGAAGGTGCACTTATCGGTGATCACCTGCTGTGGCCCCGCGCCGGGGAGGTGCAGTGCCTCGCGCTCCGCCCGCCCGGCGAGGTAGCCGGGGCTGGTGACGAAGTCCACCTTCTCCACGAAGGTGCGCCTGTTGAGCGCGGTGATGATCAGGATACGGCGGGCATTGATGGCGATCTCGCAGGCCCCGCCGCTGCCCGGCAGCCGCACTTTGGGACCGGCATAGGCCCCGATCACGGTGCTGTTGAGGTTGCCGAAGCGGTAGATCTGCGCCGCTCCCAGCAGCGCCACATCCACCCGTCCGCCTTGCAGATAGTACAGGAACAGGTCGGCCATCGACATGACGGCGGTCGCGCCGCTGACCAGCGTCGGGTCGCCGATGGAGAGCGGCAGACGGGCGGGCTGCGCGCCGTAAACGCCCGACTCGTAGATCAGGGCCAGCGCCGGGTTGCCGGTTCGTTTGGCCAGGTTGCAGGCGATATTGGGGATGCCGACGCCCACGAAGACGGTCCGCGCCTCCCGCAGGGGCCGGGCGGCCACGGCGATCATCATTTCGGAAGCGGTGTAGTCGCTCATACGGATATCTTTCTCGACGGCAAGTCGTCAGGGGCCAGGCGGAATAACCACTCTTGCCCGCCGTTCACGGTTCCTTAAACGGATTGGTGTGGATCGTCTGCTCGCCCTCGATGTCCAGCATCAGCTCGATCTCGTCATCGGGCACTCGACTGACGGAGGCCATCTCCTTGGGCGACTCCGTGCCAAATTCCACCCACATGCGGTCCCCTTTGTGCAGCCGGCTCAGGAACTGCTCGGTGAAGTCGTGGGCGGCGGGCACCCACTTGCCACGCCACAGCGCCGGGTACTTCCGAGGATTCTCGATATAACCGATCAGCTCACCCCGCCAGAAGATCGGTTCGCGTTCGCCTGCCATGGATGTTCTCCTTCGTCAATGCGCCAAGCTGGCGGCCAAGCTGGCGAATGATGACGGCGTAACTGGCGTGCGCCATGGATGCCCAGCCCGACCGGAAAAACCGCGAAGGGCAGCAGGCTGATCCAGTTCATGAGAGGAGCCAGGAACGTGCCCGCGAAGGGCGCGCCCCACACCCCTGCGCCATAAAGGCTGTAGGCGTCACCGATGGTCAGTTGAGCGCCCGCCTGGATGATGGTGAAATACGCGCCAGCGCCGCCCACCGCCACGCCCGCCACCCACGCCCAGCGGCGCATCCGCCACAGCCCGACGCCCGTCAGGAAGATCAGCGGTTGCATAAATAGTATATCGGCCCAGGCGACGGCGCGTAAGTAGCCGTCGTAGGCCGGATCGTGGGGCCAGTCAGGAAAAACCGCCCGCACCGAGTCGGCGGTGGGGTCCAGCAGGACCCAGACCTGGGCGGCGAACACGCTGATCGCCACGGCCCACGTGCCGACGGCCCAGGCCCGGTTGACCCGCCGGGCGGTGGTGGATGCGCGCTCGTCAGGCAACCTCAGGCGTACTCCCCGTAGTTGACCGGCTGGGCCAGCGCCGTACCGGGCCGGAGCCGGGCCAGTGTTTCCTCCCCCAGCTTCTGGACGTATGCGGCGCGATCCCTGACGCCGTAAACCCATTCGTCCAGCCAGGCGTTGGTCGGCTCCACGTCACGGGAGAGATCGCCCCACCGCAGATAAAACTCGTTGTCGCGGTCGTAGTAACCCTGCACGTAGGAGGGGTGCGCCCCATACGGCTCGACCACGATGGCGTCCACGATCAGGTCTGGGATCAGGGTGCGGTTGGGGTCGGCGCGGATCACGGCCTCGTCCACCACTTCCTCCACCACCACGATCACTTTATCGGCGGCGAAAGCGGCTTCCTTCTGCACGCCGAGCAGCCCCCAGAACTGGGTGTTGCCGTGCCGGTCGCAGCGCGGCGCGTGGATGATGGTCACGTCCGGGTTGAGCGGCGGCACCACAGCGATCGTCTCGCCGTCTTCGTAGGGACTCCTGACCCACTGGATGTGGGGATTGTGGGCGGGCAGGTCGCTGGCGGTGTGGCTGCGCAGCGGGAAAAAGGGCAGCCGGGCCGCCCCTGCCGTGTAGCGCCCGATCATACTGAAGTGGGTGTATTCCTCGATTTCCAGCGGGCAGGGGATGCCTTTCTCCACGGCGCGGCGCACGGCATACAGCGACCCCACGCCGGGGTTGCCCAGGTAGCTGAAGACCAGCTTGCGCGCAGTTCCTGCCGCGATCATCTGGTCGTAGATCAGGTCGGGCGTCATGCGGCACAGGGTGAGGTCGCGCCGTTCCTGGCGGATGATCTCGTGAGCGGCGGCAAAACAGATCAGCGAGGTGAAGCCCTCGATGGCCACCGTCGCGCCGTCGTGGACGAACTCCTGGATCGCCTCGCGCATGGAGATGATTTTGTCGGGCATAGGGTGATATCCCTCTGGTGGGTGTAGCCCAGGAAACGCGGATTACAACTGCGAGATCACCTTCTCATACACGGCATGAGAGCCTATCCAGAACCAGATCATGGTGAGGGTTTTGCTGGAACAGGGCATAAGCTTTTCTGGCTTGCTGACGAACATCCGGCGGCAACGCCTGAAATGCTTTACGAAATCGGACAGTCGTGTGTGAGTTCACAGCTGGTCTGGATCGAGCGCTTCTGTCTTGCCGGCTGCATACTCAGCCAGCGCTTCGTCTGCCAACTGTTCCAGAGCGTCAGCGCTGTCTCTGAATACCTCTGTCCAGCGTCGCTCCGCTTTGAGTTCTTCCAGTATCCAGCTTGCCAGGGCGTCTTGTTCCGCCTCAGGCAGTTTGGAGGCTTCGGCAAAAGCTCTCTCCAGCAATGCGCTCATGTTGCGTACCTCTTCACCACCGTCTGCGGCGATTATAACACGGGGGGCGCTGTCCGGCGCTGATCAGACGCAACGGGCCGGGCATCTCGCGCCCGACCCGCCGTGTTTGGGCGATTATCGCGCCGCCTAGCCGATGATGCGCGTGCGGCTCTGCTCACGCCCGTAGAGCGGCATGGTGTACGGGCCGCCGATGTTTTTGCCGGTGGAGCCGCTGGCCTTCCAGCCGCCGAAAGTCTGGATGCCCGGCCAGGCCCCCGTGGTCGCGCCCGCCGCCCGGTTGACGTACACCACGCCCGCCTGGATGTGGTCGAAGAAGTACTGGATTTCCCCCTCGTCATTGCTGAAGAAGCCCGCCGTCAGGCCATATTCGGTGTCGTTGGCTTTTTGCAAGGCTTCCTCCAGCGTCTTAAACGTCCCCACGTAGAGGATCGGCAGGAACAGCTCGTGTTTGACCAGCTCATGATCCTCCGGCACGCCGGTGAAGACGGTCGGCTCCACGTAGTAACCCTTGGCGAAAGCGCCGTCGGTGAGGACGTCCCCGCCGCAGAGGATTTCCCCGTCGGCTTTGGCCCTGGCCACGTAACGCTTAAAATCCTCAAAAGCGTTGCGGTTGACCACCGGCCCCATGAAGGTCTCCTTCTGGCGCGGGTCCCCAATCTTAACCACCCGGTCGATGGTCGCCAATAACCTGTCGAGGAAGGCGTCCTTGATGGCCTCGTGCACGTACACCCGCGAGCAGGCGGAGCACTTCTGTCCGTCCATGCCGTAGGCCGCGCGGACCACGCCCATGGCCGCCACGTCCAGGTCGGCGCTGGGCATGACGATGGCCGGGTTTTTGCCGCCCATCTCCACAATGACGGGTTTGGGGAAGTCCTTGGCGAACTGCTTGTAGACCATGCGGTAGCCCACGTCGTAGCTGCCGGTGAAGGTGATGCCGTCCACGCCGGGGTTGTCGATCAGCGCCGTGCCGACCGTGCCGCCGCCGCCGGTCACCAGGTTGAGCACGCCCCTGGGAACGCCCGCGTCGAAGAACAACTCGGTGACGCGGACGCCGACCAGCGGCGTGTCCGACGAGTACTTCCAGACGACGGTGTTGCCCATCAGCATGGCGGCAGCGGCGGGGTTGACAGCCAGCGCCATCGGGAAGTTGAAGGGCGAGATCACGGCCCACACCCCGTAGGGCCGCAGCACGCTGATGTTCTCATCCTTCTTCGGATCATAGGCGCCCATCTTGACGGCAAAGCCGTTGGTCTCCCGCATTTTGGCGACATTCCAGCGGATCAGGTCGGCGGATTCCTCGACCTCGCCCAGCGCCTCGATGCGGTTTTTGCCCATCTCGATCACCATCACCGCGGCCAGATCGTAGATGCGCTCGCTGATCAGGTCGGCGACCTTCATCAGGATGTCGCAGCGCTCCTGCCAGGGCTTGCCGCTCCACATGGGGAAAGCGGCGCGGGCAGCGGCGATGGCGTCCTGCGCGTCTTGCCGCGTGCCGCGCTGGAAGTGCCCCAGGACGATGGTGGTGTCGATGGGGCTACGGCTCTCAAAGGTGGGGCGACCTGTCCGGTTTTCCGCGCCGATGAACTGGGGGTGGGTCTGGCCGAACTGGGCGGTCACACGCGCGACAGCCGCGTCGAACTCTCGGTGCAATTCCTCGTTTTCCGAAGAAAGGGTCGTATATGTGATCTTTGTTTTGGCCATCAGGTCCCTCCTTGGTTTACGTGGGGCAGCCAACTCCAATTGTAGCCGGCGTCGCCGGTTTCTGTATGACCACTGATGCCTGCCGGCGCGACCTAGTGTATCACAACGTGTCGCACCACTCGTCCGGACCGGTTTGGGCAACATATCCAAAGCGAACCGTGTCCGTCCGGCGGGGGAATGGCGGTTGAGCGCCCAAACACTCTGTACCAATGCGCCGCTTTGTGTTATGATCGGGGGCGTTGGTGGGCGCGTAGCTCAACGGTAGAGCAGGGGCCTTTTAAGCCTTTGGTTGGGGGTTCGAGTCCCTCCGCGCTCATCAGAATAAGCCTTCGCTCCCGGGCCTGTGCCTGGGGGCGGAGGTTTTTTTTCTGCCAGCCGAGGGCTGACATGATCCATCGCGTACGAAGTCTGTCAGGAAGGGGTTTGTCTTTATGCTGGTTCGGGCAATGCCGGTTGCTGTGGGATAGGGATTGACTATACTGATGATGTGGGATGACCGAACGGTGAAGAACAGGCGTGGGGGACCCGAACGTGGTGCTACAAGAAGTGACCCTGCCGGATGTCCTGGCAGCGGCGCAGGAAATCGACGATCTGGGGATATCGGTGGCGCTGGTCAATGACCTGCTGTTGCGCCTGCTCTACAGTGAGGGGCGTGTCAGCCTGGGGCGGGCGGTGGAGGTGATTCGCATTCATGCCCGCGTCCTGGACCGCCTGCTGGAGCAAATGCAGCATGAGCATATCGTGGAGGTGGCCTCGGCGGGCGCAGTCGGGCGCATGAGCTACATCTATTCCCTCAGTGACGAGGGGCGCGAACGGGCCAAGGAATCCTTCGAACGCAGCCAGTACCTGGGGCCGGCCCCCGTATCCCTCGAACGTTACAACCTGGCGATCCAGCTCCAGACGGAGGATCGCCAGAAAGTCACCCCCGAGGCGGTGAAGAAGGCTCTCTCCAATCTGGTGCTGCCGGAGGATTTCCACCGGAGCCTTGGCCCCGCCGTCAATTCTGGCAAGTCGTTGTTTCTCTATGGCCCATCCGGCAACGGCAAGACCACGGTGGCGGAGGCCATTGGCCGGTTGATCAGCGGGGAGGACCCTATCTGGCTGCCCTATGCGGTCACGGTGGGCGGCCAGATCATCACCATCTACGATCCGTTGATTCACCGGCCCGTGCCTGTCATGGCGTCCAGCACCGGCGACCTGGGGGTGGATAAACGGTGGGGGTTGTTCCAGCGACCGGTGGCCATGGTGGGCGGCGAGTTGACGATGGATGCGCTCGACCTGCGCTATGACGAGATCGCCAAATTCTACGAGGGACCGCTGCAATTGAAGGCCAACGGGGGCATGTTATTGATCGACGATTTCGGGCGGCAGTTGATCAGCCCGTCGGAGTTGCTCAACCGCTGGATCGTGCCGCTGGAGTCCGGCATCGATTTTTTGCGCCTGCGCACTGGCCAGACCATGCAGGTGCCTTTCCGGCAGTTGCTGGTGTTCAGCACCAATCTGGACCCCAATGAGCTGGTGGATGATGCGTTCTTACGGCGCATCCAGATGAAGGTGGGGGTGCACGCGCCGGATGACCGCATGTTTTACCAGATATTTGTGCAGGCGTGCCAGGCGCATGATATCCCCTTTGATAAAGACTCGTTCGTGCATCTGATGCAGAAATGGTATCGGAGCGTCAATCGGCCCTTGCAGGCGGTTCACCCCCGCGATCTGCTCCGGATCGTGGTGGCGCTGTGTGAGTATGAGGGCAAGCCGCTGCACCTCACCCCGGCGCTGATTGACGAGGCGTGCAGGAATTATTTCGTGTAGTCGAAACGCCGGGCCAGGGCTTGATAAATGTCTATAGCCCCAATTTCGCGGGCAGGTCATCTGCCCAGGCGCGGATGGCCTCCCAATCCCGGTGATCGCCCTCCGCCCAAACGCCGAAGGCGACACTCAGACGAAACATCAGCCTGTCGCGAAACGACGGCACTTTGCTGATGTCCAGCACCCCGGCGAAATAGCCCTCGCTCGCCGGTCTCACCAGCGCGCGCACCGGCTCCAGCCATTCAGCCACCTCGTCCAGGTATTTGCCGTCCTTTATGGTCAGCGTCATACACACCAAAAACGCGGCGAAGGGCTTCTGAGCCAGTGTTGCCCGATGCGTCTGCATGAACTGCATGGCCTCCGGCAGCCACTGCTGCTTTTGAATGGCGCTGCCGGCCACCACCGCCCGGTAGGGAGCGAGGTCTTTCACATCTTGCATGGGGCGCACCTCAACCGGCACGCCGCTTTCAGCCAGGGTCTGGCCGATGGCTTCGGCCACGCCAGCGGTGGACCCGTTCCGGCTGGCATAGGTCACAAGGACTTTGTCGTTCATTGGTCTGGACTCTCCATGGGCAGGTTCAATCTTCTGAACTATCACTCACGCGCCGGGGCGGTCGTTCGCTTTCGGGTGACCAGATAGATGGCGATTCCTCCAGCGATCAGGCCGATCTCTAAGATGTTGCTGACATGAGTCATCCCGAATTTGTCGGGAGGACCGGCTTACGCCAGCGCCTATTTCGAAGATTGACTGTCTACAGCCCAAATTTCGCGGGCAGGTCATCCGCCCAGGCGCGGATGGCCTCCCAATCCCGGTGATCGGAAGCGGGCAAACCATGGAGCGGGCTTGCTGGCAGTATGGTCAGTAGACGATGGGCGAATCCCAACTTCGCCGGGTCGTACTTGCCGACGAACACTTCAGGAGCGACCGGTCTCAGCCAGGGATACGTCGATAGCTCTTTATCGAGCTGCGCCCGCGAACCCTGCATCTCCTGCTCATCCGTACCAAGGGGACCGAGCGCAAAAATCGCCATTGGTCGCTGGGTGAGGGCTTCCTGGTGCCGTGACAGGAACTGGTGCGCGTCCTTGGGCCACTTACCGATGTAAAGGGGCGCTCCCAACACGACCGCGCGGTAGCCTTCAAGGGTCTGCACTCCCCGCATGGGCTGAAGGTCTGCCTCAAGCCCGGCTTCGCACAGCCTGGCCGTGATGGCCTCGGCGACTTCCTGTGTGGAACCGTAACGGGTGGCATAAGCGACGAGGACTCTGTTCGACATAGGGGTTTCTCCTGAACTGATCTCGAGACAAGTAAGCGCTTTCACCGCTGATATGCCCCCGGTTTGGTGAGCACACCTCCTTCTTGTACGTAGAAAGGGCATGTTGGGTTGCGCAAACTGCCCACGCAGTTACTTTCCCGCTCCAGGCCAGGTGGCTGGAGTTGCTCCGAAGATGGGTTATCCGCCCTTACGCCTTGCTGCAATACAGGTCGGGGGAGCGCCGTTTTGGGAGGCCAGCGCTGGGGTGGAGGGGCCGGCCTGTCAAGGGCTGCCCGCCTCCTCCATCCCGCCCAGCGCCACCTGGCCCGTCTGCCCGTTGACCAGGGCCGTCCGGGTGTCGCCATCCTCCTCAACCAGCCGGGCGATCCAGACCGGCAGCAGGGCCAGCCGGTAGGTCAGGAACTCGGTATAAGCGTTCAGGCGCAGGCTGCCAGCGTCGTCGTTGCTGTAGCCGCTGGCGGGCCGGCGCAGGCGCAGCCCGGTCTCCGCCCGCCGTTCGGCCAGCCGGACCAGTTTGGAGCGGACCTGGATCGAGGCTTCGGTCATGTCCATGCTGTAGAGCCGGGCGGGATGGGTCGCCAGCAGGCGCGGATCGTAGTCGACGCTCTGCTGGAGATCGTATGGCTCGATCCGGTCCACCAGCTCGCGCGGCGGGGAGGGGACGGCCAGGACCGTGATGTCACTCAGCAGGATGGGATGTTTGCCCCGGTCGGGGGCGTTCGACCAGGACCAGTTGACGATCATGTCGGCGTCGAACACCCAGAAGGGCAGATATGCCCCGTGCAGATCGATGCGGTCAACCGCGTCAGCGAAGAAGCGCGTGATGCGCCGGAGGCCGCTGCTCAGCTTCTCGTCAATGGCGGCCCGCGCCGCTGGCTCGTCGAGGGCGAAGGGCGCGATCAGGTCGGGTTGCTCAAAGCGGTCCTGGGCGCTTTCCTGGATCACGTGGCGAGACCCACAGAAGCGGCAGGTGATGGTCAGCGTATGCCGGGGGAGGGTGGTGATCGCGCCGCACTCGCCACAACGAAGCCACTGCTGGCCGACGTTCCAGCGTTTCCCCTGATATTTGCGCCTGAGGATGCCTTCAAAAACGGGGCTGTGGTGGTCGCTGCGGGCCAGTTCGTCGGCGTCGAGCACCCGGTAGCCGCAGAAGGCGCAGAAGACCGCTTTTCCACCTTCGTCGTAGGCGAGTCGCCCGCCGCACTGCGGGCAGGCCAGCCGCAGACTGGCAGCCTGGCCCGGTTCCAGGCGCTGCCCTGGCGGAGGTTCCGCTGTGTCCAGCCTGCCGTCCAGCATGGCCAGGGCCTGGCGGGCGACGAGATTGGTGGGATCGCTGGCGAGGGCGTTTTTCAGGCACCGCCGCTGCTCGTCGGCGTCCGGGGCCAAGGCGGCCAGTTGCAGCCAGGCGTCCGGGTAATCTTCGCTGATCTCCAGCGCCGAGAGCAGCGCCCGGCGAGCGCCGTCGGCGTCATGGCGGGCCAGGGCGAACATGGCTGCTTCCAGCCGCCCGCGCATGCGCCCGCGCTCGAAATCGCTGAGGCTCTCCGGCAGGGCGTTCAGGTCCATGCCGCCGGGCGCTTCCACCGGGTTAGGCGGGTTGCCGGGATGGGCGGCGGGGGCGGCGCTGGCCGGGCGCGGGTTCTCGGCGGTCTGCCGGGAACCGCCGTCAAGCTGCTGGCGTATCTGGCGCGCTTCTTCCTGGAACAACTCGTAGTCGCAGCGCCCGCAGCGCATGGTGCCGATGCTCCAGTCGAAGGTCATTGGATTGCGGCAGCGCGGACATTCCATAAGGCCCCTCTCCCGTGTTAATTGGCTCGCCCGTATTGTAGCATGAGACCGGCCATGGCCGCCGGGTGGCCAGCGATCGATGGGGCGGGGATGGTGGACGACGGCTGCTGGCCGTGCTACGCTTGGGGTCGGGAGGGGAGACGGGTGGATGGGTGGACGGGGTTCATCCTCCCCACATACGAGAGGTGAGATGGGCACAATTATTCTGGATGGCGAACGGCTGACGATTGACGATGTCTGGGCGGTGGCGGTCGAGGGGGCCGAGGCGGCTCTGGGCGACGAGGCGCGGGCGCGGGTGAGGGCCTGCCATGAGGCGGTGCTGCGGCTGGTGGAGCAGGGAACAATCGCCTACGGTGTGACCACGGGCTTCGGCGCTTTCAAAAATAAGCTGATCCGCTCGGAGCAAACGGCGGCCCTTCAGGTCAACCTGCTGCGCAGCCACGCGGCGGGGGTCGGGCCGCTGGCCGACGAGCCGACAGTGCGGGCCATGCTGCTGGTGCGGGCCAACACGCTGGCCAAGGGTTACTCCGGCGTCCGCCCGTTGGTGATCGAGACGCTGCTGGCGTTGCTGCGTCACCGCGTCTATCCGGCGGTGCCGGTGCAGGGGTCGCTCGGTGCCAGCGGCGACCTGGCTCCGCTGGCTCACCTGGCGCTGGTGTTGATCGGCGAGGGTGAGGCGCGCTATCGGGGCGAACTGATGCCGGGAGGGGAGGCGTTGCGGCGGGCGGGGATCGAGCCGCTGACGCTGCTGGCCAAAGAAGGGGTCGCCCTGATCAATGGCACGGCCTTCATGACAGCGCTGGGCGCGCTGACCACCTACCGCGCCGAGAACCTGGTGTGCGCGGCGGACGTGGCCGGGGCGAAGTCGCTGGAAGCGCTGCGGGGCACGCCTGCCGCCTTCGACGAGCGGTTGGCGGCCATCCGGCCCCATCCCCGCGCCATCGACGCGGCGGCTCACCTGCGCGCCGTGCTGGCGGGCAGCACCTACCTGCGCCCGCACGACCCGACGGACATCCAGGACGCTTACTCGCTGCGCTGCATGCCGCAGGTGCACGGCGCGGTGCGGGACGCGGTGGCCTACGCCCGCTGGGTGCTGGACATCGAGTTGAACTCGGCCAACGACAACCCGCTGGTTTTTGTGGACGAAGCGGGGAATGCCGAGGTGGTCAGCGGCGGCAATTTCCATGGCGCGCCGGTGGCCATGGCCATGGATTACCTGGCGATGGCCCTCACCGATCTGGCCAGTATCAGCGAACGGCGGCAGGCGCGGCTGGTCGATCCCAGCAAACACGACGGCGCGCTGCCGCTCTTTTTAACCGAACACGGCGGGTTGGAGAACGGCCTGATGTTGGCCCAGTATACGGCGGCGGCGCTTGTTTCTGAGAATAAGGTGCTGGCCCATCCGGCGGTGATCGACAATGTGTCCACCTCGGCGGACGTGGAGGATCACGTCTCCATGGGGGCCACGGCGGCGCGGCAGGCCCATGAGGTGCTGGTCAATACCGAGACGGTGATCGCGCTGGAGCTGTTCGGCGCGGCGCAGGGGATCGACTTTCGGCGGGGGGCGCTGGGGCCGGACGCGCGGATGGGCCGGGGCACCCGGGCCGCCTACGACGTGATCCGGGCGGCCATCCCCTTCCTGGAGCACGACGAGCCGCTGGCTCCGCACATCGAAACTGCCCGCCGCCTAGTGGCCGACGGGACGCTGATGGCGGCGGTGCGGGCGGCGCTGGGATCGGGGAACAGGCGACCCTGTGGCTAGGGCCTTCGCTGGCGCTGGGCCAGCAGGACGACATCGCCGATCTGGACGCCGAGCGCCTGGGCGGCAGGGGCGCATTTGGCTTTGACGATGAAGTAGAGATTGGCCTCCACGTCGTCGAGGGTTTCGAAGTTGCCCTGGCCCTTGCTGATGATCACGTCGGCGCTGGCGAACAGCTCCCGGAACTCCGGCGAGCATAAATCGAGCGGCGTGCCCTGGATGGCGCAGCCGATGCTGACCACAGTGGCGAAGCGGCCCATGCCGACTTGTTCAGCGTCCTCCATCGTCACATCGTTGGCAATGGGGGCGGATTTGACGGCGTAGTAAACATCCTTGCCGCGCAGCAACTCGACCAGCGGCAGGTCAAAGACGATCTCGCCCGCGTTATCACCCAGGATGAGAACCCGCGCCGCCGTGGCCAGGTCCTCTCGCAATTGGGCGAGGTGGGTGATCGCCAGTTCGGTCATCCGCGCTTCCTGAATGGCGGCGGCGATGTCCACCTGCGCAAAGAAGCTCAGGTCCAGGATGTTGCCTGCCGCCGACGCGCGCACGGCGGCTTCCAGCGGGTCCGGCGCGCCCAGCACGGTATCCCGCAGGGCCTCATAGCCGCGCAGGGCCAGCGCGTTGCAGCGGGCCTTTTGTTCGCGGAACGGATCGCCGTCGCCGAGGTGGGCGGTCACGGCGTCGATCAGTCGTTTGGCGTTTTCTGGGGGCGTCCGCGCCGGGTCAAGGGCTGCGAAGTGCCGGGCCGCCACCTGGATGGCCGCGAAGATCGCCCCCGGATCGTCGGTTATCTGCTGGGCGGTGAGTTTGGCCTGCCTGAGGAAACAGACGGCGCATTCCGGGGTGGTGTTCATGGTCAGGCGTGTGGCTCCGATCAATGGTTATCTGAAATCGCGATGATGTTACCTGTTCCCGGACCGTCTGGCCGGTGACGGAAGTAACTTCTGGCGGCTGATCAGCGCCACGGCTGGGATCGTCTTCGCGCCGGTGATCACCCGGAACCGCCTGCTGCCGCCATGACGTAAAGCAGGGCCAGCGTCATCTGGCAGTCGCCCAGGGCGCGGTGGGTGTCGTCGATCCTGATCCGCTCTCGCGCGCAGGCCTTCCTTAAGGTGTACCATCCCCGGCTCCGGATAAACGCCTGGTAGGCCCGCATGGCGCACCACCACTTCTGGGGCGCGACGGGCGGCTTCTGATGACGGCGACAGACGGCGTGCAGGATATTGCGCTCGAACGTGTAGTTGTAAGCCACCGCCGTCTGACCGGCGAGGCGTCCAGCGATGGCCTCGTACACCTCCTCGAAGGGTGGCACGTCGACCACGGCAGCGTCGGTGATGCCGTGAACGCGTGACGCCTGGGAAGGGATGCGTCCCTGTGGCCTGACCAGCGTATTAAGCAGCACCTCGCCCCGGTGGTTGAGGATGGCGATCTCCACGATCTCCACGCCAGGATCGCGGTCGAGGCCGGTGGTTTCCAGGTCGAGCAGGACGAAGCCCTCCGCCAGCAGCCGGGCGGCACTCCTGGCGATGTCCTGTCGGGTCGCGAACTCAAACATGTCCAGCCTCCTCAGTTCTCAGGAGAACGCGTTGAAGAACGCGTTGATCGGCGTCCATCCAGGGGCAGCCAGATGGCGATACTCACCAACCGCCGCCCGCGCCGGTTAAACATGGCGGGCCGCTTTCGTCACCTCTGCCGACTGGAAGGCGCGCGAGCGCGACATCAGCAGGAAGCCGCCCATGGCCAGCAGGCAGGCGATCATGCCGAACACCCAGGGGGCATTGGGCGCGAGGGTATCGCTGAGGAAGCCGCCAACCACCGGTCCCACGCCGCCGCCGATGCGGTAGGACAGGCTGTACGCGCCCATATAACGCCCGCGCATGTCCGGCGGGGCCAGGTCGGCCACCAGCGCCGTGGCGGTGGGGGAGATGATCAGCTCGCCCACCGTCATGGTCACCATGCCCAGCCAGAAGGTGAAGAAGTTGAAGCCAGCGGCGTAGATGGCCATCCCCAGCGCGTAAAACAGCCCGCTCACCGCCATGACCGGCATGGGCGGGTAGCGCCGCGTGACCCGCGTGACCGCGTACTGGAACAGCACCACCATCGCCGCGTTGGTCCCCAGGATAAAACCGTACCGGTCCTCCGGGATGGCGTACTGTTCCTTGACGTAGACGGCCAGCAGCGTGAACACGAGGGAGGCCGCCACTTCGATCAGCAGGTAGACGCCCCAAAAGCTCAGGAAGGGCCGGTCGCGGAGGACGGGGCCGTAGCCGATCTGGCGCTTGCCGGCAGGGTCGCCGGGGAGGGCTTCCGGCAGCGTCTCGTGGATGGCGACGAGCACAAACACTGCCAGCCCGAACTGGGTCGCGGCGGCGATGAGGAACGACAGCGCGTAGGAGGTGATGACCAGGTAACCGCCGATGGCCGGCCCGATGGCGATGCCCACGTTGAAAGCCATGCGCAGCAGGGCGTAGGCGCCCACCCGTCGTTCTGGCTCGATCAGGTCGGCGATCATGGCGTGGCTGCCCAGCCGGAAGACCACGCCGCTCATGGCATAAAAGGCCAGCAGGACGCCCCACAGCGCCAGGGAGTCGGCGCGGCTCATGGCCACCAGCGCCAGACCGTTGACCAGCGGCGCGGCCACCATGGCCCACTTGCGCCCGAAGCGGTCCACCGCCGGGCCGAGCACGCCGGTCGCGGCCAGGCTGGCGATGGACTGCACCGTGAACAGCAGCGTGATCTGGGCCAGCGGCAGGCCCAGCTGCTGGCGGATGTAAATGGTCAGGAAAGGCCAGACCAGGCTCTGCCCGGTCATGCTGACCAGGCTGCCCCAGAACAACATCCAGGTCTGGGTCGGATACCGCTCGGTCCACAGGATTTTTCTCATAGGCGTCTGGTTAGGGCGCTCCTTTGGGCCGCGCCTTACAGGTGTAATGCGCCGGTGATGACCGTCACCGCCGTCCCGGCGATGCACACCGCCGTGATGGCTTCCGGCGTGCCGTCCAGTTCCACGTCCACCAAGCCGGGGCGGTTCAGCAGGTGCCCCTGCTCAACGGTGAATATCTGCCGGTCCACCAGCCCGTAGCGATACAGGTAGCAGGACATGCCCCCTGTCGCCGAGCCGGTGACCGGGTCTTCAAAGACTTTATCGCCGGGGGCGAAGTGCCGGGCATGGGCGGCGTGGGCCGGGTCCAGGGCCTCCGACGTGAAGACGTGCAGGCTGAACCAGTCGCCCGCCGCGCGCAGGGCCTGCATGGCCCGGTTATCCGGTCGCAGCCGCCGCAGCACTTCCAGCGAGCGGACCGGGATCATACATTGCGGCGTGCCGGTGGAAACGGTCTGGATCGGGTAGCCGGGCAGCAGGTCGGCGGGGGTGATGCCCAGCGCCTCGACCCACGGCTCCGGATCGTAGGTTGCCAGGAAGGTGGGCGGTTGCTGCGTCATGATCACCCGCTGCGGCTGCCCATCCCACAGGTCGATGGCCACGGGCAGCACGCCGACGACCAGTTCCTGTGTGACCCGCACGCGCCCCTCGCCCTGGATGCGGCCCGCTTCGGCCAGGGCGTGGAAGGTGGCGATGGTGGGATGTCCGGCCAGCGGGATCTCGCCGAAGGTGGTGAAAAAGCGCACCTTGAAGTCAGCCACCTCCGACCGCATGACAAAGGCCGTCTCGGAAAGGTTCATCTCGACAGCGATGGCCTGCATCTGAGCGTCGGACAGGTCGTCAGCGTCGAAGATGACGGCGGCGGCATTACCGGCCAGCGGCTGGCGGGTGAAAGCATCTACCTGGCGGAAGGGATAGGTCGGCATGAGTCACTCCCCCTGTGGATGGTCAGTCCGGCGCGCCATCCACCATAACAGAGTTTGGCGGAATCGACGAGTGTCTGCTCAGGGGTTGGTGGCGATGCGCCGGACCGGCACTGGCGGAATTGGGGGGATTACGTACAATAAGCGACTATAGGGATGTATTATAGGGAATGTTTCAGGAATGATCGGTTCTCCAGGGGAATGGCCCGTCTGGCGGTGACGTCTGGTTGGGGGGCCAACTGGCGCGCGCCAGGGGGCAGTTGACCGATAGGGGTATTTGGCCCTATCATTAGTTCACCGCTGCGGCTGGCAGCGACGGTTTTGCCAAAAAGAGTTACTGGCCTGGCTGGCACTTAGGGCGGCGAACGAAGGGGGGTGTGCTTGTCGATACGTCCTTTCTTTTCCAGGGGCCTGAGCGCCTCATCAATCGACCTCGCGGCATCCGGCGTTTTGAGACACTGACGCGGTCTTGGACGTTTTTCCGGTTACGCCAACGATTGCATCAGTCACCTGACAGATAATACCATCTTTGCTGAAGATAGAAACTTAGACGCGAGCACTGGGCGGGCAGCTGACATGATGGGCCTACCGACTGGGAGGTTGTGCAGCGAGTATGGCTCAGCCTGTGAGGTGTGAACGCGCTGGCTCCCGTCCGTGACTGGCGGGGGAGAGGTTTCTATGAATGGGCGGCTGGCAGATGATGGCGGCCGGCCGGGGCCGTGCAGCGCCGCGCAACCGGCCGGGGGCAGGCCAATTGGCCGGATCGCGGCGGCGCGCTGACGTTTCATGGGGTACCAGCGACCCGCGTTAGGAAGCGGCGTTCTGTAGAGAAGCGAGGGAACCATGATCGTTGTCGGTGTGACGTCAGGGCCATGTGTCGAGGCGATTGATGTCGCGGTATGCGAAATCAACGGCGCTCCCCCGAATCTCCGCGCTGAGGTTGTGTCGGCCCTGTCCATCCCCTGGCCGATTGAGCTGCGCAGGCTGGTGTTGCAGGCCGGAGAACCCGATCAGATCACCATGGCTGACCTGTGCCTGCTGGATGTCGCCGTGGGTGAGGCGTTTGCGGCAGGAGCGCTGGAGGGCATTGCGGACGCCGGTTATTACCCGGAGCAGGTCGATCTGATCGGCGTGCAGGGGCAGACGGTGCGGCATGAGGTCCGCGAAGATGGGCATGTGACGGCGTCGCTGGACCTGGGGCAGGCGGCCATCGTCACCGAATGGACCGGCATCACCACGGCCAGTCATTTCCGGCAGCGGGACGTGGCGGCTGGCGGGCAGGGCGCGCCGCTGATCGGTTATGTGGACTGGTTGCTGCTCCGGCATCCGGAGCGCTACCGGGCGGTGCACAACCTGGATCAGATCGCCAGCCTGACCCTGGTGCCGCCGCTGTCCATGCCCCAGGCGCAACCGATCGCTTTTGATATCGGCCCTGGCACAGTCTTCATCGACTATGCCGAGAGCTGCCTGAACGAGACTTCATCCGGCCCCGAAACCGGGTCTGTTGATGAAAGGCTGCTGGCCGAGCTGATGGCTCACCCCTATCTGCGCCGGCGACCCCCCAAGACCGCCGGGCAGATGCTGTTCAGCAAAGCGAAGGCCGATGCCATCTGGCGGGAGGCGATTGCCGGCGAGCTGGCCCCGGCCAGCATCCTGGAGACATTCGTCGCCTTTACCGTATCCTCCACCGTCGAAGCGTTGCGGCTGTTTGCCCCGGTCGCCGTCGATGAGATGATCCTGGGGGGCAGAGGGCACCATTATCCCCGTTTGATGCAGCACTTGCGCGCGGCGCTGGCCCCGCTGACCGTCCTGTCGCACGAGGATGTGGGCATCGACTCGACGAGCAAAGAGGCGCTGGGGGTTGCGGTGCTGGCGCATGAAACCTGGCACAACCGACCCTGCACGCTGCCCACGCTGACGGGCGTCCAGAATCCCACGCCGCTGGGCTGCATCCTGCCGGGGCGAAACTACGAGCGGTTGTTGCAGGAAACCTGGCAGTCATAACCGACAGCCGACTGGCAGCCGGGCAGGCGTTGGCTCACCCCGGAGCAGCGCCTGTCCGATCATTTGTCCCCGGGTGTGCTGACCCTTATCCCCCAAACGGCACGGCATAGAGGGGGATGTCGCTGTTTGGCAGCCCCTGGTACAGGCGGATGGCCGCCGCCCCCGCCGCGCTGTTCACCCAGGTGATGAACGTTTGGGTGGTGGTATTGGGCGCAGCGGGGATACAGAAGCTCAATGAGCGGCTGCTGCCATCCCCGGCCACGAGCGTCGCCACCGGCACCTCGGTCGCCACGCCGCAGTCGCCGTTGACCACGATCCCCACATCGGCCAGCCCAAGGATGACCGCGTCCCGCCCGGCGGCGGAATTGGAGCAAACCAGCCGGGTGGCCGGGACCGGGCCCCACTGAATCAGGAAGTTCACCAGGGGCAGGGCATAACAGTCACCGGCCACGTGAAACCGGTAGACCTCCGGCGGACGCAGCGGCGTGGGGGTAGCGGTGGGCGGTAACGCCGCCGCGCCCTCAACCGCTGCCCCTTCCGACGGCAGGGTGGCCTGTTCCTGGAGAGCCGCGGCCTGGGTCGCCGCCTGGGCGAGCTGCGGGGCCACCGGCACGGGCGGAATCTGGGTCGGCGGCGGCGGGCTGACGATGCCGTCGGGGGCGAACGTGCCTCGCTCCAGCTGGCGCGCTTCTTCCTGGGTGTAGGTGCGGAGGTTGGTGGAGACGCCGTAGACGGCGGTGTCCTCGGTATCCAGCCAGGCCAGGCCCACCTCCGTTTCCACCAGCCAGTACCAGGTTTCGGTGCCGGAGTGATACGCCCGACCGACGATCGGGAACTGAGCCTCGCGCGGGGCCTGCCCCAGCACGAAGCTGCCGGGGTTTGGCAGGGCATAGACCGGGATTTCCAGCCCGAAGACGATGGCCTTGGGCCGATCCAGGACGCCAAATTCGGTCACGACCGGCACGCCGCGAAAGTTGCCACGGGTGAGGACGTACTCATTGCTCACCCAGCCGACGCCGTATTGCGACTCGACCTGCCACCAGCTGCGGTCAGCGGTGCGCCCGATCACGGGCAGGAAGGTGCCGCCCGCATGCATGCCCTGTACCACATACTCCGGGCCCGGGCCGGTGCGCTGATGCAGGTAGGCCGTATTGACGATCACCACCGGACTGGAGCCTTGCCCGGCTGGCCCCGCCAGCGCCAGGGGAGCCGTCACCAGCGCGGCCACCAGCGCGATCAACGCCACAGGTAGTTTCAACCGTCGGGAATGTAGGGTCATGATACCGTTCCTCATGGGACTCTGGTCTGCGACACATGATTACAAACGGGCGACTTCAGTATATATCAGTTTGAAAAAACGCGTGTGGCTGCGCCTCAGGACTTCATCCGCATCTAAACAGTGATGATTGGCGTTCTCATGGCCGGTCCGGTCCTGGGTCGAAGGTGGAGGATGCAGACGTTACGGGCGAACCGGGCGCGGCTCCAGCGCCCACTGCCGTTCCAGGGGAACCCGGGCCTCGCGCCGGATGGAGGTGGCGTAGTTTTCCAGCGACTGCCAGGCCCAGTTCGGCGAGCCGAAGAGCATCGGTATCTGGGAGGCGTATTGCAGCATGGCTTCGAACTTGGCTGGCAAATCGATGGGGTGCAGGACGTTCTGCCAGCGGGCCGGGTAGGGGGCGCGGTTGGCGAACAGGGTGAGCTGGGGGCCGGCGAAGAGGCTGGTCCGGCTGGAAATGGCCGATATCAGGCCATTGACCCGCGCGTCGCCGCTGAAGGTCTCCCGCAGGCCCAACCGCGAAATGCCGGTCAACACCGCCATCACAAACGGCGATATCTTGCCCAGGAAGACATACGGAATATCCTCGTAGAAATACAGCGGCCCCGGCAGGTCGCGGGCGGCCCGGTGAACCAGCCGGTGATCGACGTGGCCTCCCACGCCCAGCGGCACGTACAGGGTCGCGTCCGGGTGTTCCCGCCGCAGGTTGAGCAACAGATGGCGGATGCGGGCCAGCAGATGCTGATCCTCGCGGGCGGGCCGTCCGAAGTTGCCCAGCCCCGTGTAGAGCAGGCGTCCGTCGCGGCCCCGGCGGTATAACGCCCCCTGCCAGCCAACGTGGAGGTGCGCCGCGCCGATCATCTCCAGGGCGGCGCGGTCTTCCCGGCGGCGGGCCGCGAAGGGGTCGGCATTGGTGAAGCCCCACAGGATGTGTAGCGCTCGCAGGTAGGGCGGCAGGTTGTCCACGTTTTCGATGCCCGCGCTGAACAGCGTGACCACCAGGACTCGCTCCCCCCGGCGGGTCTGCTGGTCGATCAATCCGCCACAGGAGCAAACGGCGTCATCCAGGTGGGGAGAGATGTAGATGTGGTTCACCGGATCGTTCATGTCACTCGTCGGTCAGGCGTTTGCGGATGCGAAAAATGCCCGGCGTGCCCAGCAGCGGCCAGGTGAGGGGGGCCAGCCAGTAGTTGCGCCGGACGATCTCCCACCCCTGCTGCCTGAACAGGCCGATGACCCGGGCATTATTGCTCATCACGTCGCCATAGATGGTGTGGTTGCCCAGGGAGCGGCTCTGCTCGTAAAAAAAATCGGCCAGGCTGGTGGCCACCCCCTGGCGCTGGTGCGCCCTGGCCACGACCAGATTGTCCAGGTAAGCTTCGCCGGGCTGGAGCCTGATGCCCCCTAACAGGCGAAGCACCGTGATCGCCCACCAGGCGCGCAGCGGATGGCTCACCTTCGCCAGGGCCTCGCGGGCCGAGCGGTAGTCGTCGGCGGCAGGGATCGTGTCGGCCATTTTGATGGTAAAGGTGGCGGCCAGCGCCCCGTCGCGGTAGGCGACATACACATGGCCGGAGCAAAGCACCCCCGTCGGGAGGAGGGCCTCCAGATAGCGCCGACGCCTGGTTGGATCCCGCCCCAGGGCAATGACAAATTTTCCGCGGAAGTTTTCCGCCATGATCTGCGCCAGGGCCGGATAATCCGCGGGCACCGCGAGACGGATGTGCAATGGGCGGTCGGTGTTCATAAACGCATATCATAGCTGATTTGTGAAAATTGTCTATATCCGAATAGGGGCCTTGGGCGGCCCTGGGAAGGCCATGGCAGACGATAGCGTCGCCAGGGGCATGTGCTCCCCTTTGGGTCGGGATGCGTTACAATCTGACCGGCGTTACAGGAGATTTCAGGTGGCGAGGGGTATTGGTTGTATTCTCTTCCTTCCCCGGTCATGTTGAGGCGTCATGCTCCGTAAGGTGATCCATCGTCTGCCGTTGGGCTGGGCGGTCCGCCTGGCGTTGTTACGGCTGCTGACGCAGTGGCAGTCGCTGCTGACCATTATGGTGGGCGTGTTGCTGGCCGCTGTGATCGGGGCCAATGTCCCGTTGTATACGGCGGCGGTGGCCCAGGTAGGCATGGTGCAGCGGCTGGCGCAGCAGCCCACCGCGGACGTGCATATTTTCAGCCGGGTCAGCCTGACTGCCCTGGAAGTCGACGATCTGGGAGCCACCTGGCAGGCCGCCGACGAGGCGGTGAAGGATCAGGTGTGGCGCATTTTTGAGACCGATTGGCCCGGCTGGGTGGCGGGGACCGTCACCTGGGGAGAGACCGCCCCCATGCTGGTGGTCCATAACGGGCAGGATATCCCCTCGGCGCGCCTGCGGGTGGCATTCTACGACGGCTGGCCGGAACAGGTTCGCCTGATCGCGGGCCAGTGGCCGGGCGAGCCAGCCGATCCGGCAGTTGACCTGGAGGCCGCGCTGGGGCTGGAAGCGTCGATAACGCTGGGGCTGGGGCCGGGCGATGAGATCGTGCTGGATCAGCGAGGGTGGGAGAGCAGCGTACCCGTGCGCGCCCGTATCACGGCCATTGTCGGCGAGCGCGACGAGGAGTCGGCCTACTGGATGGCTCCTTCGCCGCTGCGGGTGGATAGCGCCGGGCAGTGGGCGGCGGAGACCAACCTCCTGACCACGCGGCAGAGCTTCCTGCGCGTGGCCACGGCCTTCATCCCGCAGACCCGCACGGTGCTGGGCTGGCGGGTGCTCTTTGA
>DAOTXK010000220.1:0-13308 GCA_034435395.1 Anaerolineae bacterium | reverse complement strand
AGCTTCACTAGGTTGTTGAGTAATTCGGGATTTTGTGTGATAGTAGTCATGGGATGGCACTCGGTTCGCTCGGTCTGAAACCTTAAGCTACACCGAATGCTATCCCGTCTGCAAAATAAGCCAAACTCCAGAGCGTCGCCATGCATGGCGACGCCACCCCTCTATACACCACATGAAGGGCCTTTCCCGCCGAAAAGTGATCCCCCCACAACCCAACTGCGTAAACTCTAACCATAAAGAGGCGCAGGCGCTCCGCCAGAACCCCTGCACGGCCGGCGCTCCTGGTGGCTGAACTCTCCCCTCCTCCCCCCGAAGGGCTGTGCCCGGCCTGGACGCCTGAAGTTTCAGATTATTGACCACCGGTATACAATAAGACAGGGTTTGGGAGGAGCATGGCGTTGTGACGGTTTCTGAACTGACAGGCACCGATCCGCTCATCAATCGGACTATCGAGGGCTACCACTTCATCAAGCGGCTGGGCGAGGGGACCTATGGGCTGGTTTACCTGGCTCGCCATCCCCGCATCAAGGATCGCCTGGTCGCTGTCAAGTACATCAAGGTGGAAAACCCCGACGAGATCAGGAGCGTCGAGCGCGAAGTTGAGGTGCTGGCCCGCCTGCAACATCCCAACGTGGTGGACATCTACGATACCTATCGCTTCGACCACTACCAGCTGATCGTCATGGAACTGGTGCGGGGCGGCAGCCTGCTCAGCGCCCTCCAGCGCCTCCAGAAACCGCTGGAACTGAAGACCGCCATCGACATCGTCGAACAACTGGCCTTTGCCCTGGGGTATGTCCACGGCCAGGATGTCTTGCACCTCGACCTGAAACCGGCCAATATCCTGCTGGACCCCATCGCCGCCGGCCAGGAAGCCCGTCCCCTGCTCACCGATTTCGGCATCGCCCGCATCGTCAACCCCGGCGGCCTGATGTCCACCAACATCCTTGGCACCCCGATGTACATGTCCCCGGAGCATTTCGGCTTTGGCGACAACAAGCCCGACCACCGGTCGGATATCTACTCGCTGGGCATCGTCCTTTACGAGCTGATCGTGGGGGAGGTGCCGTTCCGCTCCTCGGAACTGCTGGAAATCCTCAATCATCATGCCTACAGCCCGGTGCCCCTGCCCTCGTCGTCCATCCCCAGCCTGCCGCCCGCGCTGGACGTCATCATCATGAAGGCCCTGGCCAAATCGCCGGAGGAGCGCTTCCAGTCCGCCACCGAAATGGGGAGCGCCCTGCGTGAGGTGCGGCTCGGCCCCCTGATGAGTCTGCCGCCGTTGCCGGACCGCGTGCCGGGTGAGGCGCTGGGGGCCATCGCCCTGGAAAACGCCGGGGTGATGGAGGCGACCAGCGCCCAGTTCCCCGTTGAAGAGGAGGCGACCGCCTTCGGCCTGCTGGTCATGGGGCCGGATGGCGGGCGGGAGATGGTGAACTTTCGGGAGCGCTCGATCACCGTCGGGCGGGACCGGATGGTCGACCTGCACCTCAACCATCCCTCCATCTCGCGGCAGCACGCCCGCATCGACTGTGACAGCAATGGCAACCTGTTCGTCACCAACCTGCAGAGCACCAACGGGACGTATCTGGACGGCGTCCGCCTCCCGCCGGGGGAGCGCGTCCCCTGGAAAAACACCCAATATCTCCAGATCCAGGGATACCTGCTGCAAATCGAGGGGGTGCCGGGCGACGAAGCGCCCTCCGACCCCTTCGTGTACACCACCGATCAGGTCATGGTGCTGCTGGATGAACTGCAAAAGCAGCGGGCCAGGCCGACCATGCGCGTCACCCTGTCGCCCGACATCGTGTACCTGGAGCCGGGCAAACAGCAGTACATTCAGGTTCAGGTCAGCCCGGAAAACACGCCGCTGGCCCGTTATGAACTGCGCGCCAAACCCGGCCCCGGCCTGGACGAGCGCTGGTACACTCTGCCGGCGGGGCACGTCATCCCGGCGGGCGACACCTATGTCTTTGATCTGGTGGTGAGCGCGCCCAGCACCGGGACCATCGGCGGCCATACCTACGAAATCGCCCTGGAGATCGTGGCCGACCGGCCCGGCATCCGCAGCGCCATCCAGATTTTGAAGGTGCGGATCGTGCCCATCACCCGGTTTGTGATCGCGCTGCGCCCCAACGAAGTCTCCCACAACCGCCGCCGCCGGGCGGACCTCGTCATCACCAACAGCGGCAACCAGCCGGAGACCTTCGCCATCGAAATCGAAGCGCCGGACACGCTCCACATCACGCCGGAAGCGCCCCAGGTTCAGGTGGACCCGGCAGCGGAACGGACCGTCCGCCTGCGGTTCAAGCCGGCGCGCGGCGCGGTCAGGCGGGGACGCCTGGTTTACGCCGTGACCGTGCACGCCGCCTCCGGCGTGGTTAACCGCGCCCACGGCAGTTACGTGTTTCAGCGCCGGGAACGGGTTCCGGCTGGTCTGCTGGTCGTATGGGCCTTGCTGGTGATTATCATCGCCCGGCAGTTCATCTTTGGCGTCCCCCTCCCGCAGCAACTCGCTGAGGTCCGGGCGGTCATCGAATACCTCATCCAGATCGTGACCGGTTAGAATCCGACGCCCATGAGCCAGGATCAGCATCTCGCCTACCAGATCATCGCCACCCGGCGCGGCCAGGAGGACGGCAGCGCGCGCCGGGCGCGGCTGGGCTACCGACCGTTTCTCATCGGCAGCGGCTCCGGCGCTGACCTGCGCCTGGACAGCCCGGCGGTGTCGCCCGTGCACGCCCGCCTGTTCCTGACCACCACCGGGCAGGTGATGATCACCAACCTGGGCCTGCCGGGCACCCTCACCCTGGACGGCGACCCCATCGCCCCCTTTAAGTGCGCCCATTGGAAGCCCGGCGCACTGGTGCAGCTGGGCGATTACGATCTCCAACTGGTCACGCTGGTGGTCGAGGACGCGGACGGCCAGCGGGAATACGTGCGCCCGTCGGTGATCACCCAGGAAAGCGAGCCGGTCGACCCCTTCCAGTCCATGCTGGCAGGCGATGAGCCAGCCACCGGCCCGCCGCCCGCCCCGGCCAGGCCGTTCTGGTCGGACGAGGACGACGAAGTCGGGGAGCGGGTGGCCGAGGCCGTCGACGCGCCGTCTGCCCCGTCCGAAGCGGTAAGCCCGCCCGCGCCGCCCCGCGCCATCACCGACACGCCGGTCGTGCCGTTTACGCCTGACGCGTTTCCCCCGCCGCCCGCCCCGCCCGCCGCCGGGGGAGCCGCCCCCGCCGCGCCGATCGCCAAGACTCTGCCCAAAGACTGGCTGTCCGCCGGGCCGCTGAGCGCCCAGGTCGCCATCAACCCGGTGAACCTGGTGGCTGGCGAGCGGGTGCGGGTGCCAATTTCCGCCCGCAACGGCCACAGCCAGGACCTGCAACTGCGCGTGTCCGTGGCGGGCCTCCCCCGCGAATGGGTGATCCTGCCGGAAGCACCGCCGACGCTGGTGCCAGGTGAGATCGGGGCCTTCGACCTGATCCTGCAAACGCCCCCCGCCGTGCCTGTAGACCACCTGGAGGCGGCCGTCCACCTGACCGACCGCGCCGCCCCGGAGCTCTCCCTGGTCCTCCCCCTGCGCCTCAACTTCAAGCCCGCGCCGGACCTGGTGGGCCGCCTCGCTTCCGCCAATGTGGACTTCTCGCGGCAGACCTGCCTGTACCTGCACAACCACACCCAGGCGGCTGCCGAGGTTTTTATCGCCGGGCACACCGACGCGCCGGGCCTGGAGGTCATCCCGGCCCAGACGCAGGCCACCCTGCCGCCAGGACAGATGGTCAAAATCCCGGTGATTTTCACCGTCGCCCGCCGACCCTGGCTGCGGCCCGCCCGGTATGCCTTCTCCCTGTCCGCCGTGCAGGGCAGCCGCGCGCCGCTCGACTATCCGGGCACGGTGCGCGTGCGCCCCCGCCTGTCGATCCTGCCGCTGGCCCTGCTGCTGATCCTGGCGCTGACGCTGGCGGCGGGAGTCTACGCGGTCAGGCACGGCCTGCTATCCGGCGCGCCCCCCGGCACCCCGACGGCCACCGCCCTCCCCACCGGGCCAGCCGCGCCCTCTGGCTCGCCATCGGCAGTTTTCGCCCTCCCGGCGACGGCCACCGCCCCGCCGCCTACCCGGCAGCCGCCCACCCCGACGCCCACCGTCCCCACGCTGACCCCCACGGCCACCAGCACCCCTACCCTGACGCCCAGCCCCACCCCCTCGGCCACGCCCACCCCGCCCTATGTTGATCCCAGGCCGGAAGGCTGCGCCGCCGTCGTCCCGCCCGGCTGGGAGCCGCACCTGGTGCGCCGGGGGGATACCGCCTACCGGCTGGCGGTGACGCTCGGCACCACCGTGGACACGATCGCCGCCGTCAACTGCCTGGCCGATCCCAATCACTTGCGGGAGGGACAGGCATTGCTGCTGCCGCCCGCCCCGTGATGGCGGCGGGTCGTCTGTGCCTGCGCGCCCAGGGCACGGTCGGCCCTGGCATCAAGGAATGGTACGTGCGACATGACTGAACAAGTCCTGCTGGATACCGACATCGGCTCCGATATCGACGACGCCCTGTGCCTGGCCTACCTGCTGGCCCAGCCGGACTGCCGCCTGCTCGGCGTGACCACCGTCACCGGCGAGAGCGTCCGGCGGGCGATGATGGCCGACGCGCTGTGCCGGGTCGCCGGTCGGGAAGTCCCCGTTTACCCCGGCGTGGAGCGGCCCCTCCTGCTCCCCCAGCAGCAGCCGACCGCCCCCCAGGCCAGGGCGCTCGCCAACTGGGACCACCGGGCCGACTTCCCGGCGGGCGAGGCGGTGAGTTTCCTGCGGCGGACCATCCGCGACCACCCGGCGCGATCACCCTGCTGGCCATCGGCCCGCTGACCAACATCGGCCTGCTCTTCGCCATGGACCCCCAGGTCCCGGCCCTGCTCAAACGGCTGGTGATCATGGGCGGCCATTACGCCCACCGGCTGGGGGATGTCCCGCTGGCCGAATGGAACATCAGGCTGGACCCGCACGCCGCCGCCATCGTGTTCCGAAGTCCGGTGGATATCCAGGCCGTCGGGCTGGAAGTCACCCAGCAGGTGGCGATGGACGCGGCAGCCGTGCGGGCGCGTCTTGATGCGCCGCTGCTCCGCCCGGTCCGCGACTTCGCCGACATCTATTTCGAGCACGCCGACCGGATCGTCTTCCACGACCCACTGGCCGCCCTCACCATCTTCGACGATCAGGTGTGCACCTTCGAGCGGGGACAGGTCACGGTCGAGCTGTCCAGCGAGCGTCGGCAGGACTTCACCCACTGGCAGCCGGGCGAGGGACGGCACCGGGTCGCCGCGACCGTGGACAGCGGGCGGTTTTTCCAGCAATTTTTCGCCGTGTTCGCCTGAGCGGGCCGGCTGGGAAGACCCCCACCAGGGCGTGGCAGGTGACGTTCCCGCGAGGGATGCTTACCGGGCCAGCCAGGCCCCGTCCACCGGCACGATCGCCCCGTGCATGTAGTCCGCCGCCTCCGAGGCCAGCAGCACGACGAGGCCCTTCAGGTCCTCCGGCTCGCCCCACCGCCCCGCCGGAATGCGGGCCAGGATGGTGGCGCTCCGCTCCGGATCGGCGCGCAGGGGGGCGGTGTTGGCGGTCGCCATGTAGCCGGGGGCGATGGCGTTGACGTTGATGCCCAGCGGCGCCCACTCGTTGGCCAGGGCGCGGGTCAGCCCGGCCACCCCGCTCTTGGCGGCGGTGTAGGAGGGCACCAGAATCCCACCCTGGAACGACAGCATGGAGGCGACGTTGATGATCTTGCCCCCGCCCTGCCCCGCCATCACCCGCGCGGCGGCCTGCGACAGGAAAAACAGCGCCTTCAGATCGATCTGCAACACGTCGTCCCAGTCCTGCTCGCTGAATTCCAGGGCCGGGGCGCGGCGGATGATGCCGGCGTTGTTCACCAGGATATCCAGCCGCCCCAGCTCGTCGACCACCCGCGCCACCAGGTCGTTCAGGTCGGCCACCGACGCCTGGCGCAGGTCGCTCCGCAGGGTGAGGAAGCGCCGTCCCAGCGCCTCCACCTGCTGGCAGGTTTCCTGGCAGTCGGGCGTGCGGTCCAGCCCGGCGATGTCCGCCCCCGCCTCCGCCAGGCCGACGGCCATGGCCTGCCCCAACCCCTGGCTGGCCCCGGTGACGAGCGCGACTTTCCCGTCCAGCCTGAATTTGTCGAGAACACCCATGACTGTGGTCGCCTCCGGTCAAACAGTGTCAGTCAGGGCGGTGGGCCGCTCAGCGCAGATCGGCCATCGCCACCGCGTCCATGTCGGTGAACGTCTGGTTTTCCCCGGCCATCGCCCAGATGAACGAGTAGTTGCCCGTCCCCATGCCGGAATGGATGGACCAGCTGGGCGAAAACACGGCCTGCTGGTCCCGCATGACGATGTGGCGGGTCTCCCCCGGCTCCCCCAGGAGGTGAAAGACCACGTTGTCGCCGGTGATGTCGAAGTAGAAGTACACCTCCATACGGCGGGCGTGGGTGTGGACCGGCATGGTGTTCCACATGTTGTTGGGAGCCAGCAGCGTTACCCCCATCACCAGCTGACAGCTCCGCACGCCGTCCGGATGGATGTATTTGTAGATGGTGCGTTTGTTGGAGTGGGTCTCGTCGCCCAGGCGGATCGGCTCCGCCTCCCGGATCGGGATGTGGGCGGTCGGATAGGTCTGGTGGGCAGGTGTGCTGGTGAAATAGAAGTGGGCGGGCTGGGATGCGTCGGCGCTCTCAAAACGCACGGACCTGGCCCCCATCCCGATATACAGGCCGTCCAGCTTGTCCATCGGGTAAGCGGTCCCGTCCACCACGACGCGCCCCGCGCCGCCGACGTTGATCACGCCCATCTCACGCCGCTCCAGGAAGTAGTCGGCCCCCAGGTCCTGCCGGTCGGCGGCCAGTTCCAGCGGCCCGCTGGTGGGCGCGACCCCGCCGACGATCACGCGGTCGATGTGGCTGTACACCAGGGTGATCTGCCCGTCGGCGAAGAGCTTCTCGATCAGAAACGCCGCCCGAATCTCGTCCGTGGTGTACCGCTTGAACGCCTCCGGAGTCGGTGGATACCGCATGTCCATGATGATGCCTCCCTGGTTGGTCTACAGTTCGATCAGATAAAGCTGGACGCGCCCGCCCCAATCAGAGGCGTACAGGATGCGGCGGCCATCCCAGCTCCAGGTGGGATGACAGTGACTGCTCTGCGCATGCCACGAGGTCTTGTGAGTGGCCAGCGTCTCCAGCCGGGCATCCCCGCCGGAGATATCTATCAGCACCAGATCGTCCACGTCATCCCCCACCAGGATGGTATGGTCCGGGTTGGCGTGATAATGATTGCAGTAATAGGGCATGTCGATCTTACGGACCAGCTTTCCCCTTTTATCGACCAGCCCCACAAACGGGATCATCGCGTTCTCGTTGACCGCCACCTCAGCGAGCACAGCCTGGGTGCGATCGGAGGTGATCGTGCCGTCGTGGCCCGGCCCCCGGTTGTCGAAGAACATCAGCCCGTCCTGCGTCCAGAACTCATGCCCGATGGCGTCCTGCTCCCCCTGGCGGAAACATGGCCTGGCCTGGCGGGCGATGAAGTCCAGGAACCAGATGCGCTGGGTCACCAGATTCCACGGCCCCTCGTGGCAGAAGGAACCGATGGTCGGGTCGTCCGGCGAGAACTGGAAGTGGCCGAGCTGGTGGGTGTCCTTAAAAACATCAAACCAGCCGGAGCCATCCAGGTAGGCCAGTGTGATGCGCCCGTCTTTGATGGCGTAGAATCGCTCCTTAAAACCGGCATAGTTCGCGCCGTGATAATGGATGGGCGAGGGTGTCCACTCGTTGCGGGCAAACGCCACATACTTACGATTGGCGGCGATGGAGGGCACGCTGGCGATCCGGAACTGATCACCCTCCTCGTAGATGGTCGAAACCTGCCCGGTCTCCGTATCCAGCGCCCTGACCTGCTGGTCGGCGGTGATGAAGGTGATCAGTGCCCCGTCCGGCGTTTTGGTGGCCGCGTGCGAGGAGGCGAGCACCTCGTCGCTGAGCTGCTCAATCACGCCGGTATCCAGGTTCAGGCGGAACAGGCTGTATCGGGGGTCTTCGTGGGGAGCCCGATCCTCGCCCGATGCCCGGTCCGACTGGAAGATGATCTCGTTCCGCCCTTTGACGAACGAGTTTTCGGTGAAGTACAGGTGTACGTTGTTGCCGGTGCGGGTCAGCTGGTGGATGGTCCGCCCGGTTTTTTCATCGGTGAACGTGCGAATCTCTGAAGGCCACTGCTGTCCGATCATGTCCGTCTCAACCTTTGCGGTGCCTGGTGCGATGGTGGTTAAAGAAAGCCGCCGATGTCCCGCCTGCCGCCGCCTATACCGGGGCCAGGCGCAGGTGGAAGCGGGTCGCCCCGGCTGGCAGGGCCACCGCCAGGCGGGTCAGGACGCCGTCGATGGCGTTCTCGCGGCAGGCGGCTTCCAGCGACTCGGCGGCGAAACGCGCGCCCGCCGGCTCCAGGATGGTCAACGCCAGGGTGGTATGCTCGCCCCTGATGCGCGCCTGCCCGCCATCCGTCTCCACCGGCTGCCAGGTGACAAATGCCTCCTCAACGGCCAGCGGCGCGCCGTCAAAGCGGAACTCGTCCCGCAGGCTCACCGCTCCGTCCGGGCCGAGTTCCAGCGTCCGGCGGGCCAGCGTCAGCGCCGGGAGGTCGTAGGCTTGGTGGAACTCGATGACCGCGTACTTAACGCCGTCTCGCTGCCCGGTCTCCACGATGGTCCCGTGAAACTGCCGACGACCGCCGAACTCCGGCCCCGGCGCTTGCAACTGGCCGCCGAAACGCGGCACATTGTGGGCGTAGGAATTGTTGAAGACGTTGTCATAACGCTTCTGGCGGAAGTAGTCCTTACTGTACAGGCCGCGCCCAGGGTCCGGGATCAGGCTCTCGCCGCCGATGTTGAGGATGAAGGTCGCCACGTCGGTGTGGCTGTGGTGGCCGTCGTTGTGCCCGGCCTTGGCCGCCAGGATGACGGGTTTGCCGCCCGCTGTCCTCCCCACGAATTTGATCACGCCGGTATCTGGCAGGTAAAAGTCGCGGAGTTCCAGCGCCGGGCGCGGTTGGGTGTGATCCCACCAGACGGCATGCCGCATGATGACCGGCAGTTTGGCGATGGGATTCAGGCCAAAGGGGTAAGCGTCGGTGAGCGGCGCTTGCAAAGCCCGCAGCTGGTCGACCCCCGTCCGTTCGGCCAGGCGCTGGGCCGGCCCCGGCGCGATCATCTGGACCTCCTTGGCATCGCCGAAGTTGATGAAGCGATGCGGCGGGACCAGGACCATCCCCGGCGGATAGGCGGCGATAGCCCGCAGGCGCGGCTCCGCCAGCAGATCGAACGCGCCGCCGGTGATCTCCCGCAGCAACTCGGCCACGATCACGGTATACAGCAGGCCGTAATTCCAGTAGCCCACCCCTTCGATGGAGCCGCCATCCGCCTCAAACCCGGTGGCCAGGTAGGCTTCCAGGCCCTCCAGGGCCAGGGCGAGGGCTTCCGCCAGGGTCTCCCGATCGGTTTCCAGCCGCAGGAAGGCCAGCCCCACCGACCCGTTGCAGACCCCGTTCCAGTTCAGCGCGCCCTTGAACCACCAGTGATCGCGCCCGTGCGCCAGGTAGGGCCGGAAAATATGCCGCGCCACCTCCTGCCGGACGCGCTGCCGGACCTCCGGGGCCAGATCGTCGCCGATCAGGTAGAGCGTTTCCGCCAGGGCTGCGCCCGTCTCCGCCGCGAACAGGTCGATGGCATCCGGCTCGCGGGTCAGCGCCGTGTGCGCGCCCAACGGCTCGGTCCGCACCCAGGGCGGCGCGATCTCCCAGTACGCCGGCCCCTGCTCTTCATGGGCCGGCATCACCCAACTGGTTTCCTCGCAGATGCTCCACAGCAGGTCATGGATGGGGTCGCGCCTCCCCTCGTCGCCCAGGATAAATTCCAGCACCGCCCGCGTGAGCTGCGCCCGCTTCAGAAAGTAGGGAGTCTCATAGCCAGGTCGCGACCCGGTATGCTCAAACTCCCGGTACAGGGTATAGGTCAGCTGCGGCACCGGGGCCACGTCCGGGATCTCTCGCCGGATGGCCGCCAGCAAAGCGGGAGCGGTGGGCGACTGCCGGATCTGCGCCCGCAGATCGCTCACCGGGGCGGGCGCGGCCAGCCAGGACTTCAGTTGTGTTTTGGCCGGTCGGTTCACCTCAGCCCACTCCGACGAGTGACAGTTCGTCCGCAAAGTGGCAGGCCACGCCGTGCCCGTCCTCGAACTCGCGCCACGCCGGGACCTGCTGCTGGCAGATGCTCTGGGCGTAAGGGCAGCGCGGGTGGAAATGGCAGCCGGGCGGCGGCGCGGCGGGATCGGGCACATCGCCGGTGAGGATGATCCGGGAGCCGGTGATATCAGGATTGGTGGAGGGCACGGCGGAAAGCAGCGCTTCGGTATAGGGGTGGAGCGGGTTCATATATAGTTTTTGGGAATCGGCCAGCTCGACCACCCGGCCCAGATACATGACCGCCACCCGGTCGCTGATGTGCTCCACCACCGACAGGTCGTGGGCGATGAATAAGTAGGTCAGGCCCAGATCAACCTGCAAGTCCTGCAACAGATTAACCACCTGGGCCTGGATGGAGACATCCAGCGCCGAGACCGGCTCGTCACAGACCACCAGTTTGGGCCGCAGCGCCAGCGCGCGGGCGATGCCAATGCGCTGCCGCTGGCCGCCGCTGAAGGCATTGGGGTACCGATTCATGTATTCCGGGCGCAGCCCCACCTTGCGCAGCAAATCGCCGACCTCGGCCTTGAGCTGGTCGCCGCGCGCCCGCTTGTGGATCACCAGTGGCTCGCCCACAATATCCAGCACCGTCATGCGGGGATTGAGCGACGAATAGGGGTCCTGGAAGATCATCTGAATCTCATGCCGGTAGGCCATGAGATCGCGGTGGCTCAGCTGGGCCAGGTCAACCGTGTGGTCCGGGCTGGCCGGGCCGTCGCCCGGGTCCTCCCGCAGGGGCGGCGGTGTCCGCAGGTCTTCGGCCAGGTCCTCACCCGCGTGGTAGATGATCTGACCCGCCGTCGGTTTATAGGCGCGCACTACGCAGCGCCCCAGCGTGGTCTTTCCGCACCCGCTCTCCCCCACCAGGCCGAGCGTCTCGCCCCGTCGGATGGTCAGGCTCACCCCATCGACGGCGCGAACGTGGCCCACCACCCGGCGGAACACCCCCCGCCTGATGGGAAAGTACATCTTCAGATCGCGGATGTCCAGCAGAATTTGGGAGTCGGTTGACATAAGGCTTCAGTCCGTATACAGCAGGCAGCGCGCCAGGTGTCCCGGCTCAACCTCGACCAGCGGCACGCCCGCCGGGTCCGTGCAGGCGTCCGCCCTGGCCGCCGGGCAACGGGGGAAAAACGCGCACCCCTGGGGCACGCTGAACGGATCGGGGATCATGCCCGGAATGGGATGCAGCCGTCGTTGATCGGCCCGCCCAATCGCCGGGACGGACTGCATCAACCCCACCGTGTAAGGATGGGCCGGGCGCTTAAACAGCGTCTTCCGGTCGGCGATTTCCACGATCTTCCCCATGTACATCACCGCGACCCGGTCGGCCGTCTGGTTGATCACGCCCAGGTTGTGGGTGATCATCAGGATGGCCGATTCAAACTCGTCCTGTAGGCGGCGCATCAGGTCCAGAATCTGCGCCTGAATGGTCACGTCGAGCGCCGTCGTCGGCTCGTCCGCGATCAGGAGCGACGGGTTGCAGGACAGCGCCATGGCGATCATCGCCCGCTGGCGCATGCCGCCCGAATACTGATGCGGATAGGAGCGGATGAACTGGCGGGCATTGCCGATGCTGACAGCGGACAGCATCTCAATGGCCCGCGCTTCTGCCCGCGCCCGGTCCAGGCCCTGGTGCAGCATGATCGCCTCGGCCACCTGGTCGCCGATGGTGTGCATCGGCGACAGCGAGGTCATCGGCTCCTGAAAGATCATGGCGATCTCATTGCCCCGGATGGCCCGGATCAGCTCGCCTTCCGGGTTCACCTGGGTCAGGTCAAGCGCCTCGCCGGTACGCCGCCGAAACCAGATCGCGCCGCGATGGATCCTGGCGACCCGCTTGGGCAGCAGGCGCATGATGCTGAAGGCGGTCACGCTTTTGCCGCAGCCCGATTCCCCCACCAGCCCCAGCGTCTCGCCCTGCTGGATGTTAAAACTCACCCCATCGACCGCCCGGACAACCCCATCCAGGGTGTGGAAGTGCACGTGAAGATCGTTAACTTCCAGGACATTCTCAGGTTCCATGGTGGCCCCTAAATCGTGTATGGATCCGCCGCGTCCCGCAGGCCATCGCCCAGGAAGCTGAAGGCCAGGATGACGATGACGATGACGATGGCCGGGTACAGCACCCAGGGATACAGCGCCAGCGATTGCAGATTCTGCGACTCCTGGAGCAGCACCCCCCAACTGGTGATCGGCGGACGCAGCCCCAACCCCAGGAAACTCAGCGCCGTTTCCCCGATGATCATGGCCGGCAGCGACAGCGTCGCCACCACGATGATCTGGCCGATGGTGGCCGGGATGAGATGCCGGAAGATGATGCGCGCGTCGCTGGCCCCGGCGAGTTTGGCCGCCAACACATAATCGCTCTCCCGCAGCGCCAGCACCTGCCCCCTCAACTGCCGCGCCAGCCAGGTCCAGCCGATCAGCGACAGAATCACGGTCACCGCAAAATAGGTCTGCAATTGCGACCAGCCGGGCGGCAGCGCCGCCGACAGCGCCATCCACAGGGGAATCGACGGAAAGGCGCGCACCAGCTCGATCAGCCGCTGAATGACTTCATCCACCAGCCCGCCATAGTACCCGGAGGCGATACCCAGCACCGTCCCGAACGCCAGGCTGAGGATCACGCCGACCAGCCCGACCGTCAACGAGATCTGGCTGCCCAGGATGATGCGCGAGAACATGTCGCGCCCCTGCCGATCCGTGCCCAACAGGCTGACGATCCCGCCAGGTGCCTGGAACAGGTGGAGGTCGGTCTCGATCAGTCCCAGAAACTTGTATGGATCGCCGTGGGCGAAAAATTCCAGGTAAATCTTCTCGTCGGTGGTCCGGTGCACCCGCCTCAGGTTCTCGTCGAACCCGGACTCGATGGCGTACACAAAGGGGCGGAACTGCCCGTCGTCAAAAAAATGGATGGGCTGGGGCGGCAGATAGACGTTCTGGGTGAAGCGCGTGGTCAGGGCATACGGCGCGATGAAGTCGCCAAACAGGGCGAAGAGGTAATAG
>DAOTXK010000219.1:0-18355 GCA_034435395.1 Anaerolineae bacterium | reverse complement strand
GCGGGGGGCAAATTACCTGCGGGCGCGAAATGTGCCCGGCGACTCCCTGTACATCTGGGGCTACCGCCCGGATGTGTACTTCCTGAGCCAGCTTAACCCGGCCACACGCTTTATCGTTTATATCCCACTGGTGACGGACTGGGCTCCTCCGGCGTGGCAGCAGGAGAACGTCGATGTGTTGTGGGCGGCCATGCCGCCGTATGTCCTGGTGCTCCAGCGGGATTACATGCCCTGGGTGACGGGCAAACACGACGATTCCCATACCCTGCTGCAAGACTACACCGAGCTGAACAACTGGCTGATGCACAACTACCAGCGGGAAGCCGAGATGGGCAGCTTCCTGATCTGGCGGCGTAAGTAAGCTCTGGCGGCGGAAGTGAGCGTTGACGGTCCATCCTCGATGACCAAAAGCCAGCGCGGAGGGCACTCATGAGGGACCAGCGGCCAAAGGCGAAAGATGTCGGTCTGGACTATGAAGAAGTCGAGCGTCGGGTCCGGCGGCGCGTGCGGCGCAACCTGTGGTATACCCTCGATACGCTGATCATGGTCATCAACGTCTATTTGGTGACCACTCCGCCTTATTTTCACCGCGACTTCTTCTGGTTCTGGACGGTCCTGTGGGTCGCGCACACCATCTGGTTTGTGTACCAGACGCTGGTCGAGCGGGCCATCCGGCGCGAGCTGGAGCGCGAGCGGGAGTTGGCGCTCCTCCGGGCGGAAACACTCAGATACCAGATGGGTCTGAGCGGGGAATATGACGAGGAAAGGCTGTCTCGCCTGTCGGGGGATGGACTCTATCCCGACGAGGATGAAGCGGTCGGTTGGGCGACGATCATCGGGAAGCCCAAGCGCAAGCGTCCGTCGTGAGCGGGTCGCCATCCGGTAGTTCGTCCGGGCCTAGGCTTCTCGCCGGGCGTCAATGCTCACCCAGTCGCCCATCTTCCGGCGGCGGTAGGGGACCAGCCCTGTGCCGCGCAGCGCCGCCTCCACGTCGTCCGCCTGATCAGCGATGATGCCGCTGAAGATGCCCGCCCCTCCCGGCTGCACGATATGACCCAGCCCCTGCTCGCACATGGGGATGATGGTCTTGGCCAGGATGTTGACCAGAATCAGGCCGAAGCGCCGGGATGAGCCGAGCAGGTTTTCCAGACTGCCCTGCTGAACGGTGATCCGGTCGGCCAGGCCGTTGCGGGCGGCGTTTTCCTGGGCGGCCTGGACGGCCAGGGCGTCGGTATCCAGCGCCCAGACGTGCGCCGCGCCGAGCCTGGCGGCGGCGATGGCCAGGATGCCCGATCCGCAGCCCAGGTCCAGCACGTGCGGCGGGGGCGGGGCCAGCGACTCCAGGGCGATCAGGCAGAGTTGAGTGCTGGGGTGCGTGCCCGAACCGAAGGCCACGCCCGGATCAAGGATGATCTCCACATCGCCGGGTCGGGGGGAACCTTCCAGCCAGGCGGGCCGGACGTAGATGCGCCGCCCGATGCGCAGCGGCTGATAGTGCGCTTTCCAGGCTTCCGCCCAGTTCTGTTCCGGTATCAGAGTGTAAGTGGGATGCTGGGGGACCGGGTATATTTGCGCCAGGTGGCCCAGGGCTGTCTCCAGTTGCCGCTGGCGTTCAGAGACCTGCGCGTCGTTGGGCAGGTAGGCGCGCACCATCAGGCGGGTCGGCGGGGGGAGTTCCTCTTCCCAGGCGTCGCCGCTGACGCCGAGCTGTTCGATGACCACGCCCTGGTAGCCATACCCCTGCAAGAGATCGGCGACGGCCTCAGCAGCTTCGCCGTCGGCTTCCAACGCCACTTCGATCCAGTCCACAGCGGCGGTTACTGCTCTTCGCGGTAGTTGATCTTGGCGATGTTGGTGAACGGGACGCAGTCATTGGACAGCGCCCGGCTGAACACCCGCGCGATGCAAACAAAGTCCGCGCCCACGCGCGCGATCCGCTGGTTGTTGAGACCCTGTCCCATGGTCACGCTGCTCCCGATCCCGGAGAGCGAACCGGTGAACTCGATGGTGAAGTTAAAAGTCGACGATGTTTCGCCGGTCTGTTCCGCCAGCACCCGGTCCCACAGCTCACTGATCAACTGTCCCAGGTCGTCTTCAGTGGCCCGCGCGGGCGCGGCGGCCGATAAAGCCCAGGCGAGAGCCAGCATAACCACCAGGCCGACCAGAGCGACCCCCACAACAACTTTCAGCTGAATCATTTTGGTCTGTCCTTTGGCTCAACGAAAACTGCGGGCGAGAAACCCTTACCCCTCACCACTCAGAAAGTCCAGCACGCGGTCGAAGAAGCTTTTGCTCTGAGGCCGGATGATAGCCGTGTCCAGCGTTTCAGCCAGTTCCTCAAACAGTTCGCGCTGCCGATCGGTCAGACTCTTGGGGACGACGACCTGCACAATGACCCACTGATCACCACGCCCGGCGCTGGTGCCATCGCGGCGCAGGCGTGGGAACCCTCTATTGCGCAGCCGGAAGGATTCGCCGGTCTGGGTGCCCGGCGGAATGACCAGCTCGGTATCCCCATCGACGGTGGGGACCACGATCGTATCGCCCAGCGCCGCCTGGGCCACGTTGATGGTGATCTCCAGCAGGATGTCGTCGTTGCGCCGCTTAAAAAACTTGTGGGGGCGCACATTGATCATCACGTACAGGTTGCCGGAAAAGCCGCCCAGTTCGCCCGGCTCACCTTCGCCCGCGATCCGAATTTTCATGCCCGGGTCTACGCCAGCAGGTACGTTGACCTTCAGGCGGCGGCTGATGCGCATCTTGCCGGTGCCGCTACAGGTCGGACAGGGGGTGGTGATGATCTCGCCGCGTCCCTGGCAGCGGGGACAGGTATTCACGCTGATCATGGACCCGAGGAAGGTCTGGCGCACCGTGCGGACCTCGCCAGTGCCGCCGCATTCCGGGCAGCGGGCGGGCGTGGTGCCGGGGGCCGCGCCGCTGCCGTCGCACTCGTCGCAAACCTCCTGGCGGGCGATCTCGATCTCTTTTTCGACGCCGAATACTGCTTCTTCGAAGTCGATGGTCAGCTCATACGTCAGGTCGCGCCCCCGGCGTGGCCCCGGACGCTGGCCCCGGCGGCTGGTCCCGGTGAACGAGCCGAAGATTTCCTCCACGAAGTCGTCAAACGCCCCAAAGCCGCCCATGCCAAACCCGGAGAAGCCGGCGTCTGCGTTCACCCCGGCGTGTCCGAAACGGTCGTAGCGGGCGCGTTTCTCCGGATCGTTGAGGATCTCGTAGGCGGTGTTGATCTCTTTGAAGCGCTCCTCGGCGTCGGGTTCTTTGCTGACATCGGGATGGTACCGGCGCGCCAGGCGGCGAAAGGCTTTTTTGATGTCTTCCGCCGACGCGCTGCGCGGCACCCCCAGGATTTCGTAGTAGTCTCGCTGAGTCATGCTGACCATCGGCCTTTGGCTGGCGCGGGCATCAGGTAGGCATGCTGCCCCGGTATCATGATAAGCATACCGAGACAAGGAGCATGGCTATGCCCCTTGTCTCAGTTGGATCGCCTGTGGTGTGCCGGACGGCCATTATCCGGCGGCCCCCCGGCGGGCGCTCCCGCGCTTACGCCTCGCTGAAGTCGCCTTCGATCACGTCTTCGGAGGCGCCATCGCCGTCGCCGCCGGGCGGGGGTGGCGGCGCTTCTTGACCGGCCGCCTGCCGCTGGTACATGCTGCTGCCGACCGACTGCAACTGCTGGGCCAGCGCTTCGGCTTCCCGCTTGATGCGCCCGGTGTCATCACCTTCCAGCGCTTTGCGGACCGCTTCGATGTGCTCCTCGGTCCTGCTCTTGACATCGGCTGGGATTTGCTCCGCGAAGTCGCGCAGGGTCTTCTCCGCGGCATGGATGGTCGCCTCGGCGTTGTTGCGGATTTCCACCCGCTCGCGGCGCTTGGCATCTTCAGACGCATGCTGTTCGGCTTCCCGGATCATGCGCTGGATTTCCTGCTCGGTCAGGCCGCTGGAAGCGGTGATGGTGATGCTCTGCTCGCGGCCAGTGGCCTTGTCCTGGGCGCTGACGTTGAGGATGCCGTTGGCGTCGATATCAAATGTGACTTCGATCTGAGGCACGCCGCGCGGCGCTGGGGGAATCCCATCCAGGATGAAGCGGCCCAACGTCTTGTTATCAGCGGCCATCGGGCGCTCGCCCTGCAAGACATGAATCTCAACCTGCGTCTGGCCGTCTGCCGCAGTGGAGAAGATCTGGCTCTTTTTGGCCGGGATGGTGGTGTTGCGCTCGATCAGGGGGGTGGCCACGCCGCCCAGCGTCTCGATGCTCAGGGTCAGCGGCGTCACGTCGAGCAGCAGGATGTCCTTGACATCGCCGGTCAGCACCCCGCCCTGGATGGCCGCGCCAATGGCCACGACCTCGTCCGGGTTAACGCCCTTGTGCGGCTCTTTGCCGAAGAACTTTCTGACCGCTTCCTGAATGGCGGGCATGCGGGTCATGCCGCCGACCAGCACCACCTCATGGATGTCGCCGGGTTTCAGCCCGGCATCGGCCAGCGCCGCCTCACACGGGCCGATGGTCTTTTGCACCAGGTCTTCCACCAGTTGCTCCAGCTTGGCCCGGGTCAACGTCATGTTGAGGTGTTTGGGGCCGCTGGCGTCGGCGGTGATGAAGGGCAGGTTGATGTCGGCGCTCATGGTGGAGCTCAGCTCGATCTTGGCCTTCTACGCCGCCTCCTTCAGGCGTTGGAGCGCCTGGCGGTCATTGCGCAGGTCGATACCCTGCTCCTTCTTGAACTCGTCGGCCACGTAATCGATGATCCGCTGGTCGAAGTCGTCGCCGCCCAGGAAGGTGTCGCCATTGGTGCTGCGGACCTCAAATACACCGTCGCCCACGTCCAGGATCGAGATGTCAAACGTGCCGCCGCCCAGGTCGTAGACGGCGATGGTCTCGTCCTTGCTCTCGCCCAGGCCGTAGGCCAGGCTGGAGGCCGTCGGCTCGTTGATGATGCGCTTGACATCCAATCCCGCAATGCGCCCGGCATCCTTGGTGGCGTTGCGCTGGGCGTCGTTGAAGTACGCCGGGACGGTGATCACCGCGTCGGTGATCGTCTCGCCCAGGTAAGCCTCGGCGTCCGTCTTGATCTTTTGCAGGATCATGGCCGAGATTTCCGGCGGGCTGTACGCCTTGCCGCCCATGTGGACACGCACGTCGCCATTGGGGGCGGCGGACACCTTGTACGGCACAATGCCAATCGCCTTCTGCACTTCTGGATCGGTGTACTTACGCCCCATGAAGCGCTTGACCGAGAAAATCGTGTTCTCGGGGTTAATCACCGCCTGGTTGCGGGCGATCTTGCCCACCAGACGTTCGCCTTTGTTGTTGATGGCGACCACCGACGGGATCAAGCGGCCCCCTTCGGACGACGGGATTACGGTCGGCTCGCCGCCTTCCATCACGGCCACGACCGAGTTGGTGGTTCCTAGATCGATGCCAATAATCCTTCCCATGTTGTGTTGTCTCCTACTTGACGGATGATCAGTCCTAGACGCTTCCCTTTGGTCCCGGATCAGTTGGCGACGCGTACCAGCGCCGAGCGCAGCACTTTATCGCCGTAAACGTATCCCTTTTGCAGCACTTCGGTGATGTGGCCGCTCTCAAAATTGTCGCAGTCGTCAGTCCCGATGGCTTCGTGCCGCGTGGGATCGAAGGGTTCGCCGACCGCGTTAATCTCCTTCAAACCGCTGCTGTCCAGCAGGGCCTGGAATTTCTGGCCAATCAGCACCACGCCCTGGGCCCAGCTATGGTTGGCGATGTCTTCCGGGATGTTTTCGACGGCCCGCTCCATATCATCAACGATGGGCAGCAGTTGCTTCAGCAGGTTCATCGTGGCCTGCTGGAAGACCTCTTCGCGTTCCCGCTCAACGCGCTTCCGGTAGTTCATAAACTCGGCGCGGGCGCGCTGCCAGCCTTCCAGATATTCCTCGGCCTGGGCCCGGGCCTGGGCCAGTTGCGCGGGTAGGTCCAGTGTTTCCTCCTGTTCTGCCTCTCCCATCCGGGCGGTCTCTCCTGCGCCCTGCTCGGAGTTACCCAGGACGCTTTCCCCGGCAGGAGAAGCTTCTGCCTCAGGGACAGCCTCCCGCGAAGGTGGGACTTTCTCGCCGTCGGCGATTTCTTCAATCGGTTCGTCGGTCATTTTGAGATCGTCACTCACTGTAGTCTCCATTCAGGTACGCGTCAAGGCATGGTTCGTTGCTGTGAGAAGTGTAGCTCATGTACGATAGAATTCCGTTAACAAATGATCAGAAACGTGCAAGCATTGGCTGACTCAAGATGGCGGTCCCGTCAGCTCTTCGCTGTAAATGCCGAGCATCAGATTGCTCATCAGGCCGGCGACATACTGCACGGCGCTGATGGCCCGGCCATATCGCATGCGGGTGGGGCCAAGCACGCCCAGCGTCCCGGTCGCCTGACCATCCACCCCGTAGCGGCTCAGGATGATGCTCAACAGGCTGATGTCTTTCCAGCGGCCCTCGCCAGCGATCACCACCCGGACATTGCCCATGGTCGGAGCGGCCTCGTTGATCAGGTCCCAGAGGGTGGTTTGTTCTTCCAGGACGCGCAGCGCCTGTTCCGCCCCCGCATCTTGATCGAACTGGCCGAGCAACTCGGTCAGGCCGTCCCGGTAGACCGGCCCCGGCGTGTCTGCCCTCTCCATCAGGGTGATCACCAGCTCGATCACTTCCTGTTCCAGCGAGGAGAGATCGAACCTCTTCTCGCGGAGTTGGGCGGCAGTCAGGCCGGCAGCCAGATGAGTCAGGCGGGCGGCAGTCTGGCTGAGTTGATCCTGAGACAGCGGCTCGGCCAGGGTGAGCATCCGCTGACGCACGTCGCCGTTATGCAGCACCAGGACCAACAGCACCATCCGGCCCTGCGTGGCGATCAACTCCAGATGCTTGAAGCGGTTGCTCTGGCTGACGGGGGCCGTGATCAGCGAGGCGCTCTGCGCGGTGTGGGCCAGCACCGCCGCCGAAAGGCGCATCCATTCCACGATGTCGAGGGGAGCCTGGTGAAACTGATGCGCGATCATCCGGCGTTCGATCAGGCTGAGCTGCCCACCGCTGAGCAGGCGCTGCACAAAGTAGCGGTAGCCGGCTTCGGTGGGGACGCGCCCGGCGGACGTATGCGGTGACGTGATCAAGCCCGCCGCTTCCAGGGTGCTCATCTCATTGCGGATGGTGGCCGAACTGACCTTCAGGTGCTCCACCAGCGCTTTGGAACCGATGGGGGTGCCGGTCTGGATGTAATTGCGCACGATCAGTTCCAGCGTTCGTTTCTGGCGTTCGGTAAGTTCGGGGTGTTCAGGCTCGTCTGTAACCATAGAACAGCCTCGTCAACCGGATGTCTTTAGCACTCGCCATGTGAGAGTGCTATCCGTGTTCTTGTCTGATGATAACATGCCAGTCTGAGCGCGTCAAAGGGTGCCGGGCCGGGGTCGGTTGACGGAGTGCCCGGCAGAAGGGGCCTCCTGACGCAAGGCCCGGCAACGGCTGCATCTTGACAGCCTGCCGCTTTCTTTATTACCATAGCACCGTTCGTCGGCCCCCTGGCGGTGGCGCTAAACCGACGAATGTGCCAACTATCCAATCAAGGGAGAAATCTGCAAATGGCCGATGGCGAGGCTTTTGATGTCACCGAAGCAACCTTCCGGGAACAGGTGCTGGATGCTGAACTGCCTGTCCTGATCGATTTTTGGGCGGAGTGGTGCGGCCCCTGCAAAATGATCGAGCCCCACGTGATGGCCCTGGCCAAGGAGTATGCGGGCAGGATGCTGGTCGGTCGGTTGGACGCCGACGCCAACCCCAACATCCTCATGGAATACGGCATCCTGGGCATCCCCACGCTGATCCTGTTCAAGAATGGGGAAGCGGTGGAGCGGTTCACGGGTTACATGCCCAAGGATCGTATCGAGAGCAAGCTGGCCCCGCATCTGGAGTAGGCGGCCAGCGAGAGGGCGCGTGCCGCCGAAGCCGTAGCAGAGTCTGCTGACGGCGGCGCGCGCTTTTTTGTCTTTGGACAACTCTACACAAGATATCCGGTCAATCTTCACTGGAATTTTGAGGGCGATTCCTGTACACTCAAATCGTCAGGTGTGCGCCCTTTCGCCCGCTGCGTTGGATCGGGAGGGGCCGGTGCCTCTGTCCCAATAGTTGGAGGAGATGGAGAAAAATCTATGAACCGCAAGCGTTTGATGATCTTGCTGGTGCTGGTGGCCATGGTGGTGTCGGCCAGCAGTAGTTTGGCGCAGGGCGACGAGTTCGTCTTCGGCGTGGTCCTGGTCGGGCCGCGCAACGACCATGGCTGGAGCGAGGCCCATTTCGTCGCCGGGCAGTACGTCGAGGCTAATATCGACAATACCCGCATGGTCTTTTTTGAGAGTCTGAATCCGGCGGACGCGCCGGAGACCACGCTGGCCCAGGTGGTGGAAGAAATGGTGGCCGATGGCGCCAGGCTGATCTTCACCACGTCCGACGAATTTGAAGAAGATACGCTGGCGGTGGCCGAGGCCAACCCCGACATCCTGTTTGTCAACATCTCCGGCGATGATGCCCTGACCGGCGAGGCCCCCGAAAACCTGAGCAACCTCATGGGGGCGATGGAGTGGGGCAAGCAGATCGCCGGGTGCGCCGCCGCCCTGGCCACTGACACCGGTAAGATCGGTTATCTGGGCCCGCTGATCAACTTCGAGACGCGCCGCCTGGCCTCCAGTGTTTACCTGGGCGCCCGCTACTGCTACGAGAACTACCGGGGCCTGAACCCGGACGACCTGCAATTCACCGTGACCTGGATCGGTTTCTGGTTCAACATCCCCGGCCTGACGCTCGATCCGACCGAGGAAACCCAGCGCTTCTTTGACCAGGGGGCGGACGTGGTGGTCAGCGGCATCGACACCACCGAGGCCATCGTGGTGGCCGGGCAGCGCGCCGGGGAAGGCGAGACCGTGTGGGCTATCCCTTACGACTTTGAAGGCGCCTGCGCGGAAGCGCCGGACGTCTGCCTGGGCGTGCCCTATTTCAACTGGGGTCCGGGTTATGTCAAAGCCATCCAGGCCGCCATGGCCGGGACGTGGGAGCAGTTCTGGATCTGGGACGCGCCCTACTGGGATAACCTGACGGATAACGATCAGACGGCGGTCGGCTGGGTCAACGGCGATGGCCTGACCGACGAGCAGGCGGCCCAACTGGACGAGTTCATCGCCTTCCTGGCTGAGGCGGACGCCGGCGACATCACCGCTGAGAACATCGATGACTACCAGGGCAGCCTGGGCCTGTGGGTGGGGCCGCTGGCCTTGCAGGACGGCACCCCGCTGGCCGAAGCTGGTTACGTTGTCCCGCCGCGCGATGTATGGTATCTGGAGCAACTGCTCGAGGGCATGATCGGCGACAGCACCGCCGACTAGCGACACGGCGGACGACAGACCTCTGTGGGCGACCACCCCCAGGTGGGCGCCCTTTTTCCGGTGCCGGTGACGGCAAGCGTTAGCGGCACGTGTTATACTCGCCCCTGTGGCAGGTGAGCCGGGGCGTTGCCAGACCCGCAACGCCGGACGCCCGGGAGCGCTTCGCATGAGTGTGGAAGTACGCCATATCCACAAAATTTTCGGCCCGGTGCATGCCAATAACGACATCTCCTTGACCTTTGCGGATGGCCGTATCTACGGCATTCTGGGCGAAAACGGCGCGGGAAAATCCACCCTGATGAAAATCCTGTCCGGCTTCTACCTGGCCGACAGCGGCCAAATCCTGGTGGACGGCCGGCTGGTCCACTACCAGACGCCAGCGGGGGCCATCCAGGCGGGAATCGGCATGTTGCAGCAGGACCCGCTGGACGTGGGGCCGTTTACGGTGGTGGAGAACTTCGTGTATGGACAGCCCGGCGGCGTCTTGCCCGACTGGAGCTCGGCCCGTCAGCAGCTCGACCGGCTGACCGGGCGGCTTGGTTTTGACCTCGATCCGTCCACCACCATCGAGCGACTCAGCATCGGCCAGCGACAGCAATTGGAGATCATCCGGCTGCTGGCGTTGGGCGTGCGCGTGCTCATCCTGGACGAGCCGACCACCGGTATTTCCGCCGAGCAGAAGCGCCTGCTGTTTAGCTCCCTGCGCCGCCTGGCGGAGGAAGACGGCCTGACCGTGCTGTTTGTCTCGCACAAACTGGAGGACGTGCAGGAATTGTGTCACGAGGTGGCCGTGCTGCGGCTGGGCAGGTTGGTGGGCCAGGCGCAGCTGCCGGTCAGCACCGACCAGCTGGTCACCATGATGTTTGGCCAGGAGCTGGCCCCGGCCTCCCGCCAGGATGTGCCGCTGGGGGATATTGTGCTGGCCTTGTGTCGCCTGAAGCTGGCCAACGAGCGCGTCACGGTCGAGGATTTCAGCTTTGAGGTGCGGGCCGGGGAAGTCGTCGGCCTGGCGGGCCTGGACGGCAGCGGCCAGGAGATGGTGGTGCGGGCCTGCGTCGGCCTGGAGCGGCCGCTGGCCGGGCAGGTGATCATCAACCATGTGGATATGACGGGGTTGGATTACCGGGCCTTTCGGCGCTGCCAGGTGAGTTTTGGCGCGGCGGGTCGCCTGGAGGAGGGGCTGGTCAGCGGCCTGACGCTGACCGAACACTTCGCCCTGACTGACCCGGAGCAGGGAGCCTGGATCGATTGGGCGCGGGCGCGCCGCGTCACTGAGGAGCGCATCCGCCACTATAACATTCATGGACGCCCGGACAGCCCGGTGGAGAGGCTCTCCGGCGGCAACCAGCAGCGTACCCTCATGGCGCTACTGGCGGCCCACCCGCGCCTGCTGGTGCTGGAACATCCGACGCGCGGGTTGGACGTGGAATCGGCGCGCTGGATATGGGAGCAAATCCTGGCCCGCTGTCAGGAAGGCACGGCGGTGCTCTTCACCTCGACAGACCTGGACGAGATCGTGACGTATAGCGACCGCGTCCTGGTCTTCTACGCCGGCCGGGTGACGGAGGTCTCCGATCCCCGCCACACGACGGTGGAAGAACTCGGTTACCTGATCGGCGGGCAGCCCATGCGTAAGGAGGCGGCTGCATGACGGGCGATTCGCTGACCGCGCGTCGCTTGCTGGTTACGCTGGCACTGGCGCTGGCTTCCATTACGGTATCGCTGCTGCTGACGGCGTTGATCGTCTACGCGGTTGGGGCGTCTCCCCTCGACGTGCTGGACAAAACCTGGGAAGGCATCGGCTTCGGGGTGGAGGGCGTCAACATCGCGCGCCTGGCCGGGGTGGTGAATTTCTGGATTCCCCTGATGCTGGTCAGCACCGGGCTGCTGGTCACCTTCACGGCGGGGCTGTGGAACATCGGCGTGGAAGGCCAGATGATGATGGGCGCGATCTTCGCCTCCTGGGTGGCGCAATTTGTCTATCTGCCGTCGCTGCTGTTGGTGCCGTTGGAATTGCTGGCGGCAGTGGTGGGGGGAGCGCTGTGGGCGGCCTTGGCTGGCGCGCTGAAGACCAGGGGCGGCGTGCACGAGATTTTCGGCGGCGTGGCTCTGAACAACCTGGCGAACATCTTCGGGATTTTTCTGATCTCCGGCCCCTGGAGCAACGAGGGCGGGCAGGCCACCCCCCCCTTCCGCCAGGAGGCATTGCTGCTGCCGATGGAAGGGTTCCGGGTCAGCCTGCTGGCGCTGGTGATGGTCGTCGTGGGCTTCCTGGTCATCGTGGTGGCCCTGCGCGGCACGCGCTGGGGACTGGAATTGAAGGCGCTCGGCAGGAGTCCGCGCTCGGCGCTGCTGCTGGGCGTGCCGACGGGCCGTAACGCCGTCCTGGCCATGGCGGTCTGCGGCGTGCTGGCCGGGCTGGCGGGCGGCTTCCGCGTGCTGTTCACTTACGGCAACCTGCGCCCGCTGGTGAGCGGCGGGATCGGCTTTTTGGGGCTGCTGGTGGTGCTCTTGACCGGCACGCGGGGGCTGTGGGTGCCGCTGATGTCCATCTTCTTTGCCGCGATCCTGGCGGGCAGCACGCGGCTCAAGATCGCCCTGCAACTGGATCAGAGCCTGGCCGGGGTGGTGCAGGGCATACTGGTGTTGATGGTGATCCTTGCCAACGGGGTGCGCGGGCGCTGGCAGGGCCGCAGGGCATCGCAGGTGCCGGAGGAGGCCCCTCCCGCAACCCCGCCGGAGGAAGTGGCCCAGGCCGTCGCTGGCCGAGGAGGTCGTTGATGGACGAGCTGGCGCGTATCCTGGGTTCCATCGTCTCCAACGCCACGCCGCTGGTGATCGCCAGCATCGGCGAGACGATCACCGAGCGGATTGGCGTGGTCAACCTGTCGCTGGATGGGACGATCTCGCTGGCGGCGATGCTCGGTTTTGTGGTGGCCTACACCTCAGGGGGCAGTGATCCGGAGCGGCTGTTGCTGGGCGTCCTGGCCGGGACGCTGGCGGGGATGCTGATCGCCCTGCTGATCACGGTGGCCAACATCCAGTTGCGGCAGGATCAGGTGGCGGTGGGTTTCGTGCTGACGTTGCTGGCGGGGGACCTGGCGCAGTTCCTGGGCCAGGAGTTCACCCGCCGTCCCGGCCCGACTTTCCCCACGCTCCCCATCCCGCTGCTGGCGGATATCCCTTTTCTGGGCGAGGTTCTCTTCAGGCACAATCTGCTCGTGTATCTCAGCTTCGTCCTGATCCTCGGCACGTGGGCCGTGATGTACCGCACGCGCTGGGGGCTGGCCCTGCGGGCGGTCGGCGAGCGTCCGGCGGCGGCGTTCGCCCGCGGCACGGATGTCAACCGCACCCGTTATTATTACGCCGCGCTGGGCGGGGGGCTGGTCGGGCTGGCGGGGGCGAGTTATTCGCTGGCGATCAAGGCCGGGTGGGCCAACCCGCCGGTGATGCGCGGCGACGGCTGGATCGCGCTGGCCATCGTGATCTTCGGCGGCTGGCATCCGTTCCGCGTGGCGTTTGGCGCGTACCTGTTCGCCGGGTTGCGGGCGCTGGCCAGCACCATCCAGCAGCAGACCGAACTGCCGCTGGTGCTGGTCAATGCCGTGCCCTGGGTGCTGATGATCCTGACGCTGCTGCTGGTATCCGGCGGCGTGGTGGAGCGGCTGATGCGCGTCACGCCGGGGCCGGCGCAACGGCTCCTGCGCAACTTCCTGCGCTCTCATCCGCCAGCGGCGCTGGGCACGCGGTTCTCGCGGGAGTGAGTGGCTGGTGGGGGAACTTCAGGTGGTGGGTGACGGCGGGTCAAAACCGCCGTTGCTGTTTTAGGTGGTGGGTGTCCTGGCGGTTTGTGGATATAATACAGCACGTATGTTCTGTGGTGGTAGCAGTGGAGGGCGTAGCGGTGTTGACCATCAGCCAGGACTGGATCGCCACTGAGCGGGCTGAACGGTACCGCCGCACGCCGGAGCGGCGCGTGAAGACCATCGACGAGGCGGAGCGCTTCATCGATGAGGTCGGGTTTGCGCTGTTCTGGCCGATCAAAGGCGTCGAGGCCCCGAATCTGTTCCACGCCATCGCCGGGCGGGTCCGCGACGTGCCCAACGAACACGACGACCCCGACATCAGCCAGTGTTGGGGCTGGAAGGATCAGTCCTTGGGCGGGACGCGCTGGTACTATGCCAAGCTGCTGCGCCGCAAGGCGACGCTGATCGCGCCCCGGTTGCAGGCCGCCTTCTACGCCCTGACTCACAACTACGGCGACCTCCACGACTACATGGAGCGGGTGCTGGACGGTCAGATGACCCATGAAGCCCGGATGATCTACGAGGCATTGCTGGAACACGGCCCGCTCAACACCATCGACCTGCGCCGCCACGCTGGCCTGTCGTCGGAAGTCAGCAAGTCCCGGTTTGAGCGGGGGCTGGTTGAACTCCAGATCGACATGAAGGTGCTGCCAGTGGGGGTGGCAGAGGCGGGCGCGTGGCGCTACAGCTTCATCTACGACATCCCCATGCGCCGCTACCCGGACCTGCCGCAGCAAGCCCGCGCGATCGGCACGGGCGAAGCCTGGCGGACGTTGATCGGCCAGCATGTGGACAACGCCGTCGCCGCCACCACGCGGGAGATCGGGCAGTTGTTCCACATCTTCGAGCCGACGGCGCGCGAACTGGAGCGGGCGCTGGAGGCGCTGGTCCAGGCGGGCCGGATCGAAGCAGCCAGGGTCGAAGGCGGGAGGAACGTGTGGGTGTCCACGCGGGCGCTGGGAAGATGATGGCTCCAAGCGAGTCACGGCCCACTATTGACTGTGGTGAGGCGGTGTTGTATAGATTGATTATTGGCGGACAAGGGGTTGGAACAAGATTGTTCCCGCTGAGGCGGTCAAATGGACGACAACAAACTTCTGGAACGCATCACTGTCAATCCGAGGATTTTCGGCGGCAAGCCAATCATCCGCGGGCGTCGATTGGCGGTGGAACATGTGCTAGGGATGCTGGCGGCAGGGGATACCCCTGAGACTGTTCTTCAGGGTTATCCCTGGTTGGAAGCGGAAGACATTCGGGCTTGCCTCGTATACGCGCGCCGCTTGGTGGGGCACGAGCGGATTGAGCCGCTTCTCATAGGGACGGACGAGTGAAGCTCCTGCTAGACACGTGTGTGTGGGGCGGCGCACGTCAGGAATTGATCAGGGCGGGACATGATGTGGTCTGGGCGGGTGATTGGCCGGAAGACCCCGGTGATGAAGAGATTTTGGCTCAAGCCCATCTTGAGGGACGGGTCCTCGTCACGTTGGATAAGGATTTTGGCGAGTTGGCCATCGTGCGCAGAATGCCACATTCCGGAGTTGTGCGTCTGGTCAACCTTTCAGCCAGGCGGCAGGCGGCGGTCTGTCTGCACGTGCTAAACCTGTACAGTGAAGAGTTACAGGCAGGTGCGATTGTGACAGCTGAGACCGATCGCGTGCGCATCCGCCCGCCCGAAGCCCCATGATATTTCGGTGTCGAATCCTGTCGGTCGACAATATCAGGCCGAGGGCGGTTGATACCATTAATATGGAGTGGATGCGGGTCCTGATGATGGCCGCTGACGGGTGGCGCGGGCCGTTCATTGACGGCGCGGATCGTAGGGTGGGGCGCTGTACAGGGCGCGCAGGGTGTTGAGATCGCGCCGGGTGTAGTGGGGCGGCTGGCCGGTTTCGTAGGCATACATGATGTCTTCCGGATGTGGGCTGTGCACGGCGATGCCCAGACCGTGGGTCAGTTCATGCAGCAGGGTGGAGGCGAAGTTCTGGTCGGCCACCCGCAGCCAGATGGTGACCAGCATGATCCCGGCGCTGGTATAGGTCGGCGAGGCACAGCCGATCAGCAGGTCCACGTCTGAACAGGGGGCGTTCCGGTCGAATTCCGCGTCCGTCATCAGCCACAGGGTCATGTGGGCGAAGATACGGTTATCCACCCGCTGAATCGGCACAACCTGGTTGATCTCCTGGAGGGCATTCTGGATGGCCTGCTCGTGAGCTTCGCTGAGCGTTATGCCGCCGTAGGTGCCCACCCAGAAGTTGATGGGGAAAATGGTGAAGCGCCCAAATGTGCCATCCGGAAACTGCAAGTCCCACATACTCAGTTCCCCATCGCCATCCCAGTAGGTATCGGCCAGCTGGGCGGGCGAGAGGGTGTTGTGTGGTGTCGGGCCGTCGTCGCCGGGGATTCCCACGACCGTGGGGGTGAGGGTGGGCGTCGGGCTGGCGGTGGGCGGGGGGCTGGATGTCCAGGTGGGCGGCAGGGTGGCCCGTTCGACCGGCGCGGCGCGGGTCGTGAGGATCGGCATGGCATTGGGCGGCCCTGTGGGCGGCCCGATGGGCGGCCCGATGGGCTTTGGCTCACGTGTGACCGAGGGCAGCTGAGCAACCGTGGGCACGAGCGCCTGGTTCGGTGTGGCGAGGCCCCTGATAGCCAGCGCGCCGAGAAGACCACCTATCAGGATAAAAGCAGCCAGGCCGACGGCGACCAGGATTGTTCCCCCAGCAGCGGGACGGGCGGGCCGACGCTGACGGGCGGGGATGGGCCGTCGGCTGGGGGGGCGTGGTGGGCGTCCTGTTGGTGGGGGATGGCCGGTCTGGCGGACGAGCTTTCCCCGCGGTTGCTTGGTCATGACATTGTTCCACTGAAGACGCCTGTCAGTCGTCAGGTGCGTTGACCGGAACCGCTCTGCATGATGGTCGATACTACCCATACGAAAAGTGGCCGGTTGCTCAGCGCCCCGCCTCCCGGCGCAATTGTCTGGAATCAACCAGGAACGGGCACGGGAACCCGGTTTTTGTACCCGATCCTGTCAGCGTGGGGGCGGTTATTCGTCAAACAATACGCCGACGCTGCGCCCTTCGTGTGCCCGGATGATGACCTCTGCCAGCAGGGGGGCAACGGAAAGCACGGTCATGTTGGGCAGGACTTTCTCCGGTGGCAGGGGGACCGTGTTGGTGGTGACGATCTCCTTGAGGTTAAGCTCGGCCAGTTGCTGGACGCCGCCGGCGCTGAGGATGGGATGGGTAAAGGCCAGGTAGATGTCCTGCGCGCCCAGCGCCCGGACGGTGCGCACGGCGTTGGCCACGCTGCGGCCCGTGTTGACCTCATCGTCCACCAGGATGACGTTTTTGCCTGCCACGTCGCCGATGAGCGCCAGCACCTCCGGCATTTCCTGGTTGCTGGCCCGGCGTTTTTCCACAAAAGCCAGCGGGCATCCCAGGCGGTCGGCGTAATTACGAGCGCGGGTCGCGTACCCCAGGTCCGTCGAGACCACGATGGCATTCGGGATGTTTTTGCTGGCCAGGTAATCGCTGATCAGATAAAAGGCGGTCAGCACGTCGCCGGGGATGTTGAAGAAGCCCTGTATCTGCCCTGAATGCAGGTCGATGGTGATGTAGCGGTTGGCCCCGGCGATCTGGATCATGTCGGCGATCAGGCGGGCGGTGATGGGCACCCGTGGCTGATCTTTTTTGTCGGAACGGGCGTAACTCAGGTAGGGGATCACGGCGGTGGTCCGGCCAGCGGAGTCGCGTTTGAACGTATCCAGCATGATCAGCAGTTCCATGATGTTGTCGCTGACCGGCGAGGCCATGGTCTGGACCAGATAAACATCCTGCCCGCGCACGCTTTCTTTCAGTTGCACGAAGATGTTTTCATTGGAGAACTTGATTCGGTCGTAATCGCCTGGCTCCAGGCCAAGGTACTGGACGATTTCATGGCCGAGGTCCCGGCTGGCCGAACCACAGAAAACCTTGATCTCGCCATACAGGTTACGTTCGGGCTTGGGCTCGTGCTGACGGTAGAACTTGGTTCCCGGAACCTTTTGAGCAGTGCTGGACATGGGCTTTGTCGCTCCTGGCATTTCCGTTGGTGAGCACACACACGGCTATTTTGTATTATAGGCGAGAAGTTGCCTGACTGCTGTGGCAGGATCGATCTGGCGGGCGGCAAGCTGGTCGACGACCGTGCGCAGCGCGTCGGGGTCGAGGCGCTGGAGCAGCTCGTGCAGCAACGCGGTTTGCAGGCGGTCGAGGAGTTCCGCTGTCAGGTGGTGGCGTTCCCACTGCCGTAAGCACCCGCTGTGGTTCAGATACGCGCGGTGCGCGTCCAGAGCTTCCAACAGGTCGGGGATGCCCGTCCCGTCGGTGGCAATCGTCGAGATGATGGGAACCTGCCAGCCGGGGGTCAGCGGGGCGTCGGGGAGGGGAGTGGGTTCATCTGGCAACAGGCGGCTGTGGTGAAGGACCTCGCGAGGGCGGTTCGAGCCGAGGTCCAGCATAGCCTGCAAGGCCCGAACGGCCTGCCTGGCATCCGGGCGGTCGGCCTTATTCACCACCAGGATGTCGGCGATCTCCAGGATGCCCGCCTTGATGGTCTGCACATCGTCGCCCAGGCCCGGCGCTTCGACCACCACGGTGGTGTGCGCCTCGCGGGCGATGTCCACCTCGCTCTGGCCGGCGCCGACGGTTTCGATCAGGACCACGTCAAAGCCGGCGGCATCCAGGGCCCGGACGACATCGCCCGTGGCGCGCGCCAGGCCGCCCAGGCTGCCGCGTGTCGCCATGCTGCGGATGAACACGCCGGGGTCGCCGGCCAGGTCGCGCATACGGATGCGGTCGCCGAGCACCGCGCCGCCGGAAAAAGGGCTGGTCGGGTCGACGGCGACGATGCCCACCGTCCGCCCGGACGCGCGGTAAGCCCCGGCCAGGCGGTTGACCAGGGAGCTTTTGCCGGTGCCGGGCGGGCCCGTGATGCCCACCAGATGGGCCTTCCCGGTATGCGGGTAGAGCGCCGCCAGGGTTGCCGCTGCCGCTTCACTGCCGTTTTCGATGTGGGTGAGGAGTCGGGCCAGGGCGCGAGGGTTGCCGGCCAGGAGGTCAGGGACCTGATCGATCATGACTGCTCCGGAGGCGCGGTGGTCAGGCG
>DAOTXK010000218.1:0-18511 GCA_034435395.1 Anaerolineae bacterium | reverse complement strand
CTTTTCAGTCACCCCCAGTATAGAGGGCTTCTCTCTGGCGGTCAAGGAACTCGCGTAAGGGAATCGTCAGGCCTCAGCCGTTCCGCGTTGTGGCACATAACCCGCCGGCTCGGGGTCGCAGGGAATGCTCCTGCGGCGTGGGGTACGAAACCACGCGGACATGTCCCCCGGTCGAAGCGTAAGCAGAGGAGCCGAACCGGTGCAACAAAGCCGAAACCGTCAGGGAGTAGGCTGGAAACCTGGCGTGAGGGGAAAGCCCTCGTTAGCCAGGGACGGCGGCCTCCGGCATACAGCCCGAACGAAGGTTACACCCGTGCGATGGTGGAGCAGTTGAGTGAGGGCGGTGGGAGGGCCAATGGAGCTTAAAGGGCCGGGCAGAGGTAGCGAAATTCCACAGGCGGGTCAACAGCGTATCCACAAGGGGCTGTCAGTAAGATTGGTTTTTACGGGGGTAGTTTAATGGCAAAACGTGCAGCGAGACTGCAAGATACCGGTTCGAGTCCGGCTTCCCCGTTTGAAGAAGGCGAGGCATCCTCTTCCCCCCAGGGTTTTGGTGTCCCCCCACCGAAAAAACTCCTGACCTGTCCTCGCCTTCTTCTTCACCACATGGGGCGACGGTGTGCAGAGTATCGTCTTGCAGCCACCCTGGAAAGAAGGTAGTCTTGAAGGGGCAGGCTCCCCGTTGGCAAGCGGAGAGCCTGCGGAAGCCGCACGCGCTTTCTGTTCACGAGCAGAGGGAGGCGCGTGCGGCCGCCGCTGGCCATCAGTTTTCGCTGGTGGTCAGAGACTTGCGCCCAAACGGGCTTGCGAACTTTCGTTTACAAGTCCGCCTGTTTGCCAGTGCCGAGGACCAGACTTGAACTGGTGACCCCTTGATTTTCAGTCAAGTGCTCTACCAACTGAGCTACCTCGGCATGGCACGACAGGTATTTTAGCGCCTCTGGTTCAATTGTCAATTATGGAAATCGGGGACGCCGGGAATGTCACCGCAGGGAAGGGGCTTTGGTGGTGGTTGGTGGGATGTCGGTTGCTGCTGGCGTCGGGGTCTATGCTATAATCAATTAAAGTGGCTGGTGAATTGACGGTCTTATTCACAGGCTATTCATGTTTTCCGGCGAATCGGATGGTTCTATTCCGGTCGAATGGGACGCTTAATCCGGCGAACTTCCGGAGGATGTAATGAGTTCGAAACTGAGGGTGTCTCAGGTGCCGCTTGCTCGTGTGGCCAGGCAGACCAACGAAGAAGCGATTGCTGCCGAGTCGGCACCCATCGAGCCGAAGGAAGACGTGTTGGAAGCGGCGGTGAGGCCCGAAGTCGCTCCGGCCAGTCAACAGGAAGTTCCGTACAAAGTGCTTATCGTGGAGGATGCGACTGAACTGGCTGAGGTCATCGCCGCCACCCTGGAGCGGATCAACATCTTCGCCTTCCATGAAACACACGTCGAGCGGGCATTGAGTGTCTATGAAGCGGAACATCCGGATGTGATTCTGCTGGATATTGGCCTGCCCGATAAGACCGGGTGGAAGCTGATGGACGCCATCAAGGACCGCGACGAAGAGGACCGCCCGCTCGTGATTGTGATCACCGCTCACGGAGACCCGGCCAACCGGTTGATGGGCAAGTTGCAGGGCGTTCACAGTTATCTGCTCAAACCATTCACGCCCAATGAAGTGGAGCAGGTGGTGGGTCAGGCGTTGGCCAGCCGATACCGGAAGGAGAATGCTACCGAACAGCGGCCTGTCGTCGAACAGGGGCCCCTGCCAGAGTTCATTCAGCGGATGCTGGAAGGTGAATGGACCGGCCGCACCGGGGTGGCAGCCGATAACACTGAGGATACTTCAGCCCAACCGGGTGAAGGTGTCGACTTGCCCCGCTAACACCTATGCGAGATGCCTCATGCCGTCAGTCGATCAGGACAGCCGGACTGTCGTTGGCAGCTTTGGGGGTCCTGATTTTGTTGCTCACTCCTCTCGTATGGCGGCAGTATTTCGCGGTTGAGACCGCGCCGGGTGCTGAGCCGCGTGCGCCGGGACTGCCCACCGAAATTTTATTTGCCGGGATCGCCGGCACTCAGCCGGCAGCGCTTGGCGCCGACCAGCACCGCGCCATGGCTGAGGCGTATCTGTCGATCGGGGACGGCGACGCGGCTCTGGCGCATCTCTGGGTGGCGGCTGAGGAAACCAACGCCCCCGCCATCTGGCGTCAACTGGCGACCATGTACCAGGCCCGTGCCGACTGGAACGCCGCCCGCCAGGCGCTGACCGGCATTTTACACGCGCTGCCGGAAGACCCCGCCGCCCACTTCGAGCTGGGCGTGCTGCTGGCCGCTCATGACATGCGTCAGGCCCATGATCATCTGTCCTTTGCCTGGGGAGACCCCGTTCTGGAGGAAGATGCGCGCCGGCTTCAGGCGGCCATCAGTGAGGCAGAGCTGGCTGCGCCTGCCTATCAATATGCCCGGATCGGCACGGCATTGATGGCGCTGGAATATTGGTCCCAGGCCGAATATGCTTTCGATGCGGCTGTCACCCTTGATCCTGGATATGCAGACGGCTGGGCTTATCTGGGCCTGGCCCGTGCCAAGCAGGACAAAGATGCCTCACTGGCCTTTGACCAGGCGCTGGCGCTGGCTCCGGAGGAGCCACTGGTGCTCTACCTGTACGGTCTGATGTGGCGGGCCGTCGGGGATTATGCCCGGTCACAGTTGATGCTGGCCGAGGCCCAGCGGCGAGCGCCGGATAACCCCGCTCTGGCCGCTGAGCTTGGGAATGCCTGTCGGTTGAACGGCGACCTGCCCGCAGCGGAGCGCTGGCTCCAGGCAGCGGTGGCGCTAGCGCCGGCGGACCAGCAATTCCTGACCATGCTGGCGATGTTTTACGCCGAAGAATCCTATAACCTGGAAGGTAATGGCCTGACGGTGCTGCAAGAGGCAGTCGCCCGGCAGCCGGGAGATGCTGACCTTCAGACGGCATACGCCTGGGCTTTGTTCAACCGGGGGGCGCTGGCCGCCTCAGAGGAGGCGATCACGACCGCGTTGCTGCTGCAATCGGATAATCCACGGGCGCTGTACTACCGGGGCCTGATGTATCAGAACCAGGGCCAGCCGGCAATGGCCCTTGAGACCTGGGCGCGTTTGTTGGATCACCCGCGTCCTGAGGGTTTTGACGTGCTGGCGCGTCGTGCCTTGGAGCGTCTGGGGTATAATCCTTGACGCTAAAGCGACTGTTCTCACGGTCGTCCCTCTCCAGGCCCTCCTGATCCGTGCGCCAGGGGAGAAGCCATCACCCGCCTCGACCGGCTTGATATGTCCCGGCTGATGCCTTTCATCGCCTCAGGCCCATGGTGGAGCGATCCGCGCCTGCGTGCTACAATTCCCCGCGCGTTTGGTTGGCTCGTAGGGAGTTTGCCCGTGCGGATACGCGGTTTGATTATTGGCGTCATGCTGGTATTGGGGCTGGCTGGCTGCGCGGCAGCCGTGCCCCTGCCGAATCCCGGCCAACTGCTGTATGTGACGACCTTTGACGCTTTTAATGAAGACTGGCAGTTATACGAAGGCGAGCTGTCCGCTCAGGTCATCGGGAGCGGCCAGAATCCGGTCTTACAGATCGCCGTGGACGATGTTCAGGCGGGCGCTTTTACGGTGATGGACCAGTTGTTCGGCGACTTTGACCTGATGGTGGAGGCCACCCAGGTCGCCGGTCCGGAGGATATTGACGCCCCCGGCTTTGGCGTGCTTTTTCGGCACCAGGATAACCAGAACTACTATCTTTTTATGATCAGTGGGGACGGGTACTATCAGGTGGCGCGGCGGTGGCGGGGGGCGGACCGGGTGCTGAGTGATTGGGCCCCTTCCCCGGCGATTCGTCAGGGACAGGCCACCAATGCCATCCGGGTCATCGGGCAGGGCCATACTTTCCGGTTCTACGTCAACGATGTTCAGATGCCCCTGTGCCTGACGATATGGAATCCAGCGGTGCCGGGGCAGTGCCAGGATGAGGCCGGTAGTTGGTCCGCCGAGGCGGTGGTGATGGAACTGGTCGATGACGCGTTTGATCAGGGACGGATCGGGTTAGGCGCGCGCAGTTTTGATAAAAGTGGCATCGCCGTAGCCTTTGACAACCTGCTGGTTTGTGGCCCTCACGACGATCCGCCGATTCCTTACCGTTGTGAGGAAGCGCCGCCGGATGTTTCCTGATAGCCAACCCGTATGCGGAGTCTGACAGTATGGCCGGAGACTGTGTTTTTTGCCGGATAGTGGCGGGCGCACAACCAGCCAGGGTGGTTTTCGAAAGCGACACCGTGCTGGCCATCCGGGATATCCGCCCGATTGCTCCCACCCATATCCTGATCATTCCCAAGCAGCACATCGTTGGGCCGTCGTCGCTGGACGAATCAACCGCCCCGATAATGGCCGATCTGTTTCTGGCAGCAAAGGAAGTGGCCGCCAATGAGGGAATCAGCGGGGCGGGATATCGTCTGGTTATGAATCAGGGGGCGGAAGGCGGCCAGTCGGTCTTCCATATGCATTTGCACCTGCTGGGCGGTCGCCGGATGGCCTGGCCGCCCGGCTGACCCTCGCCGGAGATGATCGGTTATAATGGCATGGGTAATTAAAGAAGGGAAAAACACGATGGATGACCCTCGTGAGAAGCTCCAGGCGGATTTGAAGGAAGCCATGCGCGCCAGGGACCGCCAGCGGCTGTCCGTCATCCGTATGGCCTTAAACGCGATCAAGCAGGAGGAAATTGATCGACGGGTGGCGTTAAATGCTCAGGATGCCACCGCGATCTTGATGCGAGAGGCTAAAAAACGACGCGAGTCCATTGTCGAGGCTGAGCAGGCCGGGCGTGATGAAATTGCCGAGGCTGAGCAAGCCGAGCTGGCGATTCTGGAATCCTACCTGCCTCAGCAGCTTTCGCCGGAAGCGATCCGCGAGATGGCGCGGGAGATCATCGCCAGGACTGGCGCCTCCTCCCCTAAAGACATGGGGCAGGTCATGAAAGAACTGATGCCCAAGGTCAAAGGACAGGCCGATGGTCAGCTCGTCAATCAAATCGTCCGCGATCTGTTGAGCGGTGAGTAACGTTCCCGGCCCATGGACACTGTGTTGAGCCGTCTGAAGCACGCCAGCGAGGAACTGGATCAGGACCGCCGGCTGGCGACCCTGTATCGGGTCGGTCAGGCGTTGCTGGTGCTGTTGTTCATCTTGAGTGGCACGGTCCTGATCGGCTTCGAGGCCCTGCCGACTGGGGGCCAGACGCTACGGCTGGCGGTCGGGCAGGTCGCCCCGGAGGATATCCGGGCACCGTTTGGGATCACTTATGAAAGCGTCGTGTTGACGGAGCAGGCGCGGCAGGCGGCGAGGGAGCGCGTGCCGGACATCTACGATCCGCCCAATCCCGGCATTGCCCGCCAGCAGATCGAACAGGCCCGGCAGATACTGGACTATATCGCCAACGTGCGGGCGGACGAATTCGCCTTACCGGAGGAACTCCGGGCCGATATCCAGGCGATCAACGCCCTATCGCTCGATGAGGATGTCATTGAGGCCATCCTGAATGCGCCAGATGAGCGGTGGGGGGAGATTGAAGAACAGATTATCAGCGTTCTGGAACGCGTGATGCGCGATGAAATCCGCGATGACACCCTGCGTGTCGTCCGCCAGAATCTGCCCAATATGGTGAGTGTGCAGTTTCGAGTCGATGAGGCCGATCTGATCACGGCCATCGTGGACGACCTGATTCGGATCAACACTTTTTTTAATGAGGAGCTGACCCGTCAGGCCAGGGAAACCGCTGCCGAGGCCGTGGAGCCAATTAAGGTGGAAATTCGGCAGGGCGAACGCCTCGTCGGCGGCGGAGACATCGTCACCGCGGCAGACATGGAAGCGCTGACTCAGTTGGGGCTGCTGCAACCGTCCGATCGCCGTCTGCAACAGTTGCTCAGCGCGTTTCTGGCCATGTTGCTGGCCACTGCCATTTTCGCCCTGTTTCTCAATCGTTTCCATCGCGGCATTTCCCAAGACACGCCGCTCATGATTCTGCTGGGGGGCGCTTTCCTGGTCATGCTGGCCGGAGCGCGGGTGATGGGGCCCCAGCGAGTGGTCCAGCCATACGTTTTCCCCTCGGCGGCATTGGGGTTGCTGATGGCCTCTCTGGTCGGCCCGCCGATCGCCATTGTGGGGATGACCATCCTGGCCGTGCTGTTGGGCATCATGGCTGGCGGGACCTTGCCGCTGGCGGTCATGTCGGCAATGGGAGGCATGGTGGGCATTCTGACCCTGCGCCACACGGAACGGGTCAACAGCTATTTTGTGTCCGGGATGATCATCAGCCTGATGAACGTGGGGGTAGTTCTGGTCTTTTACCTGGCTGGCTCCCCTGCCGATCCTTTGGGAGCGTTGACGCTCATCGGCGCGGGATTGCTCAACGGCATCCTGGCTGCCGCGGTGGCTTTGATTGCCCTGTACCTGATCGGCAGTGTCTTCAATGTGCCGACCAACCTGAAGCTGATCGAATTGACGCAATCCAGCCAGCCCTTGTTGCGGCAGCTGCTCCGCGAAGCGCCAGGCACCTACCAGCACAGCTTGCAGGTGGCTAATCTGGCCGAACTGGCGGCGGAGCGCATCGGGGCGAACGCGACCCTGACCCGCGCTGGCGCGCTGTACCATGATGTGGGTAAGATGACCGCCCCTCATTTTTTCGTCGAGAATCAGGCCGACGGGGTGAACCCCCATGATGCGTTGAACGACCCCTACAAAAGCGCCCGGATCATCATCGATCATGTGGTGGAAGGAGAACGGCTGGTTCGCCAGTACCGGCTGCCGCCGCGAATCCGGGATTTTGTTCTCGAACATCATGGAACCACCCGCCCGCTGTACTTCTACCGACAGGCGGTGGAACAGGCGGGCGGCGACGAGAGCGCAGTTGACGTCACGCTCTTCACCTATCCTGGGCCTGTTCCTCGTTCGCGAGAGACATCGGTTTTGATGCTGGCGGACAGTTGTGAGAGCACGGTTCGGGCACGCCGCCCGCAGAACAAACAAGAAATCGCCGATGTGGTCAAGCAGGTATTCGAGACACGCATGAATGAAGGTCAGCTGGATAACAGCGGCCTCACCCTGCACGATCTGAGCGTCATGCAGCGCGTGTTCGTCGAAACATTGCAGGGGGTATTCCATCCCCGCATCGCCTATCCTAAAGAGGCAGTCGCGGCTCCGAACGCGGCACAGGCTCCTGCGCCGCCCGCCTCGAAGCCAACCCCTCCTGCTAAAGCGGTTGCGCCGTCCAATGACCGCAAGGCCGCGTCGGTTGCGCCGACATCGCCTGGGGAAGAGGCGATTCCGATAATGGAGAACCGCAAGGCGGGGTCTGGAGAGTCACCAACGGGCAGGCCCACAGCCACGGAGGACGGCGGCGCGGGTACCGGGACTTCAACACGATGACAGAACCATACGGCATCTGTGTTCGGGTGGACGACGACTTCGCCGGGCATGTGCCAACCTGCCTCCTCCGGCAGGCCATTGCGCTTACCATGGAACGGGGCCGGGTGCCGCCGGACACCGGGGTGACTCTGCTGGTCACCGACGATGAGGCGATGCGCAGGCTCAACCACCGGTTCCTGGGTATTGACGCCCCGACTGATGTGCTGGCCTTTCCTGTCGGGGAGGACGATATTCCTGGCGCTGAAGATGAGCGGTATCTGGGTGACATCATCGTGGCCTATCCCTACGCCGCGACCTGTGCTGCCGAAGACGGCCACGATCCGGCGCATGTGCTGGTGCTGCTGGCGGTGCACGGCACCCTGCACCTTTTGGGCCTCGACCATGATACGGCGGAGAATCAGAGGGCCATGTGGGCCGCTCAGGAGGACATCCTCCGGGCGCTCAACGTGCCGACCGGGGTCATCCCACCGCTGCCTGATTCCTATGCAGGGGACGAGGGCTGATGGACAGGCAAAAGGAAAAAACGTCTGCGGCGTCTGGTAGCCAGTCGGGTTCAACTTCACTCAAGCAGGCAGTGTCCGAGGACCTCCACATTGACCCCGATGACTACAGCCCGATCGTCAGCACCAGCCGGTGGGCCAGCTTTCGTTATGCGCTGGCGGGCTGGCTGTACATGTTGCGCTACCAGAAGAACACCCGCATTCAGGCGGCGGCCACGCTGCTCGTTGTGGCCGTTGGATTGTGGCTGCAAATCGCGCCGGGCGAATGGGCCGTGATCGTTCTGACGGTGGCCATGGTGTGGATGGCCGAATTTATCAACGCCGCCATCGAGGCCGCTGTGAACCTGGCCAGCCCGGACGTGCACCCGATGGCCAAAGTCGGCAAGGATGTTGCCGCGGCGGCGGTGCTGCTGGGCGCGGTCGCCTCGGCGCTGGTCGGCCTGCTGATTCTGGGCCCGCCGCTATTGGAGCGCTTGCGGGGATTGTAAGCCTGATGCCCAAGCGGTCTCGCCACTCACCCCCTCCGGCACACCATGTAACCGGTCGTTACCGCCGTGACCTGCCGCCGCCGGACCAGCGCGGGCGTCCCGGCGAGCGCGTCCGCCAGCCGGGTCGTTGCCTTCTGCTGGGGCTGCTGGTGACGGTTGGCAGCGCCGCGCTGACGGCGTTGTTGGCGCTGGCCCTCGTCTGGTTGTGGCGAGCGGGGAAGCCGGCTGGCCGCAACGCGATCTGGCTGGGCATTGACTGGGGGGAAACCGTACATGGAGACGAGGTCGTCCGGAATCTGGCAGAGGGATTACGTCGTTATCAGATCGGCACTGTCTACCTCTGGACGAGCTGGCTTCAGGAGGATGGCACATGGAGCGAAACCACTTTTGATAGCATCGGCGCTTTTGTCGGGCAGTTCAAACGCGCTTATCCGGAGGCTCGTCTCTACGCCTGGATCGGCCTGCCGGCGGAGCTGCCTGAGTACCGGCTGGATGACGCGGAGCTTCGGGCCGACGTGGCGGCGTTCAGCGCCCGGACCATCACGAATTTTGGTTTCGATGGCGTGCACCTGAATGCGGAGCCGGTTTGGGATGGTGATAATGACTTTGTCGCCCTGCTGCGCGAGGTGCGGGGGGTGATCGGGCCGGACGTGCCACTGTCGGTAGCGGTGCCGCCGGATTGGAATACGGGGACCCCCGGCGTTCCTGTCGGTCCCTACACCACGCCTGATGCCATGTGGAGCCTGGAATACAAACAACAGATCGCCTTTCTGGCGGACGAGATCGTCGTGATGGCCTATAACAGCGGCCTGAGCTTGCCGCAGGACTACGAGACGTGGATGGCTTTCCAGGTCACCCAGTTTACGTCAGCCATTGCGCCGCTTGAGGTGGACACACACCTGATATTTGGCATTCCCACGTATGATGCCGAGCCACCCGGACACGATCCGGCGGTGGAAAGCGTCCCGGCAGCCATCGCTGGCATCAAGCGAGGGTTGGCGCAAAGCGGCGAGGCGGCAGCGCTGGTGCAGGGCATTGGCCTTTATGCCTACTGGTCCACGGAAGCGCCGGAGTGGGCTGCTTACCGTCAGTTGTGGCTTGATCAGGCTGCCGATTAGCGCGCGGTTACCGGCCAGGTTCCCCGTTTGCCGACTCGATTGTCCTGGTATTCTGACCTTTTCCACCCTTTTTTGTGCTATCATCAGCGGATATTTCTGCCGAAGGGACGTTGGTATGACCACAGTCTTGTTGATCCGTCACGCTGAGAATGATTGGGTGAAGACGGGGAAGTTGGCCGGGAGGACGCCGGGCGTTCATCTGAACGACTACGGCCAGGCGCAGGCCGAAGCGTTGGGCAAGCGTCTGGCGGATAAGCCGCTGAAAGCCATCTACACCAGCCCGCTCGAACGGACCAGGGAGACCGCCGAGGCGATTGCGGCGCACCATGCCTCCTTGACCGTTCAGGTGTTGGACGGGGTGAGCGAGGTTGGGTACGGAAAATGGCAGGGCGAGACGATCGAAAAGCTGGCCAGACGGAAGATGTGGCACGTCGTCCAGTACACGCCGACCCGCGCCTACTTCCCAGAGGGCGAGACGATGCGCGGCGCACAGGCGCGGGCGGTGGATAGCATCGAAGGGTTGGTACAGCAACACCCGCGTGATATGATCGCGGTCGTTTCGCATAGTGACGTGATCAAAATGGTCCTGGCCCACTACCTGGGGATGCACCTGGACCTTTTCCAGCGGATTGTGGTGTCTCCCGCTTCCCTATCGGTAGTACAATTGGGGTACGGACACCCGTTTGTCGTGCAGATCAACGATGTCAGCCACTGTCCGCCCAGGCCAGAACACCAGCAGAACGGGCAGCAGAAGGAGGCTTGATTCGCCAGGGTTTTAGGGGAACCGAGGTCCGAACGTCATATAATGGTTTGTGCATCACTGATGGTTTGAAAGGACGAGGGTAGATGCCAAATACCGATCTGGAGCTCAAGCCGGTGGATTTTCTCACGGTGGGGACGGTTGGACCGCGGGGCAAGCGGGTATTCCATCTGCAAGGCGCAAAGGGCGATCAATTGATCACCCTCACGCTGGAGAAAGTCCAGGTCAGGGCGCTGGCCGAGGCCATCAATGAACTGCTGGGTGAACTCGACGAACGGCATCCCTCGCCAGAGAGTGAAGCGCCTATCGAGTTGAGTGAGTGGGATATGGAGTTGCGTGAGCCGATCATCTCGGAGTTCCGGGTGGCGCAGATCGGGCTGGGGTACGACGATGCCAGCGACATGATCGTCCTGGTCACGCAGGAACTGGTGGCCGCTGAAGAGGAGTCCGCCGAGTCTGTGCAGCCGAGCACGGCTCGCTTCTGGGGGTCGCGGTCGCTGATGCGCGCCCTGGCGATGTATGCCGAGAAGGTGGTGGCCAAGGGCCGTCCCGACCCCCAACATAATGGCCGAATTCACTACTACTGGATTTGATAACCCATAGCCCGTCTGTCTCTATGAGTGTTTCATCCGATCACCCCAGCGCCGACTCTGAACCCCTCACGGCTGCCCAGGTGCTCCAGACTCTCTCCCGGGGTACCATCCAGGAGGAGCACGGTTTGTTGCCCTGGGGATCAAACTACGCGTATCTGGTCCCCATATCGGATGACGAGCGAACCTTGTTGGCGGTGTATAAACCGCAGCGCGGCGAACGCCCGTTGTGGGATTTTCCGGAGGGAACCTTATGCCTGCGTGAAGTGGCGGCATACGTGGTTTCAGAAATGCTGGGCTGGCAGCTCGTCCCGCCCACCGTGCTGCGGGGTGGCCCTTATGGGTTGGGTTCGGTGCAGTTTTACATCGACCACGACCCTGAGATGAACTATTTCACGCCCTTCCCGGCGGAGTGCCGGGGGCAATTGCAGCGGTTTGCCGCGTTTGACTACATCATCAACAATGCCGACCGCAAAGGGGGGCATTGCCTGATGGATTCTCAGGGTCACCTGTGGGGCATTGACCACGGGGTGTCTTTCCATTACGCGCCTAAGTTGCGCACAGTGATCTGGGACTTCGCCGGAGACCCACTACCAGGGGAGATGCTCCGCGATCTGGCGACATTGTGCGGCGCATTGGATGACGCCGATGGGCCTGGCAGGGTTTTGCGTGAACTGATCTCAGGCCGTGAACTGACGGCCTTCCGCAGACGGGTGGATTACTTGCTGGAAACGCGTCGTTTCCCACGGCCTGGGGCAGGGCCGAACTATCCCTGGCCGCCGGTTTAACCTTCAGAAAAGGAGCTCGGCCATGAGCCGTAAGCGTTCTTCTTCAGGCTATTCTCTGGCAGCGCTGTGGGGCATGCTGGTGGGCGCGTGGTATTTTTTCTTCATTCGTCCCCAGATGTCGAAATGGGGCACGCGCCTGGGCGAGTCCCAGCGTCGCCTGCCGGGTGATGACCTTATTCCCAGGCCGAATGCGCAGTCGACTCGTGCGATCACCATCGATGCGCCACCGGAGGCCGTCTGGCCGTGGCTGGCCCAGATGGGCCGCGAACGGACGGGCTGGTACAGCATTGACATGCTGGAGAACAACGGCATCCCCAGCGCGACTTACCTTCACCAGGACCTGCCTGAATTGCAGGTCGGGATGAAGCTGGATCATGGCTACCAGGTGGTGGCCGTTGAGCCGAACCGCCTGCTGATTATCGCCGCCTATGACCGGCCCAACGCCTTTGGGACGTTCACCGATGTCAGCCGGTTGTACCTTCTGGAGCGCCAATCGGACGGCAGTACGCGCCTGCTGATTCGCCAGCGGGCGAGGTCTCACGGCGTTGCCGGGGAATTCTATAATCTGGCGGCTGAGCCGCTGGAATTTTTGCTGATCTATCGGCAGTTGGAAGGGATCAAAGCCCGTGCCGAGACGATGGCCCACTTACACACGGCTGCGCCGCTTGAGCATGAGATTTCGTTGAATTAGATGCCGGTCAGGTCTATGGCGATCGGTTGAATCGGGAGACCGCTACCTCCCAGGCCGGTTGTGTCATGCATCGGTCCGCAGAATGATGTGCAGCGCAGCGGGTCCGTGCGCGCCCATGACCAGTTCCATGCCGATGTCCGCCGTTCGGCTGGGGCCGCTGATGACCATGATGTTGCTGGCGCGGCGGAAGCGATCCAGCCCTTCTTCACGCTGGCGGGACAACCATGTTTCCAGGTCTGGCACGATCTGGCTGGCGATGACGACGGCGATGTGCACCGGCGGCAACATTGACGCCTGCCGGGGTCTGCCGGGGCCGGTGGTCAGCACGAGGCTGCCGGTGGCCGCCAGCGCGGCGTCGACCCCCGTCAGGCCGACTCGCACGTGGCTGTCATCAGGGTCGGCGGTGGTGATCCCCGCCGAGGCCAGCGCCGCTGACAGGCCCGGCAGCGGAATATGGGTGAAATCCCAGCTCAGCACGAGACGATCATCACCCAACCGATCCAGGATGTGCTGGATGGCTGCCGGTGGGTCGTCACTGATCGATACGGCGCAGCCAAGGCTCTCTGCCTCCTGCACAAAGCGCCTCTGCAAAGCCGCCCGCGATCGGTCGCCCAGGGGGACCATATGTCGGCGCGGTCTGACCGGCGGGTGATCCGGGTAAGGTTGTGGGGCGGCGCGGAGCTGGCGCAGGATTTCCTCACGACTGGTCATGCGGTTCGGCTTTCTGTCGTTCCTGCCAGAGCTGATGGAAGGATTGGGGGGCGAACGGCGGAAAATCGCGGTATCGGGTCCATCCGTGGAGCGGGCCAGGCAGGTGGGGGCTGGCGACCCACCCGCCGCCGAGCCGAGCCGCCGCCCCGGCCAGCGCGAGCAGGCGTGGCGAGCGAGCGACCATCGCCCAGATACGCAGGCCCAGGTCCCAGGTCTTCGGACTTTTGCCCTGCCTGACCAGGTCCTGACGCAGGGCGAGCAGCAGGTGGGGCAGATCGATGATGACCGGACAGACCTCCTTGCACCTGCCGCATAAGCTGCTGGCATGAGGCAGGGGAGTGGCTCTTTCCAGGCCGACGTACAGCGGCGTGATAACCGCGCCGATCGGTCCCGGATAGACCCAACCGTAAGCGTGCCCGCCGGTTGTCTGGTAGACCGGGCAGGCGTTCAGGCATGCCCCGCAGCGGATGCAGTTCAGCGCCTCATGATAGGCGGAGGCGTACATGCGGCTCCGGCCATTGTCCACCCAGATGACGTAGACGTGTTCGGGTCCCCCGATCTCATCATCGCGTCTGGGGCCGTGGATCAGATGGGTGTAGACGGCCATGGTCTGCCCGGTGGCGCTGCGCGGCAGCACCTGGGTCAGCGTGGCGTAGTCGTCGACGGTCTCCACGATTTTTTCAATGCCCACCAGCGCGACGTGGACCCGGGGCAGGGTGGTCACCAGGCGGCCATTGCCCTCATTGGTGACCAGACAGAGCGTGCCCGTCTCGGCGATGACAAAGTTGCCGCCGGATATCCCCATATCCGCCGCCAGAAAGATGCGGCGCAAATGCTGGCGGGCGAAGCGCGTCATCTCGGCGGCATCGTCAGTAGGCGGCATACCCAACTGGCGCACGAACAGATCGCGGATGGCAGCTTTGGTTTTATGGATGACGGGCGTGACGATATGGCTGGGGCTTTCACCGCCTAACTGGACGATAAACTCGCCCAGGTCGGTCTCGACCACTTCGATTCCGCATGCTTCCAGGACACGATTGACGCCGACTTCCTCGCTGGCCATGCTTTTGCTTTTGACCACCAAACGCACCTGGTGATGCCTGGCGATCTGGAGCACCAGCTGATTGACTTCGTCGGCGTCTCTGGCCCACATGACCTGAATGCCATTGGCCGTCATATTGGCCTCGGCCTGTTCCAGCAGATCGGGCAGGCGGCGCAGCGCCCGGCGTTTGGCTTCGGCGGCCTGCTGGCGCATCGCTTCGCCGTGCTCGCGCCCGTCGGCGAACATGGCCACCAGCCGCTTGGCGTAGGCGGTGTTGGTGGCATGGGTCACGGCGGCCTGCAGGTCCGGGTCACCGATGGCCTTCTGGGCCAGCGCCATAAAATCCTGGGATTTAACGTCCATCGTGCCTCTGCCCTGGTAGACCGGCGGCTAACACGTTGGCGATGTGCTGCACGCGTTTGGGCGATCCCTGGCGGGACAGCCCACCGTTCATGTGGGCCATGCAACTTACATCGCCGACCACGATGGTATCGGCGGGACAGGCGCGGATGTGGTCAATTTTCCTTTGCAGCATAGCGCCGCTGATATCCGGCATCTTGATGCTGAACAGGCCCCCAAAGCCACAACACACGTCGGACTCAGCCAGTTCGTGGAGAGTGGCGTTTTCCACGTTACCTAGCAGTACGCGCGCGGCCCTGCCCAGGCCCAACAGCCGCAGCCCATGGCAGGAATCATGAACGGCAAACGAGCGGGGTTCGGGCAGCCTGAGCTTCAAATCGCTGATTCCCAGTCCGTCGACCAGGTACTCGGTAAACTCCCAGGTGATGGCGGCCACCCGCTCGGCCTGAGCGAACTGCTCTGGCTCATCAGCGAAGAGGAGAGGATATTCGTGACGGACCATTGCCGCGCACGAGCCAGAGGGCGTGACAATAACCTGAGCGTCCGAGAACGCCCTCAGGAACTGGCGGGCGACCTGCCTGGCCTCATGGCGATAACCGGCGTTGAAGCCAGGCTGCCCGCAGCAGGTTTGCTCCAGGGGAAAGTCGACCGCAATGCCCAGGTGCTCCAGGATGTTGACGACGGACATGCCGGTTTCGGGGTAGATCATGTCGACGATACATGTCACGAACAACGAAACACGTTTGCCAGCAGGCGAGGGGCGCTCAAGCAACGTCATATCGGAGATGGCCTTTGTGGATGTCAGCCAGGGAACTTTCACCCGGCATTATACCACTGCCCCGCTCCTCAGACAGGCTGCTCATGCCCGTGGCCGGTGCCTGGGGGCATCAACATAATCAGGATGTCCCACAGCTGGACCCGCTGGCGGTCTCAAATGGCGGCTCGGCGCGGACGGTACTGGATGGCCTCCGCCAGATGGGGCACGTCAATCACATCCCTTCCGGCCAGGTCGGCGATGGTCAGGGCCAGTTTCAACACCCGGTGATAGGCACGGGCGCTCAGGTGCATCTGCCGCAAGGTGATTTTGATCAAGCTTTCTGCTTCGGGGGTCAGCGTACAGTATCGGCGGATGTCGCCGGGGCCCATGTCGGCGTTGGTGCGCAGGTGGGGATTCCCGGCGAAACGCGCCCGTTGCCGATCCCGTGCGCCTTCTATCCGCACGCGGATGGCGGCGGAAGTTTCGCCCTGGGTCTTGGAGGTCAGCTTGGCGTAGTCGACGCGGGGCACATCGACATGGATATCGAAACGGTCCAGAATGGGGCCGGAAATGGTCTGCTGGTAACGGCGGATCTGCGCCGGCGAACAGGTGCATTCGTGGGCTGGGTCGCCGTAATACCCACACGGGCAGGGATTCATCGCCGCCACCAGCATAAAATTCGCCGGGAAGGTGAGCGTGCCGTTGGCCCGGCTGATGGTCACTTTCCGGTCCTCAATTGGCTGGCGCATGACTTCCAGCGCTGACCTCCCGAACTCGCCAAATTCGTCCAGGAAGAGGACGCCCATGTGCGCCAGAGTGACTTCTCCCGGGCGCGGTATCCGCCCGCCGCCGACCAGCCCGGCTTGCGAGATCGTGTGATGCGGAGAACGATAGGGTCTTGCCCGGAGCAACGGCGAATCGCTGGGCAGCAGGTCGGCTACGGAGTAGATGCGCGTGACTTCCAGGGACTCGTCCGTGGTCATGGCCGGGAGAATGCCGGGCAGCGCCCGTGCCATCAATGTTTTGCCTGCCCCAGGAGGTCCCACCAGCAACACGTTGTGGCTGCCGGCAGCCGCCACTTCCAGCGCACGTTTGACGTGTTCCTGCCCCTTGATCTCCGCGAAGTCTACCAGGCCCCGCAGCAGCGATTCCTCGTCCACTGCGGGCAGGTCGCTGCGGCGGTGGGCCGGAATCAAGTTCAGCCCGTAGAGGTGTTCGACCAGATGGCCCAGCGTGGGCGTCGGGATCACGTCAATGTCAGGGATCAGAGCCGCTTCTTCAGCATCCATTTCGGGCACGTATATCCGGGCCAGGCCCTGCCGGCGCGCCGCATAGGCGCATGAGATAACGCCTTTCACGTGTCGCAGTTGACCATCCAGGGATAACTCGCCGATGAACATGGCATCTTCGAGCGCTTCCTGCGGCACCTGGTCGGTGGCCGCCAGCGCACCAATGGCTATCGGGAGGTCATAAGCCGGGCCGTCCTTAGGGATGTCCGCCGGGGCCAGGTTGACCGTGTATCGTTTGAGGGGGAACTTAAGGCCGGAGTTTTTGATGGCCGCGCGGACGCGCTCGCGGCTTTCTTTGATGGCGGAACCGGGCAGGCCCACAATATTGAACTGGGGTATTCCGGCGTGCGGTGAGAAGTCCACTTCCACCGTGATGGGCACGCCGTCCAGGCCAAGCACCCCACATGAAATAACCTTCGCCAGCATTACCGGCCCTTTCATGCCTCGGCGATTGCTGTCTTGCTATATATTACCAGCTTGGTACATACTCTGCTGGAAGCGCGGAGGAGAAAACCCTTCATTGCCTTCCCTTGTCTCCCGCTTTACCGCGCCTGCCAAGGGGCTGAAGCAGGCCAGCGAAGGAGAGGCGAGATATGCTCTATCCACAATCTAACGCTCTGCGGCAGAGCTTTGACCTATCCGGTTTTTGGGATTTCCGCGCCGATCCTGACCGGCAGGGCGAGGGGGCCGGATGGGGGGAAGGTTTTTCCGGCGGCCAGCTCATTACCGTGCCCGGCAGCTGGAACGAACAGCTACGGACGGTCTATAATTACTGGGGCGATGCCTGGTATCAGACCCGGTTTGATCGGCCCTGGGGCTGGACGGGGAAGAGAGTGTTCGTGCGCTTTGGGTCGGTCAACTACCTGGCTGACGTATGGCTCAACGGCGTGAGGCTTGGCCAGCATGAGGGAGGGCACCTGCCCTTCGAATTTGACATCACCCGTCACCTCAAGGACGAGGGCAACCTTCTGGTAGCGCGGGTGAACGGCGATCTCATGCCGGAACGTGTCCCGTCCGGCAACGTCCGGGATGAACGGCTGGATTCGTTTGTCCGGGCTGATCAATATCCCCGCACCAGCTACGATTTTTTCCCCTTTTGCGGCATCCACCGCCCGGTGTTGCTGTACGCTGTGTCGCCGGAAGCGGTGGTTGATCTGACGGTTGCCACCGAAATAGAGGGTGCCAGCGGCCTGGTCAGGGTCAGGGTGGCGCTAACGCCCGGTGGCGCGGGGACCGTTCGGCTGATCCTCCAAGGGCATGGTGCGGAACTGGTAGAAGAGACTTCTGTCAGCGCGCCAGCCGTTGAGCTGGCGTTGGAAGTACCCAATGCCGCTTTATGGTCGCCCCAGACGCCTGACCTGTACAGCCTCACGGCGGAGCTGATACAGGGTGGGGCGGTCATCGACCGCTACACGCTGCCCATTGGCATCCGCACCATCGCGGTGGAGGGTGACCGGCTGCTGTTGAACGGCGAGCCAGTCACGCTCAAGGGTTTTGGACGCCACGAGGATTTTCCCGTGGTCGGGCGCGGTTACATGCCCGCGCTCATCGTCAAAGATTACGACCTGATGCGCTGGGTGGGGGCTAATTCCTTCCGTACCTCGCACTATCCGTACTCCGAACAGATGCTGGACCTGGCGGACCGACTGGGTTTTCTGGTGATTGATGAAACCCCAGCCGTGGAGATGTTTCATCATCAGGACGGTCTGGCGCATCGCCTGGAGGTCTGGGAGCAGCAAATCCGCGAGCTGATCGCCCGTGACAAGAACCATCCGTCCGTCATCATGTGGAGCCTGGCCAACGAGCCGCACAACCGCCGCCCGGAGGCGAAGGCCCACTTCAAGCGGATGTTTGATCTCGCCCGGTCGCTGGATCCGACGCGCCCGCTGACATTTGCCAGTTACCTGGGGCTGGAAGATCAGGCGCTGGAGTGGTGTGACGTGATCTGCCTGAATCGCTATCGGGGCTGGTA
>DAOTXK010000217.1:0-3390 GCA_034435395.1 Anaerolineae bacterium | reverse complement strand
CCGTTGGAGTCTGGGTGGCCGTCGGCGTGGGCGAGGCCGTAGGGGTGGGCGTTTCGCTGGGGGTGTTGGTGGGGATGGCGGTATAGGTATAGGTGGCCGCCAGGGTGGCGGTGGCCGAAGCGGTGAAGGTGGCCGTGGCCGTCGCAGTGGCGGTCGCTGTGGGCGTGTGGGTGGCGGTCGGTGTGGGCGTCGCCGTGAAGGTGGTGGTCGGCGTGGGGGTGGCGGTATCGGTCGCGGTCGGCGTGTCGGTCAGCGTAGGCGTGAAGGTCCGTGTCGCCGTCAGGGTGTCAGTTGGCGTCGGCGTGGCGGAGGGCACGATGGCCGTGGCGGTCTGAGCGTAGGCGATGGCGCGGGCCTCTGCCTCCTGCTGAGCGTTCAGGTGGTCCACCAGGGCGCTGGCCCCCCAGGCGACTGCCCCGACGACCGCCAGCGCGCCGACCACGGCCGGCAACCGCCGGAGAAAGCGCCAGCGGCGAGATGGTGTGTCTGTCATAGCCCCTCCGCCATCAGACATGCGGACAACGGCGGACAGTGTAACAAATGCCCGCCGTTCCCGCTAACCGGTGCCTAACGGAACGTCACGCGGATGGCGCAAGGCTCAGGATAGTTGCCGGTGATATCGACCACGGTCAGGACAAGCTGGTACACGCCGGGGCCAAAGTCCGCCGGGTTGACCGTGGCCAGATTGCTGTCAGGGCCGGGCGCGGGGACGCTGGACTGACTGATGTTGCGGAAGATGACCTGGTCTTCCCGCCGGATTTCCACCTTGTAGAAGCTGAAGAGTCCCCCCTCGGCCAGGGTGGCGACGCCGCGCACGGTGAAACGTTCGGCCAGGGTAGCGCCAGGTGCCGGCGAGCTGATCACAACCTGGGGGATCGTGCAGCCGGTCTGTAATGGGATGGTGGACCCGCTGTCCGGCGCAGGAGTAGCGGCCGGGGAAGGCTGGCCGGGTTCGACTGGCTGGCCGGTGTAGAAGCTATCCGGGACATAGATCACCGTGCCGGCGATGATGTCCGCCGGATTGGTGATGCAGTTGGCTTCCTGTATCTGGGTGAGCGACACCCCGGCCCGCAGCGAGATACGGAACAGGTTGTCGCCGCTCCGGATGGTATAGGTCTGCCAGCCGCTCGGCGGCGTACAGGCTGCGGCTGTGGACGCGGGGGCGGACGGCGATGGGGTGATCGGCGTTGACAGGAGGATGGTGGCGGTGGGGCTGGGGGCTTCGGTCCTCTCAGCGGGAGGGGTGCCGGATGTGGGTGTGGCGGACGGCGTTCTCGTGGCGGCAGGCACCGCCGTGTCAGTGGGCGATGAAGTGGCGGTGCGGGTCGGCGTGGGCGGCGGCTCCGTCGCTCTTAAGGTGGCGGTACGGGTGGGCCTCAGTGAAGGCGTGGGCGAGGCCGCCGGTTCAGGCGTGTCGGTCTCGGCCAGCTGGGCCACCACTGCCGTGGCGGTGGCCACTGGCCTCGTCGGCGTGGCCGTCGCCTTGCGGGTGGCGGGGACGGTGGGCGTCGGCGTATCGGCCTCGGTTGACGGCACAGTCGCTGTGGCCAACGCCTGGGCGATGGCCGCGGTCTCCGTGGGAACCAGCCTCTCGACGGTCGACGTGCCCACGGCAGCGGTGGCTTCAGCCGTTTCCCGTAAAGTGTCCGCCGTCAGTACAACGGCGAAGACTGCCCCCACGACCAGGATGCTCAAGGCGGCCAGCGCGACGATGATATCGGTCCTGATATTACGCGGCGGCGATTGCATGAGGTTCACGTTTGCTCCGGCATCGTGGCGAACGGAATGGCAAAGACAAAGCGCGAGCCTACGCCGAGTTCACTTTCCACCCATATCCGGCCCCGATGGGCCTCGACCAGGGCTTTGGCGATGGAAAGCCCAACCCCGGTATCGCCTATTCCCGGGATCAGCGGGTTGTCGGCGCGGTACAGGCGGCTGAAGACTCGTTTCTGCTCTTCCTCCGGGATGCCCCCGCCCTGATCCTGCACCGCCACGTACAGGCACTCCACCTCGGTGCTGCGGCCATTCTCGTCCGTGAACGGCAGCAGTTGCCGTCGGGCGGTGATGCTCACCTCGCCGTCGGTCGGCGAAACCAGGTAGGCGTTGCTGAGCAGTTGGGTGATCACCTGCTGCATGGCATCCCGGTCGACATGCGCCGGGGGGATGTTCTCCTCGATATCCAGATTCAGGGTAGTGCCCTTTTCGCGAAACTGGGTACTGGCATTGGTGATGGCGTCTTCCAGCAGTTCAACCATGTCCACGGCTTCCGGCGTCAGGCTGATCTGCCCGGAGTCCAGGGCGATCACGCTGACCAAGTCCTCGATCAGGCTGCCCAGGCGTTCGATATTGGCCTTCACCCGCTGCAGGAACTTGCGTTGCAGCGCGCCCAGGATGCCCACTGATTCGCCCAGCAACAGGTCGGTGTAGCCGATGATCGAACTCATGGGCGTGCGCAGCTCCTGGGCGATGGACAGGATGACCTCCGGATTTTCCGCTGGCGGCGCTGCCGGGAGCGGCTCAGGGGCGCGGGTGGCTGCCTGTTCGTAGGCCTGGAGTTTGCCGTCCAGCAGGTCAAGGTCGGTCTGGGCCTGGATCAGTTTGTGTTCCAGGTCGCTGCGTTCGGCGGTGAGATCGTCGATCATGGCTTTGAGCACGCCGACGCCGTTGGCCCCCAGTTGCTCCAGCAGTTCGCGGTCGCCCTCCATGCGCGCCAGCAGTTGATCGCGCTCGGTTTGCAGGGCCTTTTCGGCGGCCAGCAAGCGGTCCCGTTCTTTTTGCAGGTTGGCGCGGGCTTCGGCCTGCGCATTACGCTCGCGGATGGCCTGTTCGCGTTCCTGGACCAGCTGGTTGATCTCTTTTTGGATAGCCACGATCTGCTGCCCCAGGCTCTGGCGTTGCTGCTGCCACTCGCCCCGCTCTTCTTCCCAGATGGCTTTCTCCTGGCGCAGGGCGTCACGCTGCTTGACGGCAGCCTCCCGGTCAGCAGCCAGGTGGACAATTTCCGCTTCCAGATTTCTGATCTGGGCCTCATAGTTCTCCGCGCTCTGCGCGGTAGCCGACCGGTCGGTCGCCGTTTTCTGGAGTTGCGCGCGCAGCTGGTCGCGTTCCTCATAGAGCTGGCCCAGCACCAGCGCCAGGCCAGCGACGCCACCTTCAATCCCCAGCAGCTCCAACTCGCTCTTGACATCCTGCAACTCAGCCGCGATGGCGTCACGCTCGGCCGCCAGGCGGACTTTTTCATCGTTGAGCGTCTGCAGGGTTTGCTGGATGGAGGCGGGAACCAGAAACATATCGCTGGTTTGCTCCCGCAGGGCGGCCAGCCGCTGTTCGAGTTCGGTCTTTTGCGCTTCCAGGTTCTGCTGTTCCCGGGTCAGCGTTTCAATCATGCTC
>DAOTXK010000216.1:0-8566 GCA_034435395.1 Anaerolineae bacterium | reverse complement strand
GCCAAAGCCCGGCAGCGAGCGAGGTTGGCGGGGGGGAGACGGACGCGCGACTTCGGCCAGGATTCCCGGCAGCAAACGCGCCAGCTGTTCCGGGCGCGGCGCGCCCAGCGTCGCCATCGACGCATCCAGCAGGCGAGCCAGCTCCCGCTCCTGCACCATGGCGGCATAACACGCGTCGCAGCTTTCCAGGTGGCGCGTCACACGGGCGCGCAGATGGGCCGGCAGTTCGTCGTGAATGTAAGCGGTGAGCAAAGGTGTGACGTGAGAAAACATGGTAATCCTCAGGACGCCAGCGGCGATCACCGGCCGCTGGTGTCAACCGTTGGTTGTCTCACTCGACAGAGCGGATAAATCTGTCTTTTCTCCCCCGAAGCATCCAGGCTGGCAACGGGCCGCGACCCACTTAAGGGCTTCACGCCCCCCAACACACCCTTTCCGTCCTCAAAAACCCCATAACTCTTCCAGCAACACTTCGCCGGTTGGCCCCAGCGCCCTGCTCAGCGCCTGATGCGCCAGACGGACGCGGCTTTCTGCCGTTTTCTGCGGGCAACCCAGCACCTCGGCCATCTCGCGGTAGGTCAGACCCTGCCCGTAACGTAACGCGACCGCCTCCCGCAGGCGCGGCGACAGCGTGGCCAATGCCCCTTCCAGCGCATCACGGACCCCCCGGCGCGCCAGCGCGGCCTCCGGCGTGTCCTTCTGGGGACCAGCCGGTTCGCGCCCCACGCTCAACAGGCTGGCGAGGTCCACCGTGGGCAGGGTTTTTCGACGGCGCATATTGCGGCAGCGACTGACCGTGATCGTGTACAGCCAGGTGCGGAATTCGCCGCGCGCCGGATCGTAACGATCCAGGCACCGAAAGGCGTAGATGAATGTTTCCTGGAGCACGTCTTCGGCATCCTGGCCATCCAGCAGAATGCTGTAGGCCAGCCGATACAATCCGGCGGCATAATGCCCATACAGGTCGGCGTAAGCTCGCTGATCGCCCCTCAGACAGCCGCCGATCAGGGTATGGAGGGTTTCTTTGGAACCACCCGGATACGTATCCATAACGATACTCTATACACGCTTACGGCGTTGATTCCTCACCGGACTCCGGCTCGGCAGGTGGCAGGCCGTAAATGTCGTCGCGCAGCCAGACCACGGCCCGTTCCCCGACCTGCGGCGGTGCCTGCGCCTCTCCGAAGATGATCCAGACCGGCAGGTCTTCCCAGCGCAGGTCGCCGAGATTCCAGGTGTGAGTCACGGCGAAGTCCTGCCCGACATACCGCGCGCCCAGCGCCTCCGGCTGGAAGGAGTCCGGCGCGACAATCACTGGCGCAGCGGTCCTGCGCCCGATTGCCGGGACGTATTCCAGATCGGCATAATCGCGCATCTGCCAGGCCAGCGCGCCATCGTCCGGAACCTGCGCCACGAAAGCCATCCGATCGGGCGTGCCCGTATCCCGCGCTGAGGCATCGATCAACGTATCGCGCAGCAGGCCGAGGTGACGACTCACCGGGGCCACGTGCCACAACTCGCGCGGATCGTCGATGTGGGTCACCGCCAGCCGCCAGGCGCAGGAGGCGTCATAGACGCCCAGGAACAAGGCCAGCGCCACCACCAGGCCGTTCATGGCCGCCCGCGCCCCCCACAGACTCCCGGCGAGGAAAAACAGGATCACCAGCAGCAGGAGCGCCATCCCCAACAGCAAGGCCCGCAACAGATCGAACTGCGGCCCCGTCGTCAACAGCAGGGCGCGCGCCACCCGCAGAAAGTTAACCATGATCATCGCCAGCAGCGCCACCATCCCCAGCGCCAGCGTCGGGATTGCCCAGGACGGCACCGTCCAGTAGGAATCGCGCACCGGTTCCAGCGCCCTGGCGACCCCATCACCGGCCAGCGCCGCCAGCGGAATCACCAGCCACAGCGCCTGGTCCGGCCCGGCTCCAGGATAAACCAGCGAGGCCAGCAGCCCGCCCAACAACCAGCCGACCAGGAATCGCCCCCAGAAGCGATCCTCGCGCCAGGCGTGGTTGACGCCGATGGCCCCCAGCAGCCACAGGGCTGGCTCATAAAGCAGGGCGGCGAGCAGCGGGAAGGCGAAGGGGTGCCCTTCTGGCCGCCGGAGCAGGCCCTCGACTCCGCGCTCCAACAGCGCCCCCACCTGGGCCAGGCCGCGCGGATACAGGAAAACGAGCGTGCCCACCAGCAAGACGGCCAGACCGGCCGCCAATGCCGCATCGCGCCAGGGCCACTCCGCCAGCGCCGCCCGCAGAACCGGCGCCGGCTGATCCTCCGGCGCGTCGTCGGCGCTCAGCCGGACGGCAACCAGCCAGGCCACCCCCAGGATCGCCAGCAGGACAAAGCCCGCCGGATCGGCCAGCAGCAGGACGCCCGCCCCCGCCACCGTGGCCCCGACAGCATAGGCCGGATTTCGGCCTTCCACAAACCGCCAGATCAGCCACAGCCCAATCACGGCCAAGACCATCGACCACACCGCCGGACTCATCGTGCGCGCCGTGGTGAGCGCCGAAGGGGAAAAAATCAGGAAGACCGCCGCCGCCAGCGCCGGGGCGCGTCCCATCACCCGCCGCCACAGCGCGGGCAGCAGGGCCAGGGCCGTGCCGTCCAGGGCCGTCATCAGGCGGGCGGTGAGTTCGGTGCCGCCGAAAAACGTCATCAACAGGCTGTTGAGGGCGAACATCAGCGGACTGGTCGCCAGCGGCGCGCTGCCGGGCGCATCCAGCCGGACGACGTGCCAGGCGGCCAGCGCTTCCCGCGCCTCGGCATTGTTGAGCGGGATCGTATCCAGCTCCGCCAGGCGCATCACCATCGCCACAACCCCCAGCGCCACGTAGATGGCCGCCTCGACGGATACGGTCACCCGGACCGGCACCCGCGCCAGGAAAGGCACGGCCACCTCAGAATGTTCAACAGCGTTTGTCATGTCGCTCATCTCGTTCCCCGCTGCATATCACGCCCGGCAGCCTAATCGTCAACCCGGTAAACCGCCGCCTCGCCGCTCTGGCACACTGGCGTCAGGCTCTCCGCGAACTTGCGCAGCCCAAACGGGTCGTATGCCTGGTACTCCGCCGAACCCACGAAGATGTAGTCGATGCCGTACCGCTCCACGACCTCCCTGACGGAGGGCCAGTTCGGGTCATTGTACAGGCGCTCCACGTCCGCGGCCCGCGTGCCCGCCACCTCGCCGTAAGTCGCCCCCCGCCACTGGGCTTCATGACCTTCCCAGTTCAACACAGTGGGGATGCCCGTCAGCGCCGCCACACGCCCGCCCTGTTGAGGCTGATATGGCGGACCAACCGCCTCGACAATCACCGTATCACCGTCATCGACCAGCGCGTTCAGGCACTGGATCACGGCGTAGTCGTCGAGACGCTCCCCGGTCGTGGACAGCCCGCCGTTGAGCGTGAGCAGCGCGGCGCGGCCAGCGTTGCGCCCTGACTCGTCAAACGCGCGCGAGTACATCGCCAGCGCCGGGTAAGTCAACCCGGCGGCCAGGACAACCACCAGCGTGCCGCCAAACAGGGCGCGCACGGCGGTCGATGGGCGCAGCGACCAGTCCACATCGACCAGAATCGTGTACGCCGCGTAGGCGCTCGCCACGGCCCACATCAGCCAGACCTGGTAGTAAAACTTGAAGATGGTGTTCGCCCGCACCTGGAAGTTATCGCGCAGGTAGAGAAAATCGGGCATCAGCGCCACCGCCGCTCCCAGCCCGACCAGCAACAGCGCAAAGCCGGTGGCAGCGGGATACGCTGGCTCGTCCTCCAGGTCGCTGGGATGGCTGAACAGGCGGGCGATCACGACGGCGACAATGCCGCCGATGAGCAGCAGCAACGGCAGCCCGGTCAGGCGCGCCCGCAGAATCGGCGCGGTCAGGGCGGACAGCCCGCCTGCTGTGTCCAGCATCGCATACACCGCCTGGCGTATCTCCGGGCGCAGCCAGGCGATGATGCCCAGCACGATCATGGCCAGCAGGATGGCCAGCACGGCGACGACCACGGTCGTCACCGCCAGCGACCAGTTCATCTCTCCCAGTCCGCGCCACCATTCCACCGCCAGGAAAAAAACCAGAATCACCAGGAACGGCCCGAACATGATCAAAAACTGCTGGACCTGGGTGGGGAAGATCACGTTGGGCAGGATGCCGCCCAGCTGAGAACGGAAGCTGACCAGGAAGGGCAGGTAGAGGACCAGCGCCAGGATCGTGATATAGATGGCCAACCGCAGCAACGCCCACCAATCATGCAGCGTCAATTGGCCCGTCTCATTGCGGATCAGGCGGCGCACGGCATCAGCGCCGACCAGCAGGCCCAGATAGAGTGGGCCGTCCCAGGTGTTGAGGAAGATCAGCGCGCCGATGCAGATGCCGTACAGGGCGATCTGCTCCGGATCGGGTTCATGCTCAAACAAAAGCACATGCAACGCCAGTCCCACGGCCAGCACAGCGAACGGCAGCGCCAGCACGTGCGGGTGCATATCCGCCAGAATGAAGCTGAAAGCCGGAAATTCGTCGATCGGCTGCACGCCAATGGGCGTCCCCGTCAGGTCCCGATCCCGCACGATGCGGCTGGCCCGGAACCACCACCAGTAATCCCAGTCATCGACGCTGGCGGGCGGCGGCCCGACGTGAGGCACATCCCGCTCCGTGATATCCCAGAAGGCCAGGTATCCGGGCGAGGCGAAACGCCCCTGCACCGGAATCTCGATCAGGACGGTGTAGAAGTTACCAAGCAGGATCACAAACACGAGACCCAGGACGGCGAAAATCACCGCCGTCTTGCGCGAGGTCAGCTCGCCGATTCTTTTACGCCGATGGGCGCTGGCGCGGGACCGTACCAGGCTGTAGACCACGCCGAACGTCCCGGTGCCCGTCAGGGCGAACAGCAGCGCGATCATCAGGCTGAAGGCCGTCGCGTTGGCCACGCCGCTCACTTTGGCCAGCATAGCAGCCAGGAAATAGCCGAAGTAGTAGTAGCTGATGGCGTAGCCGCTCATCCAGGGATCGTTGGGCGGGAAGGTTTCGCTGCGCCGGATGGCGCTCATGAAGGCCAGGTCCATAGCCTTTTCCGTCGTGCGAGTGTCCGGGAAGTACGCCCGGAACAGCGCCCACCCGAAAAACAGGGCCAGGAACAGCACCTCCACCAGCAGCATGTACTTCCAGTGCGCGCGCACCCACTCGCGCATCGACTCGTGCCCGCGCCATTGCAGGACCAGCCCGATGGCCAACACAACCAGCGCCGCCAGGAGAACGCTGCCGCTGGTATTGGTGAGGAATCCCAGGCTGCCGCCCAGCCAGAACACAAACCCCACCAGCAGCAACCCCAGCGAGCGGGCCAGCGCGTACCCCTTGTCCCGCAGGCCGCGCAACAGGCGGAAGGTCAGCGGCCACGCCGCCGCTCCGGCCAGCGTCGCCAGCAGCCACCAGCTCAAAACCGCTCCGCCTTCCCTGCCCAGCCAGTCCAGTATGCTCTGCACCATCCACCCGCCCTCAGCGTTTAGCCGCGTTTAGCCGCGTTTAGCCGCCGTCAGCATCCCGCCAATCCCCCGCCACCGATCGCACCGTTATCACCCCAGCGAGGAGTCGCCGCGGACGGCATACACCCGCGTGCTGCCCTGCTCATAGACCAGATCGAGCAGGCCCATCTCCACCATGCGAGGGAACTTCGCCAATCCCTCGTAGGCGTAGTAGACACGCTCCAGCTGGCCGACCACGATGTACGACACGTCGTAATAACGAAGCAGCCGCCAGGCAGCTTCGATGTCCGTCGTGTTATAGAGGGTGTTCACGTTCTGCACCCGCTGCTCTACCAGACGAGGCAGCGGGTCCAGCGTCCGCTGCTGGCGCTGGTGGAAATTCCACCCGATCACGGTTGGCAGGCCGGTGTAAATTGACACGCGAGACCCCCAGCGGTATTCGGGAACAGTGGCCTCCAGGATCACCGGCGAGCCTTGAACGTTCTCTTGCAGCCACCGGATCATGGCATAATCTTCGTCAAGCGTGAAATACTCGCCGTTTTCCCCCCGCGTGGCATAGGCCATAAACGTCATGCCGTCCAGCGTGTGCGGAGCCTCCGGGGCCATACGGTCGATGATCTTGGCCTGGGCCGCCAGCAGCGGGTACATGGCGGCGACCGTGAACAGCACCGTGGCCGCCGTCATCCAGGCGTTGCGCAGCCCATCCTTCCACCACTCGCTGGCCCGCACCAGCCAGGCGAAGGCCGCCCCACCGACCACGCTCAGCAGCATCCACACCTGCATATAAAACTTGAAGACGGTATTCTGCCGTCCGATATCCCCGGCCCAGACGATCACGTCCACAACGAAAGTCAGCGCGATGGCCAGCACCACCGCCGCCAACACCATCCGCATCTCGCGCGCCTGCCCTGGCCGCAAGAACAGCAGCCCTGCCCAGAAAATGACCGGCCAGGCGATGATAGCGATCCCGAAACCGCCCACCGTCACCGCCACCACGACCCCGGCCAGCCAGCCCAGGCCGATCAGAATCATCGTCACCAGCGCGCCCAGGCCGATCAACTGCCGGACGCGGATCGTCTTCAGGTAACGGGCCGTATCCCAGCACAGCAGGGAGATCACCAGAAACAGGAACAGGCCGTTCAGGTCCAGATAGGCCCACAGCGGCGTCCTCGGGCCGGGCCATAGCTGGATGACAGCATCAGCGGTGGCGTACCAGTAGGTATAGGGGGCCAGGAACAGCGTCCCCAGCAGCAGAAAGACCGCCACCTGCCCGGCCCAACGCAGCACAGCCGCCCTGGTCAGATGCAGCCGCTTGAACGATTCCCAGGCCAGGTACAGCGCCACCCCCCCGAACAACCCGGCCAGCCGCCAGCCCGGTCCCGGTGGCGAGAGCCTCTCGGCGGCGGGGCGCTCCGTCGGCATGGCCCGGCGCGCTGCCTGATGCCACAGGTAGCTGGCGAACGTCAGGCCCGCCAGGGACAGGACCAGGTAAGTCACCCAGTCCGCGAAATTGGTGGCCCGCAGGATGAAGACAAACAACGCTCCCAGGGCCAGCGACAGGAAAGTCTCCCGGCGACCCCGTTGGGGTGAGCGCCCGGCCACCAGCGCCTCGTTGATCAGCCAGCCCAGAACCAGCGTCGTCAGCGGCAGGGCGATGGCATGGGCGTGTGGGTCGCCGTAGAGAAAGGTGAAAAAAGGAATCTCGGTGATCGCGCTTCCCGTGTGAACAATGACGCGGGTCGGATTCCAGTACCATTGATGCGTGCTGACGTTCAGCGCCTGGCCGCTCATCAGACTGCCGATTCCCTGGACGACATCGGATAGGGTCGGTAAAAAGGCTCCCCCGCCCCCGCCACCGGTGACCTGAGGCGCACCCGCCGTGCGGGCCAGCCCATCGATCAACACACGGATGTCATCCAGGTTACCCAACACCACCGCCAGGAGCATGGCCGCCGCCCCGGCCACCCAGGGATTGCCCAGGGACGCCCCCCACGAGCCATCGGCCTGGCGGCGGCGCAGGCTGGATACCAGATTATAGGCGGCGGAAAACGCCCCCATGCCAGCCAGCGCGAACAGCGTGGCCAGAGTCAGGTTGTAGCCAATTGACGGCAACAGCCCCAGCAGCTTGATCGGCGTCCCCACCAGCACGAAGCCGTAGTAATAGTAGTTGATGTACGCCCCCGCATACCAGGGGCTGTACGGCGGGAAGACCGTGCTGCGCAGCACCGCGTTCAGGTAGGCAAAATCCATTGGTTTCTCGCCGCCGAAGTTCGGATGCCACAGGTCCGGGTTGCCGAATCGGATCGCCAGGAAGGCCAGAAAGAGGAGCAGCGTCAGCGCCTCCCAAACCAGCAAGCGCCGCCAGTGGGACCGCAGATAGGCGGCCAACGAGATACGCCACCGCCAGGCAAGATAGAGACTCAGCGCCGCCAGGAGCGCCATCGCCGCCATGATGCCGCCCGGCGTCCACGTCCGCAGGCCGAGGCTGGCCCCAAACCAGGCCAGCCAGGAGACGACCAGCAGCCCGGCCACCTTCGCCAGGGGATAGGCCCGATCCGCCAGCCCCGGCAGGACGGCGAACAGGGTCGGCCAGGCGATCCAGCCGAGCAGCATGCACACCCCCCACCACGCCACGACCGCCACCGCCTGGTTCTGGTTGATGACCGATTCCGCGTCGTAAAGCGACGACCAGGTGCCACCGGCAAGCTGGACCTGGCGCAACTCCTCTGGCAACATCAACCCCGTCGGGCTGGCGCTGGCTTTGGCCGCATCCCAGGGGATCACCCCGACGACACGGCTGCCATCCACGTAGACCGAGGTATCTGACGAGGATGCCAGCGCCACCTCGCCCAGGATACTCGCCACAACCTGGGGATCGTAGTCCGCCGCCTTACGGAACACGAACACCGTCGGGTGGTCGTAAACGTGAAATGCCTCCTCGGCTTCCCACTCGTTGAGCCACCTCGGCGCGTCATAGGTCGGCAGGTACTGGTCGGAGATCGCCCACCCTCCCAGCGTGAAGGTGGAACTGAACGTCTGGATCAGCTCAAAACCCAGCTGACCACTGAACAGCGCCTCGTAATAC
>DAOTXK010000215.1:0-3097 GCA_034435395.1 Anaerolineae bacterium | reverse complement strand
CGCCTGACCATGTATCTGCTGGATGAGACAGGCGAGCGCCGGTATATCACGGAGCGGAACGAGGGGATAACGATTGGCGAGGCCGGTTTACACGTGTTTGACTACGATGGTGGGGTGGAAGCTGGCGAGGAGCCACCGCCCGACGGCGACTACCAGGTCATCCTGATCGCGGAGGATGACGAGGGGCAAAAAGTCCGCCGCACCGGGGTGCTGGCGATCCGGGACGGTGGCCTGCCCTTCGGCGCGATTTTTCCCCAGCCGACCGGCACCACCGTCTACTATGACACCATGCCCTACGAGGATGCCTACTACAGCGACGCCGAGACCCAGGGCGAACTGATCGCCATCCCGGAGGGAATCGAATCAGCCATCACCGACAGCGAAGTCATCGTCCAGGGCGACATGCTGGTCTTCCGCCTGACGATCACCAACGATGGTTCGGTCGGGCTGCGCACCACCGGGCCGCCGCCCGGCACCGTCTACCAGCAGGACCAGCGGGCCAGCTCGCTGGGCTGGTTCCCGGAGTCTGGCGCGTGGCGGGTAGGGTTGGAGTGTGATACGGCCCGGGCCAGTTACCCCTGGCGGTGGGCCATTGCCCCGATGGACCAACTGGTGGCCGTCGAGGAGGGGGAAGATACATTCTACTATCTGCCGCCGGGGGCGCAGGCGGTGGTCTGGGGCGGCGTGCGCCTGACGGACATCATACCTCGTCGTAATCCTCAACAGTGCTGGTTTGGCCTGATCCATGAGGATGTGGCCATTCAGCAGGCGGATGTCGACCGCCGCTGGGTGGAGATCATCCCCCCGCCAGAGACCGGGGACTGAGCGGCTGTCGTCGGGGCGTTTGCCGGGCGCGCTGATCGGCTGTACCATACACGCAGCGCCGTTTGGTAAGTGCTCAGAGGAGCAGCCATGAACCGCCGTTTATTCTCTTCCTGGCCTTTAGGGGCCATGGCTCTGTGTGTCGGGTTGCTGACCGCTTGCGGCGGCCCACCCACGCCGACACTGACCCCTCAGCCGACGGCCACGGCCACCCCTCGCTCGACCCCCATCCCGCCAGTGCCCACGGCCATCCCGCTGGCCATTGGGGAAAACCCGCTGACCGTTTTGATGCTGCCGCAGGGCACCCGCCGCGCCGCCGCCGGCGCGGATGAAACACTGGAGGAGTTGATCCTGGAACTGGCCGGGTTGACGGTGGATGTGGAGGTCGTCAACAGTTACGGCGAAATCGTCGCCCAGCTGTGTGGGGCCACGCCGGTGGTGGGGTGGGTGGACGGCCCTTCCTTCATGGTGGCGGAGGCGCAGCGGTGCGCTGACCCGGCGCTGCTCGTCGAGCGTGGGGGCGCAACCGGTTTCCGCGTCGAGGTGCTGATGAGCGCGGCGCTGGCTGGCGAGGAAGTGACGGCGGACGACCTCGCCCGCCTGGAGGACGAGGATTGGTGCCGCCTGGATAGCGAAGACGTGATCACCTGGTTTGTGCCCAGCCTGATGTTGTATGCGGCGGGCGTCAACCCGGTGTATGACCTTGACGACATTCGTGATGTAGAGGATTACGATGCCATCATCGCTGGCATCTATAACGGTGACTGCGAGGCCGGGGCGGTGCCGCTCGGATACTTCGAGGAAAAAATCGGCGCGGAACTGCGCGCGTTGGAAGACCTGCGCGAGACCGTGGTTGCCCTGCCGCCCTCGCCGGAAATCCCATATGACATCCTGGTGTACCCCCAGACCGTGCCGTTGAATGTGCGCATTCCGCTCACCGATGTGTTCGTCCAGATCGCGGCGGACGATGACCAGGCGGCGGTGCTGGCGTCCATTCTGCAACAGGACAGGTTGCGGCGCGTGGACCGCGACGATTTCGACGAATTCCGTGAGTTTATGGCGTCGACCGGCCTGAACTTCGCGGCGCTGGGGGAGTAAGCGTGGACCTGGCCGTCGTCATCGTGACGTGGAAGGTGCGCGACCAGGTGCTGGAGGCGCTGCGTACCCTGCAGGCGGACGTGGCCGCTCACGGCCCGGAGACTCACATCTGGGTTGTGGACAATGCCTCAGAGGATGGCACGGTGGAAGCCATCCGCGACTGTTATCCACAGGTCACTGTCATCGCCAGTGAGCGAAACCTGGGGTTTGCTGGCGGCAATAACCTGGCGCTGCGGCGGATGGGTTTTGGCGATCCTGACGTTTCGCCAGGGCCGCCCGGCCTGCCACGAGCGGTTTTTCTGCTGAACCCGGATACACTGGTTCATGACCGGGCGGTGCGCACGTTGTACGAGGCGCTGTTCGCCGGGCCTGGCATCGGGCTGGTCGGCGCGCGGCTGACCTATGGTGATGGCTCGTTTCAGCACAGCGCCTTTGACTTCCCTGGCTTCTGGCAGACGGCCATCGAACTTTTGCCGGTTCCGGGGCGATTATACGAGAGCGCGCTGAACGGGCGCTACCCTCGGCGGCTGTACCAGAATGAGAGACCCTTTCCGGTCGGGCACACCCTTGGCGCGACGATGATGCTCCGCCGGGAGGTGATCCAGCAGGTCGGCCTCTTCGACGAACAGTTCTTCATGTACTGCGAGGAAGTGGACTGGGCCATACGCATCCGGCGGGCGGGATGGGAGATTCGGTGTGTGCCGCAGGCCCATGTGACGCATCTGGTCGGCCAGAGCACGTCCCAGGTTCGTCCGGAGAGCGTGGTGAATTTGTGGCGTAGCCGCTTCCGGCTGTATGAGAAACATTATCACCCGCTCAAAGTGGCCCTTATCCGGCTGATCGTGCGGTTGGGTATGCGCCGTAAGATCGCCCAGACGCAGCGGGATCGGACCCTCACCGCCGATCAAGGCGCGGCCCTGATCGCGGCCTATCGGGCGGTGGCGGCCCTATGACCGAGCTGGCGGCGGTTATCCTGTGTCATGACGAGATCGAGCACCTCGGACCGTGCATCGATAGCGCGCGCTTCGCCGACGAGGTGGTGGTGCTGGCCGATGCCAACAGCCCCCAGTTGGCCGACGTGGTTCGCCTGGCCGAGTCCGCCGGGGCGCGCATCCTGCGGCGGCCTTTTGATGACTACGCCAGCCATCGTAATGCGGCGTTACAGATGGTAGAGGCC
>DAOTXK010000214.1:0-9996 GCA_034435395.1 Anaerolineae bacterium | reverse complement strand
CATCAGCACCAGCCGGGCCCCCTCCACGCCGTAGCGGCGGAACATCTCCGGGAAGCGGAGGTCGTAGCAGATGGCCAGGCCGGTTTTGCCCCAGGGCAGGTCCAGGTTAAGCGGCGATTGTCCCGCTTTAAGGTACCGGTCCTCGCCCATCGGGCCAAAGAGGTGAATCTTACGGTAGACGCCCATCACCTGCCCGTTGGGGGCGAAAAAGGCCGCCGAATCGTGGACGCTGACGCCGCGTTGTTCCGGCATCGAGCCGGTGATGCAGATTTTGTGCTGTTTGGCGATGGTGGAGACCTGGGCGAACGTCCCGGCGTTGAGCGGGCTGGCCAGGTCCGGCCACTGATCCAGGGCGTAGCCGGTCGACCACATCTCCGGCAGGACAACCACCTGCGAGCCGCGCCGGGCCGCTTCCGCCACCAGACCTTCCATCACCTCGACATTGCGGCGCACGCTGCCCGGCACGACCGTCATCTGCGCCAGACTGATAGTGAGCTTAGGCATACCGTTCTCTCTCCACCGTATTGTATTCAGCTAATGGCTCTTCGTATTCCGCTGGCGTTTTTCCGGCGGGGGCTGGCCGCTCCCGCCAGCCGCCTGCCTGTGGGGGGAGTTTACACCGAGTCCAGGGCCGGGACAACGGTTCCCGCCGATTTTCTCGCGTCTCCTTCAGAATTCCGGCGTGGACTGCCAGAAGGCGATGGTCTGCTCGGCCACCTGGTCGAGCGTCAGCCGGGTGGTGTCCAGGCGAGCCAGGCCGGGCAGGGCGCGCACCTTCCATTCGCGTTTGAGCCGGGCCAGTTCACGGGCGCGGTGATCGGGCTGGCGGAAGCGCTCGCCCTGCTGGACGTGCAGCCGCCGCAGCGTTTCGTTGAGCGCCGTGGTCAGCACCAGCACGACGCCCATTTCCTGCAGGCGGCGGCGGTTGGCGTCGTTGAGCATGGTGCTGGCGCTGACCGAGACCACCGCCCCCCGCTGGAGCGCCAGCTCGCGGCAGATGTCGGTTTCCAGGTTGGTCAGGCGGGCCTCGCCGAACAAGGCCCGCACCTCGGCGGGCGGCATCCCGGCGGCGGCCTCTACCTCGGCGTCGATGTCGCGCAGCGGCGCGTGGAAATGGGCGGCCACCCGCTCGGCCAGTTCGCGTTTGCCAGGCCCCATCTCCCCCGCCAGGATCAGGTTACGGTAGGGCGCGGTGGAGGGGGGGGCGGAGAGTCGCCCCAGGAGAGGGGAGCGGGCGGCCGGATCGGGCATGGGCAAGGGGGCGGTTACTCCGGCAGCGTGAACCAGAAGGTCGCCCCGCGCCCCGGCTCGGAAGCGACGCCGATCTCCCCGCCGTGCGCCTCCACGATTCGTTTGGTGATGGCCAGCCCCAGGCCGGTGCTGGGCTCGCCGCCGGTGGGCCGCGCCGACAGCCGGGCAAACTCGGTAAACAGGCGGTGGCGGTCTTCGGGCAGGATGCCGGGTCCCTGGTCGGCCACGTCGATGCGCCAGCCGGATTCCAGCCGCTCCGCGCTGACCCGCACCGTGCTGCCCGCCGGCGCGTACTTGACGGCGTTGGAGATCAGGTTATCCATCACCTGGCGCAGGCGTGCCGGGTCGGCCCTGATCTGGCCGGGCGGGGCGGCGTCCAGCAGCACCTGGGTGCCCTTGCGCGCCCCCAGGCGGTGGTGCCGCTGCACCACTTCCCCCAGGAATTCGGGCAGGTCGACCGGCTGGGGGTTCAGGTCCAGCTTGCCGGCCTCGATCTGGGTGACATCCAGCAGGTCGTTGAGCAGGCTGGACATGTGCTGCGCCTGGTGGCGGATGTCGGCCAGGATGGTCCGGTAATCATCCTCGTTTAACGTGTCGAGCGATTCCAGCAGGAACTCGGTGGACATCTGAATGTAGGCGATGGGGCTGCGCAGGTCGTGCGCCACCATGCCGAGCAGGGCATTCCGCTGCTCGCCCAGACGGCGGAGTTCCTCATTTTGCCGTTCGATGGCCGCCTTCTGCTCCGCCAGCTCGCTGACCAGCCGGCCTTTTTCCACGATCACGGAGAGTTGCTGGGCGATGCGCTGGAAGGTCTCCACGTGCACGTCGGTGTAGGCGTCGGGCGTCACGCTGGAGAAAAACAGGAAGCCCACCGGCACGCCGTTGGCGATCAGCGGGCAGGTCAGCGAGGAGCGGATGCCCTCCCCGACGATCAGCCGGGTCGACTCAGAGTCGGGGTTCTGCGCCAGATAGGCGACCAGGTCGTTGATGATGCGCGGCTGACCGGTCCGGAGGATGGTTTCCAGGCTGCTGCCGGCCAGCGGCGCTTCATAGCCGACCGCCAGCTGGAGGGATGGCTGGTCGGTTTTGGCCCAACGCGCCCGGACGGTCTGGCCGTCGTTTTCCAGGAGGGATAGGCCGATGCGGTTGTAGGGGAGGATGTCCCGGAAGGTGCCGTAGACTTTTTCCAGAATATCGTCGAGCAGCAACCCGGCGTTGATGTGGGTCGCGATCTCGTCCAGCTTCTGGATGCGGCGGTACTGGCGCTCCAACGTCTGGGCCAGCTCGTGCAACGCCTGGCCGAGTTCGCCGAGGGCGTCCGGCGGCGTGGTGGGCACGTCGACATCATAATCGCCGCGCTGGAGCCGTCTGGCGGCGTAAATGTACTGCGGAATCCGCTCATCCTGGAGGCTGTTGCGGTCGTTCATCAGGGCTTATCCCGAAGGCGTTGTCCCACTTTTCACCGGGGGCCTGGCCGAAAACTGCTGCCCTTATCCGCCCATTTTACAGGGGAGCCGGGCATTTTCAAGCGGTTCCGCTGACCGTGCCAGGGAGGGGGGAGGGGACGGCGGCGGCTGTCAGTCGGCGTCTGGCCAGCCAGGATGCCACCCGTCCAGCACGGCGGGCAGTTCGCTCAGGCGGTTGATGGCCGCATCCGGCACGATCAGGCCGCTGATCATGGGGGGCAGGCGGTGCCCCAGCCGCAGGATGGCGCGCATGCCGACGCCCTGCGCCCCGGCGATATCGGCCTCCGGGTTGTCGCCCACGAAGACGGCCTCTTCCGGGCGGACGCCCAGCGACCGGAGGGCGTGCTGGAAGATGGCCGGGTGCGGCTTGAGGTAGCCCACGTCCGCCGAGCAGACCCGGCAGCCGAACAGGTCCGGCGGCAGGCCCAGCCGTGCCATTTCCCGCTCGCGCATCCACATCGGCGCGAAGGCGTTGGTGACCAGACCCAGCCGCAGGCCCCTGGCCCGCAGGTGATGAATGACCTCCAGCGCGTCGGGGTACAGGCGGACGCCGGGGATGCTCCCCCAATTGTAGGCCCGCAGGCAGGCATCGGCGGCCTCGTCGTCCAGCCGGTCCTCCGGCACGCCCAGCGCCCGCAGCGTCTCGACCAGCACCCGGCCCAGGTGTGGGGCCTCCAGGTTCCGGCCCGCCTCGGCCCAGGCGTTGACGGCGCGGTCCCGCATTTCCGTCACGAAGGCCTCAAAGTCGCCCAGGGGATGCAGGTGCTCCCGCACGTAGTCGAAGACGCCGCGCAGGTGCTCGTGGTCGTAGTCGTCCCAGTCCTGGTCGCGGACTCCCAGTCCACCAGCGTGTCGTCCATGTCGAAGATGACGGCTTTGAGCATCGGGGATTGGCCCGCCTAACCGATGAGTCCGGCTGCACTGTATCACGCCGGGGTCAGGTTGGCAAGCCCTTTTTCCGGGAGCGCCTCAACCGGCGGGCGGCGCGCCAGGACGATGGTCAGCGAGGGCTTGGCGGGGGGAATCCACTGGGGGCGATGTTGCCCCCGGCTGAGGGCGGACATTGCCCCACAGGTCTGCCGTCCTCACCCATCAGTCCCCCGCCGGGTTGAACGCGCCTGCCGGGGCGGAAAGGGTGAAGGTCGCCGTGGGCGTCGCCGACGGAGAAGGGGTGAAGGTCGCCGTGGGCGTGGCTGATGGGGAAGGGGTGGCGGTGGCTGTCGGCGTCGCCGCTAGAGAGGCCGTCGGCGTGGGGGTGGTGGTCCGGGCGTCCGCCGTGGCCGTCGCCGGGCGGGTGACTTCGGCGGCGGGTTCGACGGTTGGGCTTCCCCCGGCGATGGAAGAAGCCTCGCCCCCGCCGCGGCTCAACAGCGCCAGGATCGCCAGCGCGGCCCCGATCAGCACCACAACCAGCGCCGCCGCGACGCGCCCCCCTCGGCTCCGACGGCGGAGGGGCCGGTCCGGCGGCAGGGCGCGGGTCCTGATCTCCGGGGGCGGCGGCACCACCGACCGCCCGGTCCCCACCCTGGGCGTGAGGATCGGCTTCAGCCGGTCGTAAAAATCCGGGGGCGGCAGGCTGCCGTCGGTCACGTCGGCGAACGGCGCTGTGATCAGCAGCGTGAGCGCCCGGCCCCGCCGCAGCAGGGGGAAGATAGGCTTGCGCTCGCGCTGCGCCACCAGGACTTCCCGCTCCACCCATTCCGACTCCTCGGCGTCGGGCGTCATGATCACCACAAAAGCGGCGCAGCCCTGGATGGCCTCGACGATGGTCTTCCACCACCGGTCGCCATAATCGATGCGGTCGTCGATCCACACGTCGTAGCCGGATTCCAGTAGATGGTCGGCCAGCTTGCGGGCGTAAGCCTGGTCCTGGCGGCTGTAGGAGATGAAGACATGGCTCATGGAATGGTTTTCCTGAGGCGATTCAGGCCATGCTTGGTATTATAGGCGGCTGGCAGGCGCGGCGAAAATCTTCCCCGGCCCTGCCCGGCTGCCCGGTCCATTGGTCAGTCGCCGTGTTAACCTGGCCGGGGAGGCGGCGCGCCGGATCGGCTTGGGGCGTGGCCCCCCGGTCAGTGGTCGGAGGCGATTGGTCAAAGGAGGGAGCAATGCGGCGATGGGTGGCGTGGGGCCTGCTGGTGGCCCTGCTGATGGTGGGGAGCGCGGGCGCGGTCCGGGCGCAGGGCGGCCAGGACGGGGGCGCGCTGCCCCCCTGCACCGGCGACGACCTGCGTCCGCTGGCCGATCTCGCCGTCCGTATGTTGGAGGCCACCAGCCGGGCGGGCCGCTATGACGTGGACGAGATGCTCGGCTGGCGGGAGGACCTGGCCGCGCTGGCCGCCCCGGACTGCGCCGAAGGGGCGGACATCCAGCTCCGGGTGCGGCTGGCGGGCGACGAGCTGCTGATCGGGGCGCTGCTGCTGGAGCGCGGCGACTCCCTCGAACGGGCGGCGGTGGCCATCAACGACGGCCTGGCGACGCTGATCGCGCTGCGCCATGACCTGACCGTCGGCAGCCCGCTGGGTGGGACTGCGCCGTCCGGGCCGGGCGCTGAGCCGTTCGGCCACCTCGACGCCGATGATGTGCTGGCCGCTTTCGAACGTTTCGGCCTGCCCATCGCCGACGTGCGGCGCAACGCCGGTCCCGCCGGGGGCGGCGCGCCGCGAACTGAGGCGGAGCGAATCACCTTCACCCTGCCCACGATCTTCGACGGCGGGGTGGGGCAGGCGCTGATCTTCGACGCCGCTGCCGGACGGGACGCCTGGATGGCCTACCTGTTCGAGCCGGGCGCGGTTAACGCGGGGTATGTGTTTATTGAGCGGAACGTGATCGTGCAGCTCAGCCCGGACCTGGACGCGGCCACGGCGGAGCAGTTCCGCGCCGCGCTGGACTCGCTGGAATAGAGGGAAGCCGCTAGGAGGCCGGAGACGACCGGGCGCGCAGCCGGGTATACAGCCGGCTCAAGCCCATGAGGCCATAGCCGATCAGAATATACTCGACAAACCGCACGGCAATGACTTCGAAATCCCCGACGCGCTTCACCACCTGCTGCCCTTCGACGCAGGCAAAATTCTGAACGACGTACGTCTCACCGGGGAGGGGATGGCTGACATCCACGCCGCGCTGCAAGGTGGTGCCCGCCGGACAAAAAAGCCACTCCAGCGGCTTGTTATACAGGACGTTGCCGGTCTGGTCGATGACGAGGCCCATCGCCGCGAAGAAAAGGATGCACAGCGCCGTGACCCAACCGGGCAATTTGGAGGCCGAGGAATCCGGGGCAGTGCGCGCTCCGAGGCGGAGCACCCCCCAGGCGACGACGATCATTATCACTGAGGCAGCGCCCTCGACGTTAAACAGCAGATAAAACAGGCCGATGCCCCCACCGACCAGGGCGGCAATCCCCAGCACCAGGATGACGATCCAGACAACGGACGGAAGACGGCGTAAAAATGAGACAAATGACTGAGGGAAGCGCTGCGCCATGGGCCTCCTCCCTGGACAAACCTGCCCTCAACCGCTCATCTGTAGGGTGGCAGCGGACGGCCCTTGCCTAGAGTCCGCCGCCACCAGGACGTTTTCCCCCCGCATCTCGCGTCCACTGGAGGGCCTCGGCCAGCCCCGGCACCGGATCGCGCCACAGCCAGGCCGGGTCGAGGCTCAGCCCCGGCAGCACGGCGCTGTGGAAGCGCCCGTCATCCGCCAGGTCGATGCGGTCGTAGCGGCCATCCTCACCGGTCCGCCCTGTAGGGATGCAGCATGCTGCGTCCGCTGCGTCCAGGGGGACAGGGCATGCCCTGTCCCTACGGAGTATGGCCGCCCTCTACGCAATCACCCCCAGCTCCCGGCCCACCTTGGCAAACGCCGCCAGGCCGAATTCGAGGTCCTCCTGGCTGTGGGCGGCGGTGTTCATCACCCGGATGCGGGCCTTACCCTGCGGCACGGTCGGGTAGCCGATGGCCATGGCGAACACGCCTTCCTCGAACAACCGGCGGCTGAACTGCTGGGCCAGCGGCGCTTCCCCCAGCATGACTGGCACGATGGGGGTCTGCGTCTGGCCGGTGTCGAAGCCCAGCGTCTTCATCTCGCGTTTGAAGAACTCGGCGTTCTGCCACAGCCGGTCCACCAGATCGGTCGATTCCTCCAGCAGGTCAACCGCCGCCAGGCAGGCCGCCGTGTCCGGCACGGTCATGGCGCTGGAGAAGAGGAAGGGCCGCCCGCGCTGCCGCAGCCAGTCCACAATGATCTTTTTACCGGCCACCACGCCGCCGACCACCCCAAACGCCTTGGACATGGTGCCGACTTCGATGTCCACCTGGCCGTGCAGGCCGAAGTGGTCAACGATGCCGCGCCCGCCTTGGCCCAGCACGCCTTCGCCGTGGGCGTCGTCCACCATCAGCAGGATGTCATGCTCCGCCGCGATCTCGGCCAGCGCCGGCAGCGGGGCGATGTCGCCGTCCATGCTGAACACGCCGTCGGTCACGATCAGGCGGCGGCGGTATTCGGTCGTCGCCGCGATCTCCTGGCGCAGGTCGGCGGGGTCATTGTGTTCGTAAGCCACGATCGTGGCCCGGCTGAGGCGGCAGCCGTCGATGATGCTGGCGTGGTTGAGCCGGTCGGAGAAGATCACATCGCCCTGGCCCACCAGCGCCGGGATGGTCGCCAGGTTGGCGTTGAAGCCGCTCTGAAAGGTGATGGCCGCCTCCACACCCTTAAACCGCGCCAGCCGTTCCTCCAGCTCGACGTGCAGGCTCATCGTCCCGGCGATGGTGCGCACCGCCCCCGGCCCCACGCCAAACAGCTCGACGGCCTGCTTAGCGGCGTCCACCAGCCTGGGATGGTTGGCCAGCCCCAGATAGTTGTTGGCGCAGAAGTTGAGCACCTTTTTCCCATCGACGGTCAGCCAGGCACCCATCGGCGTCTCGATGGTGCGGATATGGGTGTACAGCCCCTGTGCCTGGAGCGCGGCGATCTCCTGCTCAATCCATGCGGTTTTGCTCATGCGGGTCATGCTCCTGGTTGCTCCGACAGGATGTTCCCGTTTGCTTGTGCCCAACGGGGACCATGGCCAATTATATGCCCGATAACCGTGCCGCCGCCAAAGGTGGCCGTTTGACCGCCCGGCGTGGTATCGTCAGGCGGGCGCGGCGGACCGAGTCCGCCGCTGTCAGACAACCCTGCGCCGCGATCGGAAAGAGACCGCCGGATGAAAACCGAATGGATCAACACGGATGACTTCTATCACGCCGTGCAGGCCTACCTCCGCCGGACCGGCCAGTCCGTCGAGGCGGCCACCTTTCTCCCGGCGGACGCGATCATCCGGGACTCCGGCTTCTTCAGCCGCGCCACCTGACCGCCGCCCCGGCCCGGATGGAGGCCATGGCCGGCCGCAACCGCCCCCCCCTCAGGCCATCAGCAGCTCCTGGACCATCTGGGAGTACGTTTCCAGCTTATTCTGAAGCTCGGCGATGGACTGGTCAAAATCATAAATGCGGGTGGAGGCCGTGGTGTCCCAGGCACCGAAGTGAGACTTGCTGAAAGCGTCGTAAAAATAGCTGGGGTGGTCTTCGCTGGTCGTCACCGTCAGACACGGCGAATCAAAGGACACCGCTGTGTAGGGGTAGGGGTTCAGCAACATTTGACGCCCCGTTTTGATGGCGAAACAGGTGGGGGTTCCCTTGTACAGCCGCACGTTCTCCGGCCTGGTTCCCCAGTCCTTTAGGACGCGCAGGCTCTGAATGATCTCCGCCCCGATCTCGCCCGGTCGGCGCGCCTCCTGGCCGGCCCTCAGGTCCGCCACGACCGGGTGGGTCAGCAGGAACCTGACGCGCACGCCGCCGGTCTGAATCTTAAATTGCAGTTTCTGCGCGATCTCCCGGTATTCTTCTTTTTGCAACAGCCCTTTCAACGACGAACCGATCACCGTGATTTCGCTGGTTTCGGCGTCAATGGCCGAAGCGAAGTCTTTTAACGCCTGTTCGCGGTGCCGATGAGGGCTGATCACCCCCGCCTCCTGGAGCGCCTGCAAGGTCGCGATCTCCTGCCGATACTGCTGGATGATTTGCTCCACCTGGCCCTTTATCTCAGGCCCCAGCCGATCCCGGACCTCATCCAGGACTGGCGCGGTGAGTTGATACCGCACTTCCTTGAACAAAAAAAAGCGAAACAGAGCGGCGATGATCGCCGCTGGCGCTATGGAGATGCCCGTCCCCACAAAAACCACGTTGGGAAGCGTGCCTTGTGGAAACAGCGCGGTGCCGATAACGATCGAAGAGACTCCCAGGATGACCAAAAGCAGCAGGGCAAAATTGTAGCCATTTCTCCATACGCTCTCTTCTGGCAGACGGTGACTCTCCGACATGGATGTCGCTCCTTTCTCCGCTCAGGGTCGGCGGTTGCGCGTGCGCCGGTTCACCCGGCCCGGCTCCCCGACCCGGCGGGCCATTCACCCCTGACCAAGTGTACCCGATTTTCTCCGGGAGCGAATCCGCCTCTTTCCCCCGCCGTCCCCGGACGGCCCGGCTGGACGGAGACGCCCGGATCGCCCTGACCGGGCCGCCCGCCTGCCCCCGGCATTTGCCAACCCGGCCCGGCTTGAATAAACTGAACACGCGATTGGCTCCCTTGGGATCATCCGGAAAACGTGACATGTCCCTACCATACGAACTGACCACTCTGCCCCCTTATTCGCTGGACATCATCCGCTTCCTCTATAATCGCGACAGTTACGCCGCCTTTGACCACGAGATCGCCGACTCGCTGGGCATCAGCGAGCGCGGCTTCGGCAAGGCGATCCGGCGTCTGGTCACCCGGGAATACGTGGAGATGGCATACGACGGGCCTTACGCCCTGACCGAGAAGGGCATCGAGGCCGCCGAGGCGATCCTGGCCCACGCCGACGATGCCCGGCACGAGGCGGCGGTTGAGGAAGTCGCCCTCGAGGAAGAAGAGGATGAAGAAGATGTCGTTCCGGAGTCGATGATCGTCGCCCGCACCCTGATCGTGGTTTATCCCAAGATGCTGGCCGTCGGACAGCCGGGTTATGTCTTCATGCGGGTGGCCGCGCCCGCCCCGGACGACGACCGCGCCCCGGCGTCGGCGGCGCTGACGCTCCGCCTGCAAGCAGACTGCGCCGTGGAGCCGCCCCAGCGTGAGGTGACCGTCCCCCCGGATGGAGCATCCGAGGCAGTGCGCTTTGACATCACCCCGCCCCGCGCCGGGGACTATCGGGACAGTATTGAGGTCTTCCAGGTGACGGAGCTGGACCTGATCGCCATGGGGC
>DAOTXK010000213.1:0-5291 GCA_034435395.1 Anaerolineae bacterium | reverse complement strand
CGTCCCGCCTTCCCGTAACCGTCTCCCCATGAAAGCACCCCCTCCTGCCATCGCTGTTCCTCCGATTGTATAGGCCGGGGGCGTGCCCTGGCAATTCGGGAGGGCGGTCGGCGGTCAGCCGTCAGCGGTCAGCCGTCAGCGGTCAGCCGTCAGCCGTCAGCGGTCAGCCGTCAGCCGCCCAGGGCGATTACCAGGCTTCCGTCGGTAGGCGTAAGCCGCCAGCGCGCCCAGCAAGGTTCCGCCCAGCAGGGTGGGGTCCTCCCAGGCGAAAATCTTGAGATAAGCGACTTCCAGCAGCACGGCCACGGCGGCCATCCGGGCCACCCCCAGGCGCGCCGTGAGGGCGGCGTAGGTCAGGAACAGGGCGTGCCCGGAGATCAGCGGCACGGGGACCACCATTCGCAGCAGGGCCAGCCCCACCACCGGCAGGTCCAGGGGCCAGCGGACGCCGGGCCAGCGCGCTGCGCGGTCAAACAGGAAGGCGACGAAGGGCACGGCGACGGGGACGAAGTAGGACAGCAGGTACAGGCGCAACTCGCCCTCGCTGCGCCAGGCGATCAGCAGGGCAAAAACCGCCGCGCTGGCCAGGGAGGTGGCCAGCACGGTCAGCGGGTGGAAGAGACGGCGACGCAAGGCCATTCCAGCTTGGTCATGTGGCGGGCGGAGCGGCCCGGTGCCCGGCGAGGGCGCGGCGGCCCTGGCGCTTACCCGGCGGGGGTGGCAGGCTCCTGCCGGGCGAGGACCTCCAGCAGCTTGTTGATCAGGTGCTTTTTGCCGATGGGCTTGAGCAGGATATCGTCCGCGCCCACCGCCTCGGCCCGGCGGCGCAGGGCGTAATCGTTGGCGGCGGTGAGCATCACCACGGGCACGTCCTTCAGCGCCGGGTCGCTGCGCATCTGGACGACCAGCGCGATGCCGGAGATGTCCGGCATCAGAATATCCAGCAGCATGATGTCGGGGGGCTGTTCGGCGGCCCGGGCCAGCGCCTCCCTGGCGCTTTTCGCCGTGACGAGCGCGAACGGCGAATCGCGCACCATCACCTCGATCGTCCGGAGCACCGCTTCCTGGTCATCGACGGCTAACAGGGTGTAACGTTTGTGTTCGCTCATATCAGCCCCCAGAAGCCACCTTATATGTTAACTATTTCAGCGGGCCTTCGCCGGTCGGCGGCCCGCTGCCGGGAACAAAAAACCGGTCGGCGCGGCGGCCTGTCCGGTTCGGGGGGAAGGGCCTGTCGGAGCGGGCTTCAGTAAACCCCGCCGAGCGCGAACCCGCTGTTCAGCTCCGCGATGCTGCTGCCGACCGCGATCGCCAGGTAAACCAGCAGCGCCATGGCCAGTCCCAACGCCACCAGCACCAAAACCGTGGCCGCCAGCGCCATCAGAACCCCCGACCAGGCCCCGATGCCGGGACTGCTCTCCTGCGACCCCATGGCCATTCTCCCGAATCCCCCGGGCGACCGGCAATAGGCAGGCGACCAGGGGGCGTCGCCCAGGTCGGACCTGGCGGCGGACGCGCCGGGACGGCCATCCTGGCCTCCCTGCCCCCGCCCGGCTCTCTTTAAGGTCTTAGCTTCATTATAAGGGGGGTCGGTCGTTAAAAAGCGTAAGCAGCGGCTTGAGATCGCGCGCGGAACGGCCAGCTGCCTCCATACTGGCTGGAGGCGGACGTCTGGCCAGCCGACCGCTGCTGGGCCTATCGCCTGGCGGCTGGCGTCGGGCGGGGCGGGACCGGCGGCAGCGCCCCGGCGCGGCGGAGCTTGGCCTCCACTTCCCGTCGGGCCTCGCGCATCGACTCTTCCAGGTAGGGCAGGGCCAGCCAGGCGTTCATCAGCCCGAACAGCCCGCCCGTCAGCGTGCGGAAGAGCGGCGTCGACTCGCGGATCGGCCACAGGCCAAACGGCGGCGCGCTGAGCAACTGGCTGAGCCCGTCCAGGCCGATCGGCCCCAGGCCGAGCAGGGCATACAGCCAGAGGGGGGGCGGGCGCAGGCGGCTCCGCACATACGCCGGCGCGAACGCCAGAGCCGCCAGGAACAGCGCGCCGTGGGTGGCCAGGCAGCGCTGGCACAGGGGAATCTTGTAGCCCATCCGGGGGTTGCCGTGGAAGGTGGCCGCCAGCACCTGCAGGTCCGCCGTCCACGCCGCCGGATCGGCCAGGCGGGCGAAGTGCGGCTCCTGCCGGGCGTAGACCTCAAACGGGGTCAGGCCGGCGATGCCAGCGTCGGCGCGGGGATAAACCGGCTGTTCCCCGAACAGGAACCACGAGCGGAAGGCGAACTGGTGGCACAGGGGGGCGTAAATGGCGTAGATGGCCTCGGCGGGGCCGGTCGCGCCGACGTACATCAGCGCGGGGGCCAGCAGCGGCAGGCCGACATAGACGCCGAAGAAGATGATCACCCCCTTAAGCCAGTGGCGGGTGAATCCGAGCACGCGGCGGTGCAGCTTGATGGCCCGGCTGCGGCGGGCGGCTTCGTCGGTTGCCATGACTCTCGTCCCTGATCCGGCGGCGACCTCAAGCGCTATTGTGCGTCGTCTCCGCTGGAATGGCAACGGGCGGGGCGGGACTTCGGGTGAGGGGTGGTAGAGAGCGGCGGTGCGGCGGGGGGGCGCGGACGGCGTCTGCCGTCAGACGGAGGCTCGCTGCCGCCGGGCCAGGATGTCGCGGGCGTCTTCCAGGGAGCTGGCGAACCGCACTTCCTCGCCGAGGCTGGGGTATATCCGGCTGAAGGTGGTGACCAGCAGCCTGGCCAGCAGGTTGGCCCCCACGATCACGATCAGGCCCCGGTTATACGGGCTGCTGGCCTGGGCCTGCTTAAACCTGGCCATCGCGCCGGGCGGCGGCGGGGCCTCCTCATCCGGATTGATGATCACGTCCACCACGTGCTCGACGCCGGTCATCATCTGGTTGCCGAGGGCCACGGCGCGGTCGAACGCCTCCCAGCCGCTGCCCGCATGAATATCAAAGCGGATGGCCGTTTTGGCCTCGTTGTCCCATTCGACGGTGATGGACATGTGTCAACGCTCCTGGCGGCGCGGTCGGGTGAGGCGATGCGGTTTTATTATAGAGGATGAAGGCTGTGGCCGGGGCAAATTCTTTGTGAATTCTGGCCTCAGGGAAGGGGACAGGTCAGGCGGGCAGGCCGGTCAGGTTTGGGCGGTCGTTTAGAATGGGAATTGGCGGTATTTGTGTGGGCGGGCGTCAACCCCTGGTGGCCCGCTGCCGCATGATCTCAAAGGCCAGGACGGCGGCGGCGGCGGTCGTGCCCAGCGACTGGCCGAACCGCCGCCCGTAGGGGATCTCCAGGATCAGGTCGGCTTTGTCCAGGAAGGAGCGGGTGACCCCGCGCTTCTCCCCGCCGATCAGGAGAAACAGGGGGACGGTCAGATCAGCCTGGTAGGGGGAGATGGCCCGCCGGTCGCGGGCGGCAGTGGCCACCGTCAGGCCGCGCGCCCGGAAGAACCCCGCCGCTTCCTCCGCCGTTTCCGCCACGGCCATGGGGATGCGCTCCGACGCGCCCGCCGAGGCCCGCCCCACGATACCCGCCGCGCTCATCCAGTTGCGGGGCCTCACCACCAGCCCGTCCGCCCCTGCCGCGTAGAGCGCCCGGATGGCCCCGCCGAAGTTGAACGGGTCTTCCACACCGTCGATCATGGCGATCAACGGAGCCTGGCCTGTGGGATCGATCGCGCTGGAAACCAGCAGGTCGCCCGGTTCGAGGAAGCGCCGGGGGCCGACGACGGCGATCACGCCGCCGTGCGTCTGGCCGCTGACCTGGGCGGCGATCACGTCCGGCGGCACGCGCTCCACCGGGATGCCGAGGTCGGCGGCGCGGTGGGCCAGCCGGGCGAGGTGGCCGCGCCTGTCCCGCCGCGTCCGGTCGATGTAGATGACCTGGATAGGGCGGCTGCCGGAGTCCAGCGCCGCCGCGATGGTGATATAGCCTTCCAGGATGGCCTGCTGCTCGTCGGGCATGGGGTTAAGCACCGGTCGCCATCAACTGCCGGATCAGAGTCGCCCGCTCGTCACGGATGATAAATTCAGTGTGCATGTCCGTTATCCCCCGCAGCAGCTTCCCTAAACGCGTTTGTGGCCCCGCCGGAAGTTCTCCCACGCCTGCTCCACATAGGCCGTGATCTGCGCCGCGAACACCTGGGAGTCGAACTTCAGCGCGTGGGCGCGGATGCGGGCCGGATCGTACCGGGCCGGGTCGAAGGCGCGCAGGGCGGCGGCCAGGCTGTCCACCGTCTGCTCGGCGAACAGCTCGCCCGTCACGCCGGGGATCACGGTATCCAGCGCCCCGCCGCCCCGGAAGGCGATGACCGGGCGGCCCGCCGCCCCCGCCTGCAAGGGCGTGATGCCGAAATCCTCCCGGCCGGGGAAGAGGAAGGCCCGGCAGCGCGCCATCAGGTCCGGCAGGTCTTCCTCCGGCACGTAACCCAGGAATTCCACCGTCGGCCCGGCCAGCGCTTTCAGCCGCTCGGTATCCCGTCCCTGACCGCCGACCTTGAGCGGCAGGCTGAGCAGCGTGCAGGCCCGCACCGCCAGGTCAAGGCGCTTGTAGGGGATGTGGCGGGAGACGACCAGGTAGTAGTCCTCCACCTGATCGGGCGGGACCGGGTGGAAGCGGGCTGTCTCCACCGGCGGGTAGATGATGGTCGACTGGCGGCCGTAAAAGCGCCGGATGCGGTCCTGGATTTCCGTGCTGATGGCGATGAAATGGTCCACCCGGTCGGCGGCGCGGCGGTCCCAGCGCCGGAGCCAGCCGATCAGGGGGCGCAGCAGGGCCACCTGGGCGGCGCTGAGGCCCTCCCGCTGCACATAGGACTCAAACTGCCAGACGTAGCGGGTGGGGGCCAGGCAATAGCAGATGTGGAGCGTGTCCGCGTCGTGGCGCAGGCCGTGGCAGAAGCCGCTCTTATTGCTCAGGATCACGTCGTGCCGGGAGAGGTCCAGGCCGCCCCAGGCCAGCGGGTACAGCGGCAGGTAGGGCTGGTGGTGGTCGTGGATGCCGGGCAGGCGGTCCATCCACAGCGTCCGGATGTCCCAGTCGCGGTAAGCGGCGGGCATCTTCGCCGGGGCGTAGAGGCTGGTGTAGATCGGCGCGTCGGGGTAGAGGCGGACCAAGGCGGCCAGCACATCCTCCGCGCCGCCGACCTGGTTGAGCCAGTCGTGGACCAGGGCCAGGTTCATGGGTGGAATCCGTGTCGGTGTGATGGGCGCTGGGGAGGATTATAGCGCGCCGGGGGCCGGGGTGCGCCTCGTCTTGGGTAATCGTAGCGGCGGACTGGGG
>DAOTXK010000212.1:0-10568 GCA_034435395.1 Anaerolineae bacterium | reverse complement strand
GCGCGGGATTATACCATCTTTACTGGGAGATAACCGATGGCCGGGCATACCTTTATCAGCTATTCCAAAAAAGATGCGGGATTTGCCTTTAAGCTGGCTGATGATCTGGAGAAGCAGGGCTTCAGCGTGTGGATCGATCGCGAAATTGGCGGCGGCGAGCGGTGGCGATCCTCCATCATTAAAGCGCTGCGCGAAGCCAACGAAGTGGTCGTGGTGCTCACCCCCGATGCTCGCGAATCGGAATGGGTCATGCACGAAGGCTCGGTCGCCAGCGGGCTGGAAAAGCCGATCTACCCCTTGTTGCTGCAACCGGTGCCCAAGCTGCCCATCTGGATGGAGGAGCTACAGTACATTGACTTCGTGCGCAACGACTACGACACCGCCCTGAAATCACTGCTCAACGTCCTGACGCCGCCTAACCCCCTGCAAGACCTGCTTGACCAACAGGTGTCGACTTACCGACAGACCAACGATCTGATCGGCGAGGCGCTGCTGCGGGTGCTCGACGAGGGACGCGACTCCCTGACCATCACCCCCGAAGCCGAAGCCCTGATCGAGCGGAGCAAACGGGCTGTCGCCTACCGCCGCCGCCTGATCCGGGGGGGCATGGGCGTGGTGGCCCTTCTGGTGATCATCGCCATCCTCTCCGCCATCACCGCCATTGGGGCCAACGCCTCCGCCGACGTGGTCCGCAACAACCTGGCCACCGTCCAGGCGGAGGCCGCCCTCGCGGTCACCGCCGCCGCCGAAGCAGGCACCCGCATCGAGAGTGCCAACAAACTGTTTGAGCTGCTCTACGACCAGAGCGGAATCGTCGTCGTCGGCGACGGGCCGCGCGACCTGGCCTGGTACGGCACCGGCCTGTGCGTGGCCAATCTGCGGGACGACACGGTGATGCAGGTCGACCTCCGCAGCGGCGCGCCGCTGGTCAACGACATCCACGTCATCCCGGTCGGCGATGCACCGACCGCCCTGACCTGGGACGGGACCTATCTGTGGGTCGCCAACAACAAGGACGACACCGTGATGCGGATCGATCCTGCCGTCCACCAGGTGCTCGACACCATCGGCGTCGACGACCAGCCCACCGCCCTGGCCTGGGATGGGACCAGCCTGTGGGTCAGCAGCCGGGGCAGCGACACCATCCAGCAGATCGACCCGCAACAACTGCGCGTCATACGCACCATCAATGTCGACGATGACCCCCAACGAACGTCCGGCCCGGCGGCGCTGCTCTGGGACGGGACCAACAATCGCCTCTGGGTGGCTAACCAGGGGGCCAATACCGTCCAGCTGGTGGACCGGGAGGGCGGCCTGATCGCCCGGAGCTTTGCGGTCGGCAGTGGCCCCAACGCCCTGGCCTGGGATGGCCGCAACCTGTGGGTCAGCAACTCCCTGAACAATACCATCCAGCGCCTCGATCCCGAATCCGGCCCCGTGGGAGAGCCTGTTCCGGTTGGCAATACGCCCGCCGCCCTGCTGTGGGACGGGACCAGCCTGTGGGTCGCCAACAGCCGGGACAAAAGCCTGATGCGCTTCGCGCCGGTCGACGAGACCAGGACCACCTGGCAACAGATCATGCCGCCGGTGGAGGTCGGCGAGAACCCGCGCGCCATGGTCTGGGGCGACCGGCGGCTGTGGGTGGCCAACGGCGATGACGCTTCCGTCATGCGGGTGGATGTCTCCCCGGAAACCGCTGACTACGGCTCGCCGACGGACTCAGGCTGACCGGCGGCCCGGTGGAGACCCTGGTCCGGCCAGCGTCACTTTTCGTCTTACCGGAAAATGGCCAACGCCCTCGCGCGGAGGGCGTTGGTGGTGACCGTGGGAGGACTCGAACCTCCAACCAACTGCTTAAGAGGCAGCTGCTCTGCCCAATTGAGCTACACGGCCCGGCTACGCCCACATTATACCAGAGCCGACCGGCCCGTCAAGGCAAAGCTGACATCCAACTAAGAGTCTGGGGCGGCGCGTTCTCTATTGGAAAGCCCACTGGGTTTCGACGATATAAAACACCCGCCCATCGGGCCAGGTCATGTACAGGCGCGCGTAGCGGTAGGCGCCGGTCTGCTGAACCTGCATGGTGTAGCCCTGCTCCGGCGCGACAGCCCACCCCAGCATCTCACGGAGCGATTGGTTTTCCGCCCAGACCTTGCCAAAGCCGCGCTGGGGCTGGATCAGGCCGGGAGAGGGCGGCGGTTCGTCAAACGGGATCGTCTCGCCTTCCACCCAGGTATCCCGATAATAACTCACCGATCCGCCCCTGCTGAGGGCAAAAATCTGACCGGTATCGCCCCGCCAGATCATATAACCGTTCTGGAACGGCTGAAACGCCGCCGCCACCCTGGCCGCTGGCCCCCGCGGGCAGCCCTGCGGCGGGTCCGGCACGCCGAAGAAATAGGTATAGGGACAGTTGACCCGCACCGACACGCTGCCGTCGGCCTGGGTGCCCCCTGGACCTTCCGCGTACAGATAAAACGAGGCGCTGTCCACGTGGTAGTCCGGCAGCGTCAGCGTCCAGGAACCGGTGGCTGGTTGGTCGGTCACAAACTCGGCGAACTGCCCGACCGGATTGATGCGGTAGACGGTCACCCGGCTGGCGTTCGCCACCTCCCAACTGACGGTGACCGTGCCGCCGCGATCGACCGGATCGGGACTGACGGCCAGGCGGCGGATGATTGGCCCCGCCGTCGGGGGGACGCCACCAACGCCGCCCGGCGGACGGGTCGGCGTCGCGGCTGGCGTGGGCGGGGGCGCAGGTGTCGGCGTCCCGCCAGTGATCGGAATCGCCAGCGCCCGCTCGTCAAGGACACTGCCATCGACCATATCCACCACCCGCAGGCGCAGGTCGAGCGTATCCGCGCTCCCCGGCAGCAGCGGGGCCAGCGGCCCCTCCCCGTGTGAGGGCACCCACAGGTTGGGACGCGGCAGCTCCACCGATACCGCGCCGCCGTCCTCCAGGACCTGCTCAAAGACCAGGTTGGTCGTGGGCCAGCGGTTCGCCACCGCCCAACGCACCATCACCCGCGCCGTGCCCTCGGCCAGCGCCGCCGCCCCCACGCTGATCGCGTCCGTGGCGAAGTCAAGTATCGCTGGCGAGTCTTCGGGGACTTCGTAGGGAATCATGACCACCCGCTGGTCCACCACCCGGCCTGCCGCATCAACGATCGTCAGGCGATAGGTCGGCGGGCCGAAATTCAGCGGATGCCGCACGATGATCGGCAACACACCGGATGGCTCCGGCGAGTCGACGGCGCTGTCCAGCAGAGGCTCCCAATTCGTGATCCGGTAAGCGTGCACTTCCAGGTGGTGGGCGTCGGTCAGGCCGACGACATGCCAGGATAACACCGCCGCCCGCTGCCCGGCCTCCGCGTCGGCCACCGGGATCGATGGCATGTCCACCGCAAAAGTGATGATGGTCGGCGGCACGTCGGCGACCTGGCCCAGCGGACCGGCCAGGACGCCGTAACCGATGCCGGCCAGCAGAACTGCCGCCAGCCAGACTCCGATGCGGCTTAGCTTCGCGTGCCCGGTCATGCTTCCCTGCCCTGAACACACTTCTGTCTACGGCTATTGTACGACGATGGCCGCCGCCCTCGCTTGACGGGCAGCTTACGGCTGCCTGACAGCTTACGGCTGCCTGACAGCCACCCCCCGACCGGTCACAGATGGACTTCCAGCCACGCCCGGATCACCTCCGCCAGGCTCGATTCCGCCCGCAGCATGGCCGTGCCATGCCCGGCTCCGTCATAGAGCACCAGTTCGTGCGGGCCGGAAGCCAACCCGTCCAGCGTTTGAGACGACTGGGCGCTGTAAACGTCTTCCTGGCTGGCGACGATCAGCAGCGGGCGCTCGCCCAACTGCTCCACCGCTCCCTCGGTCGTCACCCCATGGTAATCCAGCCCTGGGCTGAGCAGAATCGCCGTCCGACAGAAGGGGCTGGCCGCGCAGCCGACCAGCGACAGGTTCGCGCCGATGCTGGCCCCCACCACACCCACCCGCGACGGATCGACGCCCTCCACCGCCCGCAGCGCCGCCAGCATATCGACCGCATCCTCCCGCGCCAGTTCCCAATCCGGCGCGCCGCCCGTCACCCCGTGCCCGCGCAGGTCCATCGCCAGGACGGTGTACCCGGCCTGCTGGAGCGGCGTCACCAGCGGCAGCCAGTCCTCCTTGCGCCCGCCCAACATGTGCAGCAGCAGGACGGCCGGGGCCGGCTCCTGCGCCGCGCGGAAGAGCGTGCCGCGCAGCCGCAGACGGTCGCTGCTGGCCAGGACCTCAAACGGCTCCTCCGCCGGGAAGGGCACCAACCCTTCCAGGCTGCCCTCATTGGGAGCCGCTGCCGCCTCCGGGACGTTGACGCCGATGGCTGCATTGGGATCGACGGTAGGGATGACCGGATTAACCGTCGGGCTGGGGACCAGCGATGGCAGCAGGGTGTGAGTCGGTCGGGGCGTCGGCCCCGGCGTCTCACAGGCCGCCAGGATCAGCAGGCCCATAAATCCAGCTATCAGCGCCAACCACAGTTTGCCGCTCATGATTCGCCTCTCTAAACTCTCTGCTGCCCGGCGATTGTTTTTACCCTTTGGCTCGCGCCAGCACGATCAGGCGCGGACTGCCGTCCACAAACGGGCTGCCATCGTAATCGCCATACCGCTCGGCCCGCTCCAGCCCGGCCACCCGCAGCAGCAGGTCCATCTCCGCCGGGAAGACGTAACGCAGCGTCAGCGGGGCCACTGTGCGATGGACCGTCCCATCGGCGTAAAGTTCGTCATAAATCCAGGTCACCTGCATGATCTGGGTGGCGCGGTCCAGCGTGGAGACCGACTGCTGCATCACCCGATGCCCGCTCTCCGGCTCTTCAAAGGTCCGCTCCAGGATCAGCGAGCCGTCGTCCGCCGTGGCAAAAAGATCGCCGGGGTTGGGCAGGTCCAGCGCGATCAGCCCGCCCGGCAGCAGCCAGTCATGCATCCGGGCCAGCGCCGTGATCTGCGTCTCCTGCGTCCGGAAGTGCATGAAGCCGTTGTACGGCACGACGATCAGCGCGAACTGCTCGTCCAGTTCAACTTCCAGCAGGTCCCCCTGCACCAGCGATACCCGTCCGCGGGCCTCCGGTAGCACGTCGAGCTTCCGTTCGGCGCGGCGCAGCATGGCCTCGGCAATATCCACCCCGACGATGCGAACGCCCTCCTGGGCCAGGTGGAAGGTGATGCGGCCCGTGCCACAGCCCACGTCCAGGACCGGCCCGCCCGTCCGGGCAACTATATCGCTCCACAGCGGCAGGTCGCCGGTCATGTGAGCGTTCTCGGCGTCGTAGAAGCGGGCCACGGTGTCGTAGAAGTCGTGGGATGTGTTCGGAGCCATTGTGATTTCGAACCGTTTGGGCTGTTGCTTACTCACGAAACAATAACATGCGGATATGTTCTCAACCCGCGACAAATCCCAGCTTTTTCTCAACCTGCTTCGTTTCTGAGCTTAAGGACTCGTCGTCTCAGAAAGAAACGAACCAGAAACACGTTCGCCTCAAACCACGCCACCGCCTCCAAATGCGCTCCGGCTGACGGCTGACCGCTGACGGCTGACCGCTGACGGCTGACCGCTGACGGCTGACCGCTAATCGCTAATATACCCCAAACGCCGACACCTGCCGAAAAAGTGCCCGTCCCGCCCGCCGGTAAGGTTCCTGTCAGGTTACCACTGGTTGCATTCCCTTCCGCAAATGCTACACTACCATTGGAGGGCGCACCGCAGCCGATGCCGTGCGCCGCTTTTGAAATACCCTGCCGGCCTTTATCAGGGAATCTGTCCTCACGTCCTCATGGCACACCACAAGAGTCTTCGCGGAGAGAAATCAAGATGAAGGGTCTGCCTCAACTGCTGCGGCGTTTACTGGCCTTCACGCTGGCGGTGGTCCTGCTCGGCGCGTTCGTGCCGGATGCCCTGGCGCAGGGCGGGCGCATCGCCGATGCCCAGGTCGTCACCAACACGCTAAACATGCGCGCCAATCCCAGCCAGAGCGCGCCCATTGTCCAGGTGCTGACTTATGGCACGCTGCTGACCGTCCAGGGCCGCAACCCGGACGGCTCCTGGCTGTTCGTCCACACCGATGCCGCCGTGACCGGGTGGGTCGCCACCAACTGGGTGGCGCTCCGCGCCGGGCTGGACGTGAACGCGCTGCCCGTCAGCCATTCCAGCGGCACGCCGGCCTCGCCGCAGGTGCTGTCCGGCCTGAGTGCCGGGGAAAGCAGTGGCGGCGGCGGAGGCAACGCCCCGCTGCCCCAGAGCGGTCTTACGGCCACCGTGGTGACCCGCGTCAATATTCGCTCCGGCCCCGGCACGCAATACCGCCGCCTGGGCACGTTGGGCGTCGGCACACAGATGGCCCTGGGTGGGCGCGACATCAGCGGCCTGTGGGTCTACGGGACCACCAACACCGGCATCACCGGCTGGGTGGCCGCGCGCTTCCTCAACACCAACCTGGCCCAGATCAGCGCCCTGCCGACGCTGGACAACTCAGCGCCAGTGAGCGTGGCCTCCGCCGCGCCGCCGATCCAGCCGCCCGCCGCCGCCCAACCGGCTCCGGCGGCCCAATCGGCCCCAGCGCAGCCAGCTGTTCCGGCCCCCGGCCTGGCCACCGCTGGCGGCTTTGCCCTCGGCGGGCAGATCAACAGCTACAGCCAGGAAAACTGGATGCGCACCGCCGGGATGACCTGGGTCAAGCGGCAGGTGCTCTATGCCCGCGGCGTCGATCCGAACGGGCAGGCGGGCGCGATTAACGAGGCCCACGCCCACGGCTTCCGCATCCTGCTGAGCGTCACCGGGCACCCGGAGGAAATCGCCGCCGACCCGAATTACGCCCAGAACTACGCCAGTTTCGTCGGTCGCCTGGCCGCCCTGGGCGCGGACGGTATCGAGGTCCGCAACGAGATGAATATCGACCGCGAATGGCCCACCGGGCGGATCGACCCGGCCTGGTACACGCAAATTCTGGCCGCCGCCTACAGCGCCATCAAAGCCAATAACCCCGGCACGCTGGTGATCAGCGGCGCGCCCTCCCCCACCGGCGCGGAAGGCGCGTTCGGCCTGGCCCGGGTGTGGAACGACGATCGGTACATCTACGGCATGGCTGCTGCCGGAGCCGCCCAGTACGCGGACTGCATCGGCATCCACTACAACGAGGGCATCATCCCGCCCAGCCAGCGGAGCGGCGACCCGCGCGGCGGCCATTACACCCGTTACTTCTGGGGCATGGTGGACCTGTACTGGAACGCCTTCGGCGGGCAGCGCCAGCTGTGCTTCACCGAATTGGGTTACCTGTCGGCGGAAGGCTATGGACCGCTGCCGGGCGGGTTCGCCTGGGCCGCCAACACCACGGTCGCCCAACAGGCCGCCTGGCTGGCCGAAGCGGTCTCGCTGGCCCGCAGCAGCGGCAAGGTCCGCATGGTGATCGTGTGGAACGTGGACTTCACGGGCCGCTGGGGCGACGATCCCATGGGCGGATATGCCATCGTGCGCCCGGACGGTTCGTGCCCGGCCTGCCAGGCCCTGGCCAACCTGCGTTAGCCTGCCCCCGACTGCCTGGGGGCGGCCAGACGGTCGCCCCCGGGTCAAAATGGTGAAACCGGGGCAACTTGTGGTACATTAGCCCGGACATGGGCTAAACTTCGCCCGTTTCAGTGACAACTCAGGGGTGCTCCGGGCGGTCTCGCGCCGCCACACCTCAGCGAACCCACGGAGCCGCCGCCAGCCGGGCGGCGCTCCTGCGAAGGATGATACGACTGATGACCTTTGTGACCAATGACGACTCCCCGCCTGATGAGGAACCGCGCCCGCCGCGCGAAGCGCCGGAGCAGTCCCCGCGCTCCAGGTCGACCACCCCACCCTCAGGCTCCCCGGCCGCCCGACGGGAGCGAACCCCGCCACCGAAAAGCCCCGTGCCGCCTCCCCAGGCGCGCCGGGCACCGCCGCAGAAACGCGGCAGTTGCCTGCTACCGGCCATCCTGATCGGCCTGGTGGTGTTGGTCCTGGTGGTGATCGGCCTGCTGTTGCCGCCCGTCTCGCTGCTGGACCGACTCACCCAGCCGCAATATGTGATCCTGGATGTTGACACGCCCGGCGTCAGCCATCCCAGCGGCCTGATACTGACCATCGACACGCGGCAGCCAGGTGAAGGATTCGGCGTCATTCTGGACGCCGTCGATCAGGCGGTCTTCGCCGCCGGGGGGGGAGACGCCTGGACGGTCCCCGCCCGCAATGCCCTGCCGTCTGCCCTGCGGTTGCTCAGCCCGGTCTACACCATTGACTATGAGGGCACAGCGCCCGGCGCGATCGGGCTGCGCATCACCATGCCGCCCGGCGCGGAGCCGTATGATACGCTCGACCTCTACGCCTTCAATGAGAGCAGCGGTCAGTGGGAGTTCGTCCCGTCGCAGCTGGCGGAAGATAACACCGCCCTTGTCACCGACCTGAGTTACATCCCGGATCACCTGGCCGTCTTCCAGACGAGCGCGCCCGCCGCCGTCGTGGCCATCCCCATGGCAGTGACCCAGGCGCTCTCGCCGGAGGCCGCCGGGCTGGCCACCATCGTCATGCCCGCCGGGCTGCAACCGACCATCCAGGGCACGCTCCAGGGCAGCCTGGCCGCCAATTTCCGGACCGACGCCGGGTACGCCGTGTTGCTGACGGTCAGCAACTTCAGCGATCCCGGCGCGCTGGACGTGAGCACCGTCGAGACGATCCTGAGCAACGAATCCCTGCTGGCCGAGCACATCCGCCAGCTTTCCGCCTGCGCGCAAAGCTGTTACCAGAGCAGCGCGGTGGATGGCATCGCCATCGACTACCGGGGCCTCTCGCCCACCTACCGCGACCAGTTCTCGCTGTTCGTGCGCGAGCTGGCCCGTAACCTGCACGCCCACGGGCAGAGCCTGGCCGTCGTCGTGCCCGCCGCGCAGGAAGGCGTCCTCGGCCAGCCCTGGGACACCGGCGCTTACAACTGGCGGGCCATCGGGCGTTACGCCGATATCGTGCAGGTCCGGGTGAGCGATGGACCGATGGACTTCGCCCCCGGCGGGCTGGTGGAACGGATGCTGCGCTGGGGCGTTGGCGAGGTCAGCCGCTACAAGCTTCAGGTCAGCCTGTCGGCGTTGAGCGTCCGCCAGATAGGGACAGATGACCCGTCTTACGTGCCTATCAGCTTTGCGGAAGCCGTCTCCGGCCTGGGGGACGTGGCGATCACCACAGCCAGCGAACGGCACTACTTCCTGCCCGGCACGACCATCGAGGCAACCCTCAATGGCTCCCCGGCCACAACGGGCTTTGAAGAAGCCGCCCAGACGCCCTACATCGCATATCAGGGCAGCCAGGGGCGCATCTGGCTGACCACCCGCGCCGCCCTGCTGTACCGCATGAACCTGACCCACGTCTTCCACATCGGCGGGGTGGCCGTGCGGGACCTGTTGTCGCCGCTCGTCTCCGCCGAGACGGTCCAGGCCGTGGCCGACTACGCGCTCCACGCCGCTCAACCGGCCGGGACCGCCGTCGAGTTGGGCCTGCGCTGGCGCGTCCTGTCATCATCCGGGGCGGTCGTCAGCGAGGAGACCACCGGCCTCGGCCAGCCGTTTCAGTGGCAGGCCGTGGACCAGAACGGCAACTATGCCATCAACGTGGCCGTGGTCGGCGGCGGGCAGGAAAGCGTCCGCGGCGGACAGCAGGTGGCGGTGGCTCTCCCGACCAGCACGCCCGCGCCAACCGCCACCCCGACGCCAACCCCGACTCCCACGCCGATCCCACCGACGCCGGCCCCGCCGCCCGCCGCCCCGCCACAACAGCCTGCTCAGCAGCCACCGGCAGCGCAGCCAGGCCCCGTCACCGGCGCGGTTAGCGGCAACTTTGAGGTCGGCGGACACGTGGCCGACCTGGCCAGCGCCGCCCCGTACATGCAGGCCGCCGGGATGCGCTGGGTCAAGGTGCAGGTCCGTTACAACCTGGGCATGGACCCCGGCGGACAGGCCGGCATCATCAACGCCGCCCACAACGCCGGTTTTAAGATTCTGTTGGGCGTCGTCGGCCAGCCGGGCGAGCTGGCGAACACCCCGGAAGATCAGTACAACGCAGCCTTTGCCAGCTTCAACGCCGGGTTGGCCGCCCTGGGCGCAGACGCCATCGAGGTCTGGAACGAGATGAACATCGACCGCGAATGGCCCACCGGCCGCATCGACCCCGCCTGGTACACGCGGATGCTGGCCGCCTCGTACAGCGCCATCAAGGCCGCCAACGGCAACACCATGGTCATTCTGGGCGCGCTATCCCCCACCGGCGCGGAGGGGTTCTTCGGCACCGACCGCGTGTGGAACGACGACCGCTACTACGCCGGGCTGGCCGCCGCCGGGGCCGCCAGCTACGCCGACTGCATCGGCGCTCACTACAACGAGGGTATTGTCCCGCCAGACCAGGTCGGCAATGACCCGCGCGGTGGGTACCCCACCTACTTCCTCACCTCCATGACCGACCGGGCCTGGGGGCCGTTCGGCGGGGCGCGGCCCGTCTGCTATACCGAATTGGGCTACCTC
>DAOTXK010000211.1:0-10441 GCA_034435395.1 Anaerolineae bacterium | reverse complement strand
CATGAAGACAGCGCTGGTCTGTGGGGCGGGAGGATTTATCGGCGGTCATCTGGTCAAGAAGCTGAAGCGGGAAGGATATTGGGTCCGGGGGGTTGACATCAAGCTACACGAGTTCGCCGAGACGCAGGCCGACGAGTTCCTGCTGCTGGACCTGCGGGAGGAGCAGAACTGCCAGGCGGCGCTGAGCCTGGACGGCGGCACGTTCGACGAGGTATACCAACTGGCGGCGGATATGGGCGGCATGGGCTTCATCCATGCCGCCGAGTGCGAGATCATGCACAACAGCGCCCTGATCAACATCCACATGACCCATACCGCGTCCCAGATGGGCGTATCCCGCTATTTTTTCTCGTCTTCGGTGTGCGTCTACCGGGATATGCAGCCCGGCGAGCCGGAGATGACGGAGGCCGAGGCCATCCCCGCCCACCCCGACAACGAATACGGCTGGGAAAAGCTGTACGCGGAGCGGTTGGCCCTGGCCTATGCGCGCAACCGCGGCCTGACGGTCCGCATTGCCCGTTTCCAGAACTGTTATGGGCCGGAGGGGACCTGGCGCGGGGGACGCGAGAAGGCCCCGGCGGCCATCTGCCGGAAGGTGGCCGAGGCGGAGGACGGCGGCACGATCGAGGTGTGGGGCGATGGCACGGCCATCCGCTCTTACACCTATGTGGATGATATGGTGGACGGCATCTACCTGCTGATGCAGTCCGAGCTGGAGGGGGCGGTCAACATCGGCTGTCCGCAGTACGTCACCGTGGACGAGCTGGTTCATACCGTGGCCGAAGTGGCGGGCAAGACGATCCACATCCAACATGTGGAGGGGCCGGTCGGCGTGCAGTCGCGCAACTTCAGCCACGCCCGCATCTATTCGCTGGGCTGGCGGGCGCAGTACGACCTGAAGGCCGGCATCGCCCGCACCTATCCCTGGATCGAGGCGCAGGTTAAGGCGGTCCAGGCCGTGGGGCAGGGCGGGTAAGGGGCCGGGCGCGCCATCCGTCACCAGGGGCCGCGTGGGTGCTGTAGGCGCGCGGCCCTCCGGCTTATAATAGAGGCTGTCACCGGGTTAACCCTTGTCCGGCGATCCCTCACGGCCATCGCCGGTTGTTCAGTCTGGAGAAGAAGACCCATGGCTACCCTACCCGCAACCGCCGTCCAGGATTTCGCCGCCGACCTCCGCCCGCGCCTCCAGGGTGACGTGCGCACGGACTACTACAGCCGCGTGTTATACAGCACCGACGCCAGCAACTACCAGGTCATGCCGCTGGCGGTGGTGATCGCCGGGCACGCCGACGACGTGATCGCGGCGGTGGAGACTGCCGCCCGATATCGGCTGCCCGTCCTGCCGCGCGGCGGCGGGACCAGCCTGGCCGGGCAGGCGGTGAACGAGGCGGTGGTGATCGACCTCAGCCGTCTCCACCGCATCCTGGAGATCAACGTCGCCGAGCGCCGGGCCCGCGTCGAGTCGGGCATCATCCTGGCCCGCCTCAACGCCGCCCTGGGCCAGCGCGGCTTTAAGTTCGGCCCGGACCCGGCCACCGACAACCGGGCCGAGATCGGCGGCATCACCGGCAACAACTCCACCGGCTCCCACAGCATCCTCTATGGCATGACGGCGGACCACGTCATCAGCATGGACGTGGTGCTGGCCGACGGCTCGCTGGCGACCTTCGGCCCGGTGGATGAAGCGGAGATGGCGCAGAAGGCCCGGCTGGATACGCTGGAAGGGCGGATTTACCGGCAGATTCCGGCCATCCTCCGGGACAAGGGGGAGGCCATCCGCGACCGGCTGCCGCAGACCTGGCGGCGCTGCGGCGGGTATAACCTGGAGCGCCTGATCCCTGGCGCGGGCGAGAACGTCTCGCCCATGCCGCCGATCCGCTGGGCGGACGACCGCTTTAACCTGGCCAGGCTGATGGTCGGCAGCGAAGGCACGCTGGGAACCGCCGTCAGCGTGACGCTGAACCTGGTGCCCCTGCCCAAAGCCACCGCCGTGACCGTCCTGCACTTCGACAAACTCCACGAGGCGCTGGAGTCGGTCCCGGCGCTGTTGGAGGTCGATCCCAGCGCGGTGGAGCTGCTGGACAAGACGCAGATCAACCTCTGCCGGGGTTCGGATATCTGGTCCAGGCGGCTGTGGTTCGTCAGCGGCGACCCAGAAGCGGTGCTGATCACCGAATTTTACGGCGAGGACCAGGCTGAGCTGGAAGCCAAACTGGATCGGCTGGCGGCGCACATCAAGGGGCAGGGCCTGCCGGTCGGCGCGATGCCCCGCATGATGGATGCCGCCGCGAAAGCCGAGGTGTGGGGGGTGCGCAAGGCGGGGCTGGGCCTGTTGATGAGCCTGCGCGGCGACGCCAAGCCGGTCCCCTTCATCGAAGACGTGGCCGTGCCGGTGGGGGACCTGGCCGCTTACGTGCGGGACGTGCAGCGGGTCTGTAACGAGGTTGATGCCCGCCTGGCAATGTACGCCCACGCCAGCGCGGGCTGCATTCACCTGCGGCCCATCCTCAACCTCCAGAGCGCCAGAGGCGTGAGGGATATGGAGACCATCAGCCGGGCGGTGGTCGAGCTGGTGCTCAAGTACCGGGGCGCGCTCAGCAGCGAGCACGGCGACGGCAGGACCCGCTCCTGGCTGAACCGCCACTTCTTCGGTGACGAGGTTTATGCGGCGTTTAAGCAGGTTAAGGCCGCCTTCGATCCGGAAGGCCGCATGAACCCCGGCAATATCGTTGACGCGCCGCCCATCAGCGAGCACCTGCGCTACGGCCCGGAGTACCGGACCATCCCCCTCTACGAACATCTGGACTGGTCCGCTGACCACGGCTTCGACGGGGCGGTGGAGATGTGCAACGGCGCGGGCGAATGCCGCAAGGTGGACGGCGGGACGATGTGCCCCAGCTTTATGGTCACATTGGAGGAGGAGCACAGCACGCGCGGGCGGGCCAACTTGCTGCGGGCGGCGCTGATGGGTCTGATCCCCCACGACCAGCTCTTCGGCGAGCGCCTGGCCGGGGCGATGGACCTGTGCATCTCCTGCAAAGCCTGCAAGAGCGAGTGCCCCTCCTCGGTGGATATGGCCAAAATTAAGCTGGAATGGCAGGCCCATTACCATCGTCATCACCCGCCGTCGCTGCGGACCCGTCTCTTCGCCTACCTGCCGCTCTTCAGCCGGATCGGCAGCCAGCTGGCCCCCCTGGCCAACGCCGTCCTGCAGCACCGCCTGACCCGCAACCTGCTCGACCTGACGCTAGACATCGACCGCCGCCGGACACTGCCGCGTTTCCAGCGGGCCTTCCTGGCGCAGCCGCCCGTGGCCCCGGCCATGACCGGTCGGAAGGTCGTGCTCTACGTGGACACCTGGGCCAACTTCAACGAGCCGCCCATCGCCCAGGCCGCCTGGGACGTGCTGACCGCTGCCGGGTATGAGGTCATTTTCCCGCCCTACGCCTGCTGTGGACGGACGTTTCTCTCCAAAGGTTTCGTGGACCAGGCGAAGCGGGCCGCCGATCGGGTGATGGACATCCTGGCCCCGTATGGCCGGGCGGGCGTGCCCATCGTCGGGCTGGAGCCCAGCTGCATCCTGACCATCCGCGACGAGCACCAGTACCTCAGCGGCCACCCGGACCGCCGGTCGGTGGCGGCGCACACTTTCACCTTCGAGGAGTTCGCCGCCCAGCACGCCGACGAATGGGCCGACCTGTTCCAGCCGGACGCCCGCCCGGCGCTGATGCACGGTCACTGCCATCAGAAGGCGCTGGTGGGGACGGCTCCGGCCCAGGCGGCGCTCCGGCTGGTTCACGCCCAGGTGGCCGAGGTTGATTCCGGCTGCTGCGGCATGGCGGGCGCGTTCGGTTACGAGAAGGAGCACTACGAACTTTCCCAGCAGATGGCCTTCCGCAAGCTGGTCCCGGCGATGGGCGGCGCGGCGGAGGAGGTGACGCTGGTCGCGGCGGGGATGAGCTGCCGCCACCAGATCAAAGATTTCACCGGCCGGGAGGCCCTCCACCCGGCGCAGGTGTTGGCGCGGGCGCTGAGGAATTCCATGAAAGAGCGTATAGGTGCCAACACGGGCCAAAAATGAACGAAAGTTTGGCAACTGGGAAGACTTGCCGGATGGCAGTCGTCGTTACTGGAAAGACCGTCAAGGTGGAGACTGGGGCCTTCAGCGTATAATCTTGGTAGTCGATGCTGAAGAGAACACAGTCCTTTTGGTGCAGGAAATCTATGATGACGATGGGGAATTAGTGGAGCGGCATCAGAAGTATCCGGAAGATACGGGACATCAGGCCATCGGCAAGCGAGAGGATAAACAGACATGATCACCCGGCAAGCAGTCAGCGAGAAGCTGCTGGCCTACCTCAATAAGGAGATCACGCTGGCGGAGCTGGTGGACTGGGCCGAAAACGCCGTCGGTTTCGCCGACCTGGAACCGGATGAAGACGTTGATCGGTTAATGGACATTCTGATGTATCTGGCAGCGGCGGACTCACCTGCTTTCCCGCTGACATGGGACGTGAGCATCGACTTCCTTAAACAGCTGGGCGTTTCGGTGAAAGTGACAGCAGTAGAGGGATAGGAGCTTGATGAACGCATCGGAAAAGAAGAACTGGTCAGTCGGATAGCTGGGTCTCCAACTCCAATCCAGCCCAGCGATCCTGGGCAGTTTTCGGCTGGTTATCAACACACAGGGACCGGTTGTAAACATTTGTGATGGAGTACTTACCCCTCGCCATTGGCCTGGTCATCCTGGCAGCGGCGGTCTGGCTCTGGCGTCGGACGCGAGGCGCGTCCTGGTGGCTGGTCCGCCTGGGGCGGCTTGTCCTGGTCGTGCCGGTGCTCTCTATCGCCCTGGTCACGGTGACCGCCGGCGGGACACTGGTCTGGTACACGCACCGGCCCCTGCCGCCGTCGGTCCGGCAGGAGTTGTTCCAGGGCGTGACCTACATCCGCGACGTGCGGGGCGAGCCGCGCCCACTGGTGATCCACCTCGTCATGATCGATCTGGACGCGCCGGGGATCAGCTTTTTCGTCACGCCGCCCCAGCCGATTGATGGCCGCGACCTGCCCGCCCGCACCACCTCCCAGTTCCTGGACGAATTTGACGTGCAGGTGGCGATCAACGCCAACTACTTCGAACCCTGGTGGTCCCGGACACCCTGGGATTATTATCCCCACGTCGGCGATCCGGTGACCGTGCTGGGCTTTACCAGTTCGGCGGGCGACACTTACGCCTGGGCGCGGTGGCAGCCGACCCTCAACCTGACCCGCGACAACCGGGCGTCCATCGGTCTCAGCCCGCCGTCGGATGAGGTCTACCACGCGGTATCTGGCAACTACCTGCTGCTGTCGCGGGGCCAGCTACGGGGCGGGGCCGCGCGGGCCTACCAGCGCGACCGGCATCCCCGCACGGCGGTGGCCCTGGACGAGGCGGGCGAGACGTTGTTCCTCATCGTGGTGGACGGTCGGCAGCCTGGCTACAGCGAGGGGGTGACGCTGCCGGAACTGGCCGCCATCATCCAGGCCTACGGCGGCTACGATGCCATCAACCTGGACGGCGGCGGGTCCTCCACGCTGGTGATGGCCGGGGAAGGGGGCCGCCCGGCCGTCCTGAACACGCCCATCGACAATTACCTGCCGGGGCGGGAGCGTCCGGTGGCCAATCACCTGGGCGTGCGGGCGCTGCCGCTCCCTGGCGGAGTGGGACCGTAGAGGTTCCCCCGTCAGCTGGTGCAGGTCGTTTCCTGCGAAAGGAGAGATTTTTATGGTCGCCATCGCGGACCTCCGATGTGAATATCGCCCCAACCCTTTGGGGATCGACGTTACCGCCCCCCGGTTGAGCTGGCGGCTGCACAGCGACCGGCGCGGCGCGCGGCAGACGGCCTATCGGATTCTGGCCGCCAGCGATGCCCATCGGTTGAGCGAAGGCCAGGCCGATTGGTGGGACAGCGGCACAGTTGAATCAGATCAGTCGGTGCATGTCGCTTACCGGGGGCAGCGCCTGCGTTCGCGCCAGCGCGTGTATTGGAAGGTCACGGTTTGGGACGAACTCGGCGAGGCGAGCCAGAGCGATTCCGCCTGGTTCGAGATGGGTTTGTTGAGGCGCAAAGACTGGAAAGCGAAGTGGATCGGCGCGGGGCTGGTCGGCGGCCCCCGCAGCACGATTCCCGCCCCCTATCTGCGCCAGGCATTTGTGCTGCCGGGGGCGGCCCGATCGGCGCGGCTGTACGTCACGGCGCTGGGATTGTACGAGTGCTCCCTCAACGGTCAGCCAGTCGGCGACGATGTCTTCACCCCCGGCTGGACGGATTATCAGAAGCGGGTGCAGTACCAGGTTTACGATGTCACGGCGCTGCTGCACGAAGGCGAAAATGTGCTGGGCGCTATCCTGGGCGATGGCTGGGCGGCGGGGCACATCGGTTGGGATCACCGGCAGCAGTACGTTGACCGGCCCCGGCTGCTGGCGCAGCTGGAGATCACCCTGGCTGATGGGGGCACGATCACCGTCGCCACGGGCCGCACCTGGAAGTACCAGTTCGGCCCGCTGCTGGAAAATGACCTGCTGATGGGAGAAGCCTACGACGCCCGCCTGGAAATGCCCGGCTGGGACAGGCGCGGCTTTGATGACCGGCGCTGGCACCGCGTGGAGGTGTTCGATGATCCCGGCGTGGTTATCGCCGCCACCAATGGGCCGACCGTGCGCCGCATCAACGAGTTGAAGCCCATTGCCGACCCGGTGGACAGGAGCACTCATAACCGGGCGCGGGCCATCTTCGATCTGGGACAGAACATGGCGGGTCGCGTCCGGCTCACCGGCAGCGCCCCCGCCGGCACGACGGTCACGCTGCGCTTCGCCGAAATGCTGAACCCCGATGGCTCGCTCTATACCGCCAATCTGCGCACCGCCCGCGCCACTGACTATTACACCTTCAAGGGAGAAGGCGAGGAGATCTGGGAGCCGAAGTTCACCTTCCACGGGTTCCGGTACGTCGAACTGGAGGGTTATCCGGGCGAAGTGACCCGCGACACCGTCACCGGCGTGGTGCTCCATTCCGATATGTCGCCGACCGGTCACTTTGAATGCTCCGATCCCCTCCTCAACCAGTTGCAGCACAATATCGTCTGGGGTCAGAAGGGCAACTTCATGGACGTGCCCACCGACTGTCCCCAGCGCGATGAACGGCTGGGCTGGACCGGTGACATCCAGGTATTTGTGCGAACGGCCGCCTTTAACATGGACATCGCCGGTTTTATGACCAAGTGGGCGCAGGCTGTGACCGACGCCCAGGATGTGCAGGGCCGCGTGCCGCCCGTCGCGCCCCGGATGCCGACCGCGTTTCTGAACGATGGCGGCCCGGCCTGGGCCGATGCGGCGATTATCTGCCCCTGGACCATCTACCTCTGCTATGGGGACAGGCGCATCCTCGCGGATAACTACGCGACCATGCGGAAGTTCATGGCATTCATCGTCAATACCAGCCCCGGCTACATTCGCTGTGCGCCGGAATACGAAGGGTGGCCTGGCTTTGGCGACTGGCTCGCGATCAATGCGGATACCCCGCGCGACCTGATCGGCACGGCTTTCCTGGCCTATGACGCCAGCCTGATGGCCCAGATCGCCGCCATCCTGGGCAAGAGGCGCGAGGCGGCCAGTTATCGCCGGCTGTTTGCCGAGGTGAAAGCGGCGTTTGGGGCGCGTTATTTGAAGGGTAGTCCGCGGCCTGCCACGCCCGCGCCACCGTCTGAGGTGCCGCGCATGGTCCACCACAGCGATTCGCTGTCGCGCGGCAACCTGGCGATGGTTGACTACGGGCCGATTTCATCGGATGTCTTCAACACAGACCTTTTCACCCCGACGCAGACGGCGTATGTGCTGGCGCTGCACTTCGACCTGCTGCCGGAGCCGCTGCGGCTCCTCGCCGTCGCCGAACTGGCCGCCGACATTGAACGCCGCGACTGGCATCTGTCCACCGGTTTTGTGGGGTCGCCCTATCTGCCTCATGTCCTCAGCGGCAACGGGCGGCTGGACCTCGCTTATGTCTTGCTCCACCAGACAACCTGGCCGTCGTGGCTCTATCCGGTGACGCATGGGGCGACCACGATCTGGGAGCGGTGGGATGGCTGGACCGAGGAGCATGGCTTCCAGGACCCCAGCATGAACTCGTTCAACCACTACGCTTACGGGTCGATTGGGGCGTGGCTCTATGCCGCCGTGGCCGGTATCGAGCCTGACCCCCTGCGGCCAGGATACCAACACATCATCTTGCGTCCGCAGCCCGGCGGCGGGTTGACCCGGGCATGTGGCAGGCTTCAGACGCTGTACGGCGAACTGGTGTCCGAATGGACGCTGGAGAACGGCGCGTTCGACTGGACGGTGGTCGTGCCGCCCAACACGACCGCGACCGTCCATCTGCCGGTGAAGGAAGAGCGTCCGATCACCCTCAACGGGCAGGCCACCACGGGCCTGGTGCACGAGGTCGCGGCTGGCCGGTATCGATTTGTGGTCGGGTGATGGCTGGCCACTGGGGCGAGGCGGCGTCTCTACCGCCCGGACTCCGCCAGCCGGAGCACGGTGTGCAGCAGGACGTTCGCCGCGTGGATCACGTCCGCGTCGCGGGTGGCCTCGCGCGGCTGGTGGCTGACCCCCTCCACCGACGGCACAAAAAACATCGCCGCCGGGGCGATGGCCGCCATGGCCATCGTGTCGTGCCCGGCGAAGCTGACCAGCCGCGTGTGCGTGAGGCCCAGCCGGTCCGCCGCCCACGCGTTGGCCGCCATGACGGACTCATCCAGGGGGGTGGGGGGCACATTTCCTGACGAGGTGATGTCCAGAGCCAGGCCGTACGTTGCCGCGATCTGCCGCCCCAGGGCGAACAGCGCCGCCTCCATCTCGTCCAGCCGCGCCGCCGTGGGGTGACGGAATTCCAGCGCCAGGCGGGCTTCCCCCGGCACGATGTTAAACGCGCCGGGCGCGGCCTGGATGAGGCCGCAGTTCATCGTCCCCGGCAGGAAGCGCTCCACGACCAGGTCCCTGGCCCGCCGGATGAAGTCTGCCGCGCCCCACAGTGCGTCGCGTCGTTCGGTCAGGGGTTTGGTCCCGGCGTGGGCGGCCTCGCCGGTGAAGGTCAGCCAGCAGGAGCGGATGCCGACGATGGCCGTGACCACCCCGATGTCGGTTCCGCTCCGTTCCAGCCGCGTCCCCTGCTCGATGTGGGTCTCGACGAAGGCCAGCAGCGAGTCAGGCGGGCGGCGGGCGGACAGGATGCCCGCCGGCGTCAGGCCAGCGCGGGCCAGGTTGGCGGCGAAGGCTTCCGCCCCGTTGTGGGGAGACGCCAGGTCATCCGGCGTCAGTCCCCCGGCCAGGGCCCGGCTGCCCAACAGGCTGATGTTGGCCCCTTCCTCGTCGGTGAAGCTGATGACTTCCAGGTGGACGGGGAAGTCTCGCCCGGCCTCCTGGATGGTGCGCAGGGCTTCCAGCGCGGCCAGCGTCCCCAGCGCGCCGTCGTAGCGCCCGCCGTCCGGCACGGTATCCAGGTGAGAGCCGAAGAGCAGGGTCTGCGCGCCAGGGTCGGCGGCGGGGAGCATGGCGGATTGATTTCCCGCGCCGTCCTGGCGGTATTCCAGCCCAGCCTCCGCGATCCGCCGCTCAAACCAGGCCCGCGCCGCCATGTCGGCTGCCGACAGCGCCGGGCGGGAGACGCCGCCCGCTCCCGTCGCGCCGATTCGCCCCAGGGCGTGGAGGTCGTCCAGCAGGCGTGGTCCATTGATGGTAAGCATCACACCCCCTTTGATGTCCGGTGGAAATCGCCCCGCCGGGCGCGGCATGCAATGTCTCGATTGTACGGCTTTTGGAGGACAAGCAAAACTGCCCCACGCCCGATCCATCGCCACTACGGCGGCGGGGCGGGTGACGTGCCCGCCGATCAGGCGTGATCATTCGCCCGACATGAGTCAAGTAATGGCCTTGTTTGTTGTTGTGTGAATTCCGGTGTATAACAGGTGTATAACACATGAGATTGTTCCGGCAGAAATTTAGCCATACAGTCTATGTCCGGCAATAAAGAGTTTGAGGAGGGAGAGCCAGCATGGATATCGGCCGTTTGATTGCCTGGATCGTCGTGGGTGGTATCGCCGGCTGGCTGGCCAGTCTGGTGATGAAGACCAACCGCGAGCAGGGTTTGCTCATGGACATCATCGTGGGCGTCATTGGCGGTTTCGTGGGTGGTTTTGTGCTGGATCTGTTGGGTATCAGCGCCGGGGTTACCGGGATCAATCTGCCCAGCATCCTGGTGGCCTTCGTTGGCGCGGTGATCTTTTTGGCCGTGCTGCGTTTGATCCAGCGTCGCGCAACATAGTTTTTTGTTGGTTTGCTTTGTTCTATGTCCTGCTCAGACCCGCGCCCATGACCGGCGCGGGTTCTTTTTAGGCGAGATGGGGTCCTCCC
>DAOTXK010000210.1:0-6386 GCA_034435395.1 Anaerolineae bacterium | reverse complement strand
CTCGGCAACCAGGAATTGGACCCTGATCACCGCCTGGCCCGTGCCCGGTTACAGGAATACCTGGCGGCGCGCGATGTTGGCGACATGGTGACGGTCCGCGTCGTCCGCCGGGTGGGTGAGACGGGCGTGCCGCGTGGGGAACGCATATTCTGTGCGCCGCCAGTGACTGGTGAACCTGATGAAACTGTCCTCTGCATGGTATTGGTGGTGCTGGCCCGGTTCCCGCTGGTCGATTTTCTGGCGCAGTTCGGGCTGAGTTATCTGGTGGCGGTCGCCTTCCTGGTCCTGGCCGCCGTGATTTTCTGGGGGTACTGGCGGAGCCTCACGGCCAGGCATGTCGGCCTGTTGAGCCTGGTGGCGGCGGTCCTGGTGGTCGGGACGTTTGACGGTTACACCACCCAGGCTCTCAGCCCTTGGCTGGTGCCGCTTGGCCTGCTGGTCATCGGCGGCCTGATGCAGGTTTTTTTCCTGACTTTCCCCTCGGCCCTCGTGCTGACTCAGCGGTATCGCTGGCTGCGATGGTTGCCGGTGTGGCTGACCGCGCTGACGGCGGTGGTGGTCGCCCTGGCCATCTACTCCGCCGATAGCCAGGCTTTGTGGCGTCCCTGGGAGGTCAGCATTGCCTACCTGGTGGCCAGCGGGCTGGTGTTTATCCTGGGGCTGCTGCGCCGCCTGAACCGGGCTGTTTCCCCGTCGGTGCGGGATCAGGTCGCGGTGGCGCTGGTGAGCCTGTTACTTTCAATGATCCCGCCCCTGGTCTGGCTGATCAGCGATGGCATCCAGTCCCTGACTCCTGAGCAGCCGGTGAGCTTCCCCATTTCTCTGACCACGCCGTTTCTCCTGATTTTTCCGTTCGGGCTGTTCTACGCCGCCACTCAGGACCGCCTGCCGGACACGGGTACCTGGTTCCACCAGGGAATCATTTATGCGGCCATGGGGCTGGCGATTGCCCTGGGGTATGGCCTGTTGGTGACGGGCTTCGCCGCGTTGACGGGGTCGATCATTCAGGCGAATAACCCGCTGGTGATTGCCATCACCGTCTTTTTGATGGCGCTGTTGTTCGTGCCGATCCGGAACGTGCTGGAGCGGCAGGTGGACCGGGCTTATTTCCGCCGCCATCGGCTCTACCAGCAGCGCGTGGAAACGCTGGCGCAGGAATTAACCAGGGTGGCGGCGTTGGGCGGGGTGGTCGAGGCTATCCGTCGGCACCTGAATGAGACGCTCGCGCCGACGCACAGCTTCCTCTTTTTCCCGGACGCGGAAGCCGAGTTATATGTGGCCCACGGCGTTCCCAATCCGGAGACGGACATCCGCTTTGAGGCGAAAAGCCCCCTGATTCAGATGTTGTCACGGCAACGCCGCGCCTTATACCTGGAGCCGGGGGAGCGACTGCCGCCGGAACTTGCGCCGGAGCGGGCACGGCTGGCCGTCCTGGGCGCGCCGGTGTTGCTCCCCCTGAGCGGACAGGATCGCTTGAGCGGCATCCTGGCGGTGGGGCCGCGGCAGTCCGGCGAGCGCTACCACTTCGACGATCTCCATTTTATGCAGAATCTGGCCGACCAGGCGGCGCTGGCCGTGGAGCGCGCTCAGGTGATCGCCAACCTGGAGCAGCGCGTGCGGGAGATGAACGTGCTGGGGCAGGTCTCCCAGGCCGTGAACTTCACCGTGGAATTCGACGACCTGCTGGAGCTGATTTACGCCCAGACCAACCGGGTGATCAACGCGCCGAACTTCTACATTGCACTGCGCGATCCCAACACCGACGAGTTGTATTACGCCTTCTACTCGGAAAATGACGAGCGCATCCCGGAGCGGGAAGGGGTGCGCTGGCGGATGGGGCGGGACCTGGTGAGCGAGATCGCGCGGACCGGGCGGCCAGTCCGCGTCGAGAACTACGCCGCCGAGATGGCCCGGCGCGGCAGCGAAGGCTGGCTGGAAAACCCCAATCTCAAAGCCTGGATGGGCGTGCCGCTTAATGCCCCGACCTATACGCTGGGGGTGCTGTGCGTGGGCAGCACCGTCCCGGTGATCACGTACAGCGATGAGCAGCTCAAAATCCTTTGGCAGATCGCCGACCAGGCGGCCACGGCCATCGACAAGGCCCGCCTGTTCCGCGAGACGGAAATACGCGCCCGGCAGCTCACCGCCCTCAACGAGATCAGCACCCACCTGGCGACAGTCTTCCAGGACCCGGACCGTCTGCTGGAGCTGATCACCGAAAGCGCCGTCAGCATTCTGGAAGCCGAAGCCGGGTCGCTGTTGATGGTTGATCCCGCAACCAACGAATTGGAGTTTAAGGTCGCCATCGGCCCGGAAGCGGAGGAGTTGGTCGGGACCCGCCTGCCCGCCGGGACCGGGCTGGTGGGGACGGTGGCCGACCGGGGTGAGCCGATCATCATCAATGACACGACGCGCGATCCGCGCTGGTTCTCCGGCGTGGACGAGGACACCGAGTTCCATACCACCACGCTGCTGGCCGCGCCGCTGATGGCCTCCACGGGCGTGATCGGGGTGCTGGAGGTCGTCAACAAGCGCGATGGCGGGGTGTTTGTGGAGGATGATAAGCGCCTGTTAACCACGTTCGCCGGGCAGGCGGCCATCGCCATTGAGAACGCCCGTCTGTTCCAGATGACCGACCAGCAGCTGGCGGCCCGCGTCGACGAACTGGACACCATGCAGCGCATCGACCGCGAGTTGAACGAAACGCTTGATCTGCAACGGGTGCTCGATATCACGCTGGATTGGGCGCTGCGAGAAAGTCGGGCGACGGCCGGCGCGCTGGGTATGGTGGAGGACGAGCCGCCGAGCGTGCGCATTGTGGCCCACCGGGGTTATCCGGATGGCAGCATCGCCCAGCGGTTTGCCAGTGGGTGGCCGTTGAGCCAGGGGAGCGTGGGGCGGGTGGTGCGGACCGGCAATCCAGAGCTGGTCGCTGACGTGGGGCTGGACGATGACTATGTGGAGAGCCTGCCGGGATGCCGGAGTCAGCTGACCGTGCCGCTGTTCACCGGCGGCAAAGTCAGCGGCGTGATTATCCTGGAAAGCGACCAGGAAAACGCCTTCAGCCTGCTGACCCTGGACTTCATCACTCGCCTGGCCGAGCATGCCAGTCCGGCGATGGCCAACGCCATCCTGTTCGCCCAGCTGGAACGGGCCAACGAGGCCCGCAGCGAGTTCGTGGGCTTCGTGGCTCACGAGCTAAAGACGCCGATGACCAGCATCAAGGGCTTCACCGATCTGCTGCTGGGCGGCGTGGTGGGGCCGGTCAACGAGCAGCAGAAAGGTTTTCTCAGCACCATCCGCAGCAATGTGGAGCGTATGAACACGCTGGTGAGCGACCTGAATGACGTGACCAAGCTGCAAACCGACCGGATGTCCATGGAGAAGTCGCCGGTTGACTTCCGCCGCATCGTGACCGAGACCTTGCGTCCGCTTCAGAAACAGATCGAGGACAAGCGGCAAACCATCGAAGTGCAGGTGCCGGAGCGACTGCCGCTGATCTATGGCGACCACAACCGCCTGATCCAGGTGCTGACCAACCTCGTCACCAATGCTCACAAGTACACCCCGCCGGACGGGAGGCTGATCATCACCGCAGCGCCGAGCCGGAATGTCTGGAGTTCGGAAGGCGCGTCCGAGGTGTTGCATGTGGCGGTGCAGGACAACGGCATCGGCATCAGCCAGGAGGACCAGGCGCGGCTGTTCACGCCATACTTCCGCTCCAGCAACCCGGAGGCGACCGAACAGCCGGGCACCGGCCTGGGGCTGGTCATCGTGCGCGGCATTGTGGAGCAGCATGGGGGGCAGATCTGGGTGGAGAGTGAGCTGGGCCAAGGCTCGACCTTCCACTTCACCGTGCCGCTGGCGTCCGCGGTGCCGGAGGCGCAGGCTGACGCCGCCGTGGCTGATTGAGGGGTCAGCGGTCCTGCTGTCAGGCCAGAAATGGAGCGGTCTGTCGGCGAAGACAGGCCGCTTTTGATTGGGGTATTCTGGGGCTGAGGCGTTATCTCCATCGTCTCACTTGCCTGCCTGGGGACGCTTCGCCAGCACCCTGCTGCCGCCAACAGAAAAGCCCCGGCCTGATCGACGCGGGGCTTTTACCGATTGCCGTGAGGGTGGCTCAGGCCGGTTCCAGACTGACTTTGGGCAGGCTGGCCAGCGCTTTCTCGACCTCAGCTGACGGATATTCGTAGTCCTCCAGTCTCCCGGCGAGATAGGCTTCGTAGGCGCTCATGTCAAAGAAGCCGTGCCCGCTCAGGTTAAACAGGATCACGCGCTCCTCGCCAGCTTCTCTGGCTTCCAGCGCCTGGTCGATGGCGGCTTTGATGGCGTGGGCGCTTTCCGGCGCGGGGGTGATACCTTCGGCACGGATGAAGGTCATGGCGGCCTGGAAGACCGGGTTCTGGTGGTAGGCCATGACATCAATGATGCCGAGCGCGTGCAGCTGGCTGACCAGGGGGGCCATCCCGTGATAACGCAGGCCGCCGGCGTGGATGCCCGGCGGAACGAATCGATGGCCGAGCGTGTACATCTTGGCTACGGGGGCCGTCGCGGCCGTGTCGCCGTAGTCATAGGCGTAGATGCCCTTGGTCATGCTGGGGCAGGCCATCGGCTCAACAGCCAGGAAGCGGGCCTTGCGCCCCTTGGTGAGGTGTTCGCGAATGAAGGGGAAGACCAGGCCGGAGTAGTTGCTGCCGCCGCCTACGCAGCCGATGACGATGTCGGGATAGTCGTCGGCCAGTTGCATCTGGAGCAGCGCCTCTTCGCCAACGACGGTCTGGTGCATCAGCACGTGGTTGAGCACGCTGCCCAGGCTGTACCGGGCCTCAGGGTTCTTGGCGGCGACTTCGACCGCCTCACTGATGGCGATGCCCAGACTGCCGAGACTGTTGGGGTTCTCGGCCAGGATTTGGCGCCCGGCGTCGGTCAGGTTGGTCGGGCTGGCATGGACGGTAGCGCCGAAGGCTTCCATCAAACTGCGACGGTAAGGCTTCTGCTGGTAGCTGATCTTGACCATGAAGACTTCGATCTCCACACCGAACATCGCCCCGGCCATCGACAGCGCGCTGCCCCACTGCCCGGCCCCGGTTTCGGTGGCTATCTTCTTGACGCCCTCTTGTTTGTTGTAATAAACCTGGGGGACGGCCGTATTGGGCTTGTGACTGCCAACCGGGCTGAAGCCTTCATGTTTGTAGTATATGCGGGCCGGTGTATCCAGCGCTTGTTCCAGGCGGCGGGCGCGGAACAGCGGCGAGGGCCGCCACTGGCGGTAAATGTCGCGCACCGGTTCGGGGATTTCGATGTACCGTTCGGTGCTGACCTCCTGCATGATCAGCGCCATCGGGAAGAGCGGGGCGAGGTCGTCCGGCGTGACGGGCTGCAGGGTGACGGGGTGCAGCACCGGGGCAGGAGGTCCGGGCAGGTCGGGTATGATGTTGTACCACGCCTGGGGCATCTGGTCTTCGCTCAATACGTACTTGACGTGCTTGTTATCCGGCATGATGTTCTCTCCTTTTATCGACGAGAATAAAAAACTGGCTCGTCCCCAGCGTGGGATGAGGACGAGCGCTTACGAAGTAACAAAAAAGCCCGTCCTCCAGGAGGACGAGCCTGTTACACGGGCCCGTGGTGCCACCTCGTTTAAGGGCGGTGCTGCTGCCCCTCACTCTGGGCCGGATAACGGCGGCTAAACCGGCGCAGGATTATCCCCTGCGCAACTCCCCGGTCCATTCAACGCCTGCTGACGCACCAGGCCTTCCAGCCACCGGGCCTGGCTCTCTGGGCGGGCGGGGCGTTTACTCTGCCGGTTCACTGTTGTTGGTATATCTGATTTTACCGCATGATAACGGCAATGATCCCCGCTGTCAAGCGATTTGGGAACGGTCGCCCCCTGGGGCGGACCCAGGCAGGCGGGACGCTCACCCCCCGAACCGCTGGAGCGCCTTAAAGAGGGCCATGGTGCCAAACGTCAGCGCCGCCACCGGGACGCGCTCGTCGGCGGCATGGATGGTCTGGCCGAAGTGGAAACCGGGCGGGAACTGCATGGGCGTGAAGCCGTAGGACTGGATGCCCAGCCGCCCGAAAAAGCGGGCGTCGCTCACCCCGCTGGCCACCATGGGAATGGGGATGCCGTCGGGGTCGGCTTCTCGTAGAATGTCGCCCAGAGTCTCGAAGAGTGCCATGTCCGGGCTGGGCGGCCCCGGATCGTATTCCGCCACCGCCAGTTCCACCTCCTCGCCCAGGAGGTCGCGGAGTTCGCCCAGCAGGTCGTCCGGCGCGAAGCCTGGCAGCAGGCGACCGTCCAGTTCGACGGTGATGGCGGCGGGGATGACGTTGATCGGCCCGCTCGCGGCGATGATGTTGGGGCTGGCGGTGTGGTGTAGCAG
>DAOTXK010000209.1:0-9456 GCA_034435395.1 Anaerolineae bacterium | reverse complement strand
ACGGGACGATCACTGCCCTCTTCAACGACGCGATCCAGACCGGCTGGGGCAGCGATGATGTCACCAACAACGGCACGGTCAACGGCAACATCGACCTGGGCTTTGGGAATGACTTCATGACCCTGGGCGCGGCCTCCATCATCAACGGCACCATCTACGGCGGTTGGGGCAACAACACCATGCTGGTCTCCGCCCCCACCCTGACGGAGGAGCAGGTCCTCGCCCTGACCCGCCAGATCGAGACCGCCGTCAACTTCGGCGCGACCGTCACCATCAATGGCACGGTCTACCCCTGGCGCAGCCGAAACGATCTGCTGGCCCTGCTGCGGGCGCTGATCGCGGAGGCGGAGGCCGCCGGGCAGCCGGTCCTGCTGAGCGTGCAGTTTTTCTTCACTGATGGGCGGCTCAACGCCTTCGATCTGGGGGCCACGGTGGTGCTGTACTGCGCGCCGGGCGAGGACGGCCTGCACGTCTACCGCGCCGAAGGGTCAGAGGGCGAGTTTTACTTCTGGGCCACCGCCGAGGCTATTCACGACGCGTTGGCTCAGGCGGCGGCCAGCGGCGAGAATGTCTTGATTGAAGCGCGCGGCGACACCAGCCTGTGGGCGCTGTCCTCCGGCTATCTTCAGGCGATGGGGTGGGGTGACTATATCTTCATCTTCCCGTCGGATGTGTGCGGCCTGGGCGGCTGACCGATCATCGGGTCTCCGCCAGGAATCGAGGGGGGCGAGTCTCCGGACCCGCCCCCGTTTTTTCCCCCGCCAGGGCTACTTCCCCGAACCTAACGTCAGCCCCTGGATGAAGTACCGCTGCAAAAAGACGAACATGAGCAGCGTGGGCAGGGTGGCCAGCAGCGCGCCCGCCGTGATCACCGGCCAGTCGGTGCTGTACTGGCCGCGCAGCGTGGCCAGGCCCGCCGTCACCGGGCGCAGCGAGTCCGACTGCACCAGGATGATGGCCCACAGGTAATCGTTAAATACCCAGGTGAACTCCAGCGTGGCCAGCGCCGCCAGCGCGGGCAGCGTCAGCGGCAGCATGATCTGCCAGTAAATGCGGAACTCGCCGCAGCCGTCCACCCGGGCCGCGTCCAGAATCTCCCCCGGCACGGTGCGCATAAAGTTGCGCAGCACAAAGGTGCAGAAGCCCAGCTGGAAGGCAGTGTGGATCATGATCAGCGCGCCGTAGGTGTTATAGAGGCCCAGCGCGTTGGTCAGGCGGAAGACCGGCAGCAGCAGAATCTGGAAGGGCAGCAGCGTCCCCGCCACGTACATAAAATAAAAGAACAGGTTGCCCCGGAATTTGAAGCGGGCCAGGGCGTAGGCGCTCATCGACGAGAGGAACATCATGCCAAACAGCGAGGGGACGGTGATGATGAAGCTGTTGAGCAGGTATTTGTTGACCTGCGCGCGTGTCCAGGCTTCATCAAAGTTCCGAAAGGTCAACTGCTGGGGCAGGCTCCAGAAACCGTTGACAGCGATGTCGTCGATGGTGCGGAAGGACGTGATCAGGGCGGCGGCGACCGTCAGCAGCCACAGCAGGGTCAGCGCCGTCAGGCCGACGTACTTAAGAGCGGTGCGGACCTGCTGTTGGGTGACCGTTGCGCCGGTGATGCGCCTGGCTTCGACATAGCTGGTCATGGTCCCCTCCTAATATTCCAGTTCGTCCCGGACGACGCGCGACAGATAAAAGCCGATGAAGACCATACTGAGGGCAAACAGCACCACGGCCACCGCCGCCGCGTAGCCCATGCGGTAGTTGTTGAAGGCTTCCATATACATATAGTTGGCCAGCACCTGCGTGCTCTGGTTGCCGCGCGTCATGATGGCCACCAGGTCGAAGGCCCGCAGCGAGTCGATGATCGAGATCACCACCACCACGGTCGTCACCGGGGCCAGCAGCGGCAGGATCACCCGCCGGAACAGATTCCAGCGGTCAGCCCCGTCCACCAGCGCCGCGTCGATGAAGCTGGGGTCGATGTTCTTCAGCCCGGCCAGGTAGAGCACCATCACGTAACCGACCTGCCGCCACACGGCGGCGGCGATCACGCACCAGATGGCCAGCTCGCGGTCGGCCAGCCAGCCGGGCGGGTCGGCCACGCCCAGGCCGGTCAGGAACGAATTGAGCAGTCCCAGGCGGGGGTTATACATCCAGGCCCACACCAGCGCGATCACGGCAAAGGACAGCACCAGAGGGGAATAAAAGCTGACCTTGTACAGCCTGCCTCCTTTCATTTCAGTGTTGAAGATCAGGGCCATCCCCAGCCCCAGCGTGGTGGGCACGGTGATGAAGATCACCAGCCAGCGGGCGTTGTTGATCAGCGCCTCGCCGAAGGTGCGGTCCTGGGAAAAGAGGCGCTCAAAGTGCGTCATGCCGATGTAATTCGGACTGCTGACGCCATCCCAGTTGGTCAGGCTCAGATAAAACGTGACCAGCGTGGGGCCGATGATCCAGACGATATACAGCAGCAGCGGCGGGAGCAGGAAGAGATAGGGGACAGCCTGGCGCGGCACTGCCGGCAGCCGGACGGCGGTGCCACCCCTGAGCCGCTGCCATCCGGCGTTGACGCGGGGGATGGTGATGGCGAACTGGAGCACCATGCCCAGGGCGGCCAGCAGCATCGTCCAGAACCCGGCACCGCCGGAGACGGTCATGACGACCCCCACTGGGAACAACAGGCGGATGAGACAGTAGACCAGCACCACCAGGCCGGTCACCAACATCAGCAGGGAAGTCAGCCGCCCGCGTTCCGGCGTCAGGACGCCCCACAGCGCCAGCCCAACCCCGACCACCGCGGCGATGGGCACGATGCCCAGCCACACTGTAACCTGCGTGCCGGGCACGCCTGACAGATAATCCGCCAGCAGCTTGGCTGCGTTGTCCACGATCTGCGTCCCATACCAGGGCATGAAGATGAAGGCGATGAACATCAGGGCGGAGCACAACAGGCCGATGAAGTTCGCGCCGGAGAAGTCGATGCTGGTCTCGTCGCGCCGCGTGCGGTAATCGGTTATCGCAGCCATCGGTTTTTCCTCTCTGGCCAGGACAGGCGGACGTGGTGACAGGGAATCTGTCGGCGGAAACATGGTTCAGGGGCATGGCCCGGCCATGCCCCTGGATTGTACAACAAGTAGCCTGCGACGGCAGCCGACTTACGAGCCGCTTTCCGCTTCTTCCAGGACGCGCAGCCGCTCAGCCTCCAGCTCTTCCAGAATCTGGTCGATGCTGGCCGGGTCATCCCAGAAGCGCATGAAGCCGTTCATGCCGGCGTCGGCCATGGGCGGCGTGGTGTCGCGGTCGTAGAACTGAGCCACGTAGTCGGCCCCCTGGATCAGCGCAATACCCTGCTGAACGTCCGGCGGTACCTGGGAGATATCCACATCGGTGCGGGTGGGCAGACGGCCCAGATCCTCCAGGGCGGTCTGCTGCACTTCCTGCGAGCCGAGGAAGGCCAGGAAGGCCTTGCCGCCTTCCAGGTTACGCGCCTGGGCGGCCAGGAAGTACCCGTCAGTTGGGGCGTCTTCACCGATCGGCACATCGGGGTCGATGATCGGGAAGCGGAAGAAGTCGAGGTCCTCTTCCAGATCATTCGGATAGTAGTCCTTGATGAAGTTGCCCAGCAGGTACATGGCCGCATCGCCTTGGATCATGATGTCCACGGCCTCGTCCCAGTCATAGGCCGCCGGATCTTCCACGAAGCAGTTGTGCTCAAAGAGCTGGTTCCAGTAGTCGAAGACAGCCCGGACGCGCTCGTCAGTGTAAGATTCCTGGAGCAGCATCAGGTCGATGTGGAACTCCGGCCCATTGATGCGCATGTTGAGGTAGTCGAACCACCCGGCGGCTGGCCAGCGGAAGCGCGTGCCGATGGTGACGGGAATGATCCCGGCGGCGTTCAGGGCATCGCAAGCGCCCAGGAATTCGTCCCAGGTTTCGGGCACGTTTTCGATCCCGGCCTGCTCAAAGAGCGACGGGCGATAGTACACCGCCCACCAGTAGTAGGAGGTCGGCAGGAAGAAGTACTGATCCTCCGTGCCGCCGCGCGCCAGGGCCGCGAAGCCGGGCGCGTAAACATCGCCGAAGCCCTCGGCTTCCCACATGTCAGCAAAGTCAGCGATCAGGCCGCGGTCGATGAAAAACTGGGCGCGGTTGCCGGCGAACCAGGTCAGCACGTCGGGAGCCGGTTGGGCGGTCAGGTAGGCGCGGAGGGCTTGCTTAAAGTCTTCGTGAGCGATAACGGAATGTTCCACCGGCATATCCGGATGCCGTTCATTCCACATACCGACGATCTTGAGGTCCCACTCGCGCACACCGGGATCGCTCAGATATGAGTTGTAGGTGATGTAGTTGGGGCCACCCTGGGCCAGGACGGGCAGGGCGATGGCCAGGGCCAGCACGAGGGTCAGTAAGACGGACAATCGGGCCAAGCGGTTCATAATCTTCTCTCTCCTGTGATATGTGGGGGATCACAAAACGCGAACGGTTCGGATGTTCGTGGATGGGCGTTGGACTTGGCGGGGCCGGCACCTCCTTGCACTCGTCGGCTGGGCGGGGATGCGGTTCGCCCGGCAGCTGGCCAGGTTGTCGCCTGAGTGGCGATCCGTTCATGGAGTTTCATGGAGTAAAGAGACGAATCGCCAGCATCATACCCAACTGCGTTGGTCGGTCAGGCATCAATCAGCTTCGGCGTGGCGAGGAAGAAGTCGGCTGTCGGTTGGTCTACACGTGTAGACACATTCGCATAAATACTATAGAATCGAATGATGAGGCTGTCAAGTCGGTAGCAGCCAGCCGCACCGGCCCTGGAGTCGGGGAGGATAGGCCCATGCGGGAGAAATCGGTCACCCAGGCGGATGTCGCCCGGCGGGCGGGGGTGTCGCGGGCGGTCGTCTCCTATGTCGTTAACAACGGCCCGCGCGTGGTCTCCGAGGAGTTGCGGCGGCGGGTCTTGCAGGCCATCGAGGAGCTGGGTTACCGGCCCAACAAGTACGCCCAGGGCCTCAAGCTCAGCCGGGCGAAGCAGGCCAGGGGCCAGATCGGCATCATCATGGGCGGGGACAGCGACATCCTGCGGCGGCCCTATTTCAGCGCCATGCTGGCCGCCCTCTACAGAGAAATCCACCAGCGGGGGCGGCAGATCCGGCTGGTGACGTTTTTTGACGAACTCAACGATCCGGTCTTTTTTAACAAAAACATCCATCCAGAGGAGATCTCCGGCCTGATTCTGTTCACGCCGTACAAGGTGTTAAAAATGCCCCAGGCCGACGCCTTGCTCCGGCGCATCATTGACCGTATCGACAATATCGTCTGTCTGGAAACCGTCATCGCCGATCTGCCCGCCGTGATTTTTGACCGGGCGGCGGCGGCCCGCACCGTGGTTCAGCACCTGATCGGGCTGGGCCATCAGCGGATCGGCTTCGCCGGTTTTCCGGACGAGCGGCTGGACGGCTACCGGCAGGCGCTGCTGCAACATGGCCTGAATTACCAGGCGCGGCTGGTGCAATCGCAGGCGGAGTATAACTGGCCGGAAGAAGGATACGCGGCGGTGGGGCGGCTGATGGCGCTCGATCAGCCGCCGACGGCCATTTTCGCCGTCAGCGACGAGGTGGCCCTGGGGGCGCTGGCGGCGCTGCACGATCACGGCCTTCGCGTGCCGGAGGACGTGGCCATCGGCTCCATCGATGACCTCGGCTTTGCCCGCATGGTCCGCCCGGCGCTGACCACCGTGCACGTACCCATCGAGAGTTTTGCCACCTACGCCCTGCGTATGCTGGAGACACACGAACATTACCCGAACAGCCATCCCGCCTCCGTGGTGCTGCCGACGGAGCTGATCGTGCGCGAGTCCTGCGGGGCCAGGCTCCGGCAGCGGGCCGCCGACGGTTGAGGGGCGGGGTTTCCTTTGATTGGCGACCAAAACAGTATATAATGTTTCGGGCATGCGAGGGTCTGACGGGGCGTCTGGCCTTCCTCCCCGTTGATCGCGGCTTTCCTGGCCAGCCGTCGCTCTGCCGTCAGGCAATCGTAGGGCGTCCGTCCGGCAGCCCTGGCGGCGGTGGTATACGATAGAGCGCGTGTTTCCTTCACCGGACTTCAGCGCGGCAGCTCGCCGCTGACCGGCTTACACAGAAGAGAGGTTTTACGATGCGTCAGTGGTTTCGTGTGTGGTGGGTAACTGGCTCCCTCCTGGCGGCGCTGGCGATGGCCCTGCCGGCGCTGGCCCAGGCGGGCACCCCAATCGCTTATGGCCAGTCCGTCAGCGGCGCGATCACCGCCGAAGCGCCGGAAGTGTTTTACACCTTCCAGGGCCGCGCCGGGGAGGTGATCACGGTGGCGATGAGCGCGGTTCAACCGGGCCTGGACAGTTACGTGCGCCTGATCACGCCCGACGGAACCGAGCTGGTTGACGACGACACCGGCGGTAATCTGGACTCCCTGCTCGGCCCCTACACCCTGCCCGCCGACGGGACCTATACCGTCGTGGCGACGCGCTTCGGAGGGTTGCAGGGCGGCAGCACCGGCGCTTACACGCTGGTGGTCAGTCAGGTCGCGCTCACGCCGCTCACGCCAGGCGAGACTTTCTCCCTGGACCTGAACGACAGCCAGCCGGCCTACTTTTTCTCCTATCCCGGCGCGCCGGGCCAGGTCTTTAGCCTGACGGTGCAGGGCCTCAGCGGGGAGGCGGGCTTCAACGTCGCCGTCCGCGATCCGTTCGGCAACAACATCAACGGCGCTTACAGCCCGGCGGGCGGCCAGGCGCTGGTGGACCCGCTGCTGCTGGGCGAAGCCGGGGAGTATATCTTCGTGGTGACGCGCCAGTTCTCCGATCCCACGCAGACGGCCGGGTCGGCGCGGGCGGCGCTGACCCTGCGCCAGATGACCGCCCAGCCGTTAGCCATCGGCGCAACCATCACCGGCACGCTGGACGACGGGAACCCATCCGCCCACTACACCTTTGAGGCCGCGGGGGGCGACATCCTGCGGCTGGCGGGGAGCGAGGCGGGCGGCGGCACGCCGTTTGAGGTGCAGGTGATCGCCCCGGTGGGATACTACGTCAACGGCGGCGGCACAGCCTATTCCGAGCAGCCGGGCCGCTTCGCCGTCGACCCGCTGGTGCTGGACAGCGCCGGCACCCACCTGCTGGTCATCCGGCGCATTGATCCGGATGGACAGGGCGTCCGGGGCGTCAGCAACTACACCGTCACGCTAGGCCCGACGGAAACGCCCCAGATCGCCGCCGGGGTGGAGGCCACGGGCAGCTTCGACGGGGGGGCCTACGAGCGGGTCTACCGCTTCGAGGGACAGAGCGGGCAGGTGGTGCGGGTCACGCTGCGCAGCCTGAATGAGACCTACGGGCCGAGCCTGAGCTGGCAGGGGCCCAGCGCCGACCTGTCCCAGGTGGGGCCGGGCGGTCCGGGCATGGGCGGCGGCGGTTATCCGGGCGGCACGTTCATCGTGGATATGAACGGCGCGCTGGCGGGCACGGCCACCTACCAGACGGCGCTCCCGGCGACGGGGGTATATCTGTTTCGCGTGCGCAACGGGTACTTCACCAGCTCCGGGCCAGAGGCGGCTTCCGCGGGGGCTTACGGCCTGCTGGTCGAGGTGATCCAGTAGCCGCCATCCCGCCAGAAACGCCGCCATCCAGGAATCAACCAGGGGGAGACCAACCGGTCGCCCCCTGTGCGTTCGGAGGCCCTCCGTTCGGAGGCTCTCCGTTTGGAGGCCCTCCATTTGGAGGCCCTCCCTCTGGAGGCTCTCCCGCCGGGAAAGGCTGACTCTGGCCGGCCGAGGGCCTCCATCGGGCCTCAATCGGGCCGCCCGGCGCCCTCGTCGATGAAGACGGGCAGGTGTCCCAGGGCGATGATGTCCGTCCATTTGGCGCGGTCGCCCTCGGTGAAAATCGCCGCCTGAACCACCACCTGGGCTTCCACCTTGTCCATCAGGACGCGCATGCCTTGCAGCGTGCTGCCGGTGCTGATCACGTCGTCGACCAGGGCCACGCGCTTGCCCCTCAGCAGCTCGTGGTCTTTCTCATCCAGGAAAAGCTTTTGTGGCGCGCCGGTGGTGATGCTGACCGTATGCGCTTCCAGGGCGTTGCCCATGTAGGGCTTGTAGCTTTTGCGCAGCACGACGTAGGGCAGGCCAGTCTCGACCGCCAGAGCATAGATCATAGGGATGCTCTTGGCTTCCGCGGTGACCAGCACATCCGGCTGCCGGGCCATGATCTTCGGGGCCAGCGCCGCCGCCACCGCCCGCACCAGTTCGGTATCCCCCAGGATATTGAGGAGGGCGATCCGCACGCCGGGCGCGACCTCAAACAGCGGCAGGTTCCGTTTCAACCCGGCCACTGTCACCGGATAAACCTCGCGGTCTTGAGGCGACATAAGTACTCCTTCGGTAGCTTCTGCCATCGGGGAGGGCCGCCTCCCCACATCCGCCTGGTTCCCCAACGGCTGGTCGGTTGAATTGTACCATCGAATGGCGGGCCCGTCATTGGCGGGACGGGTCCGCGCCAGGGGGCGGATCGGCCGGCCGGGCTACGGCGCCCATTGGTTGGCCATGTCGTAGAGGTTGTTGACCGTCAACTGCCAGGTGACGTAGCTGGTCACATCCACGATGAAAATCTCCCAGCCGCCGCCGGACCGCTGCGAGGAGTAGACCACGTGGCGGCCATCCGGCGACCAACGCGGGCGCACGTCGGCGCGCGGCGAATCCGACAGCAAAAGCGGCTGGCCGCCAGTGGTGGGCGCGACGTACACGTCCACGTCGTCGGGGTTATCCGGCGCGTAAGCCTCGAAGACCACGCGCGAGCCATCCGGCGAGAGGTCCGGGTTATCTTCGATCAGGGCGTTTCCGTCCGCCGTGACGGGGGTGATGTTGCCGTTGAGGTCGATCAGGTTGAGGTCCACCGTCCCGCCCGCCCGGCGGGCATCGGCCACGTACACCAGGTGGGACGAGTCAGCCCAGGAAGGGGCGGTGCTGTCCACCGCGCCATCGGTCAGCCGCCGCAGGGCCTGCTGGGCGATCGCTTCCGGCACCTCCTCCCCCTGGAGGTTGCCCAGGGCGGTGAGGCTCAGCACGTAGATGTCGCTGTTGAGGCTGCCCGGCTCGCGGGCGGAGAAGGCGATGCTGTTGCCGTCCGGCGAGAAGTTGCCATCATCCTGCAAGGCCAGGATGCGCCCGCCCAGAATCTGGGTGAGCAGCCGGGGCGACTGGGCGCTGCCCGGCCAGGCGATCTCCAGCCCTTGCGACCCGGTACCGGTGGAGAAGCGGGTGTACAGCAGCATGTTGCCGCGCGGGGCCAGGTTCGGCGCGCTGGCCCGCCCTTCGAAGAGGGTGCGGACAGGGCTTCCATCCAGCGGAATCTCCACGATGTTGACGAAGCCGGTGTTGGTGATGTCCTCCCCGGAGGCGGCCAGTATCCGTCCGCTGAACAGCCCGGACTCGATGGCGCTGGGC
>DAOTXK010000208.1:0-8230 GCA_034435395.1 Anaerolineae bacterium | reverse complement strand
AAGTACTCCACGGCGTTGTGGGGGAAGAAGTCCTTAAATTAGCTGTAGAGCTGGGCGGCCAGCGTCTTGTTGTGACACATGACCAGCGTGGGGCGGTTGACCTGGGCGACGACCTGGGCGATGGTGTAGGTCTTGCCGGTGCCGGTCGCGCCGAGCAGGGTCTGGTGCCGGTACCCTTTACGGAGGCCGTCCAGCAGGCCGGCGATGGCCTGCGGCTGGTCGCCGGTGGGCTGGAAGTCCGAGACGAGCTGGAAGTCGGGCATGGGGCGCACCCCCTCTCGAACGTCTGTGCGATTGGAACGACTGATTATAGCACGTCCGGCGGGCTGATGCCATGGATTGAGGTTAAAGAATGGTGTGACGAGGGCCTGGGCGTCCCCGCAAGGTTGATCCTGACCGGCGAGGCGACCGGAGCCTCTATGCGCCCCATTCGGCCATCGCCGCCGCGATCTGTCGGGAGGCCGGGGCGGCCATCCCGTCTGGGGCGCTTGCGCGGCCAGGCCCCGCCGTGTTATACCACTCCCGAATCCAACCGCCCGCCAGTGAACGGAAAAACCTATGGCCAGCCAGGACCCCCTCGCCGCCCGTTTGCAGGAAGCCCGCGACCTGATCGCCCAGGGCGAGCGCGACCAGGCGCTCGCCGTGTTGTACGCGCTGGTGGCCATCGCGCCCAACCACGCCGAAGCCTGGTGGCTGATCGCCGGGGCCACGCCGCATACCCTGCCCCGGCAGGAAGCGCTCAAGCGCGTGCTGGAGATCGATCCGGCGCACGAGGGCGCTCGCGCCATGGCCCGCCGCCTGGGCCACTTCGACGTACCCACCGCGCCCAGCGGGACCACCCAGGAGCCACCTCCGGAGGCCGCGCCGCCGCCCGCGCCCGCCTATCGCCCGCCGCCCGCGCCGGATTACGGCCCGCCGCCCCCTACACCGCCGTCACGGGAGCCGGTTCGGGAGCGCGAAGTTGTCTATGTGGAGCGGGTCCGGCGGGAGTTGCAGCCCTTCCTGGTGGTCAACGGCGGCTGCACCAGCGGCTGTCTGGCCCTGCTGCTGACCCTCATCACGGTGATCGTGCTGGGGTTCCTGCTGATCGGGGATACGATCGGGGGGGCGCTGCGCGGCGTGGGCGTGCTGAACCCCGGCCAGGGCGTCCCGGCAGGGCTGCTGCCGACCGTCGCCCTCACGGCGGTGTTAGCCTTCCTGCGCGCCAACGCCATGGCCATCCCGCTCGACCTGGGGAGCATGATGAGCCAGCCGGATAACGCCGCCGTCTTCGAGAACGGCATACGCAGCTTGTGGTCTTCAGGCGGCTTCCCGGCGGAGACGGGTGATGTCGTGGTGAATCAGATGGGGACGATCATCCCCCAGTTCAGCAGCGCCGGCTGGATCGTGCTGGTCGTCTTCCTGGGGGCCTGGGTGGTGCTGGCCTTCCTGTTCGTTTTCCTGCGGGCGCGCTCCAACCGCCTGCTGCATTGGCTCCTGAGCACGGTCGGGCTGTGGCTGCTGGCCGGGCTGGCCGTCCTGCTGGGGAATCTGATCTTCCGTCTGGCCTTCGCCGGGGGATGACCGCCGCCCTCCGCCTGATGACTGTGAACCGGCCCGGCTCGGCGGCGGACGGGGCCAAACGCCTGGGAGTTCCGCTGGCCGCCCGTGCGGGCGCTGGTGAGCGGGCGCTGATGAGCGGGCGCTGACGAGTGGGCGCTGATCCGGGAAGTGAAGCCCGACGTGCGGGGGGCGCAGGAGGTATGCCAGGCGGCCCCTTCAGCGATCCAGCCCCCAAATCCCTTCTTCACCGGCCAGGCTCCGGATGGCCCGCAACCAGCTATCCCGCTCCCCGGCCATCCGCTCGCCGGTGTGCCGGTAGTCATGCATCTCAATGAAGGTCTGAAGATCGGCGAGCAGGCGTTCCCAGATCGCGCGTTGCAGGGCAATGAGGTGGCGGGCCGCGTCCGGTCGGCGCAGGTGGTTCAGCACCTGACGGAAGTGGGGCAGGCACAGGCCGTCGGAATTACGGTAGACCTGGATCAGTTGATCATCGGTGCTGTGCTCGGCCAGAATGCCGACATACCGTTCCTCGGTGTCCACCAGAGCTTTGCAGGCCGGGCAGACGGAGGACGGTCTCAGGGCCTCGGCGCGGGGGGAGCCGCCCGGCTCCAGCTTATCGAATACCGCCGTGACGACGCTCCGGTAAAAAACGGCGATGCTGAGCAACTGCCCCTCATGAACCTGCCGGAGCTGCCAGGCATGGACGTTACACAACCCGTAGCTATCCCGCAGCGACGCATGAACCTCCGGATCGCTGACGCCTTCATAGAGCAGGGTGCCCAGGAACCGCCGGACATCACGTTGCAGCAGTGTGCATACCGGGCAGCCGGGTTTGGCAAAGGCCTCAACCAGGTCATATAAGCTGAGCGGAGTAGACACCGTCACCATCCTTGTCGGGTTATCGTGCCCCCAGGTCAGCGGGCAGTGGGTGGCTCACGGGGCGGACTCGTGGTTGTGCCGGTAGATGATGACAGTGACCTTCTCAGTGGTCACTAGCCCCTCTTTGATAAGCCCGTTGAGTTCGGCCAGGAATTCCGTGATCCGGCCCGGCTCATCCACGATCTCAACCACCATCGGCAGGTCTTCGGAAAGCCTCAGAATCTTGGCCGTGTGGATCCGGCTGTTGGCCCCAAAGCCCAGCGTCCCCCGCAGGACGGTAGCCCCGGCCAATCCTCGCTCCCGGGCCTTCTCGACGATCACCTCGTAGAGCGGCCGGCCCTGATGTTTATCGCTCTCGCCAATAAAAATACGAAGCAGTAGCGCCTCCGCAAATAGCTTCACCCGCGCCCTCCTTGCCGGTTCATAACCAGCGCCCCACGGCCAGCCCCAGGAATAAGGATACCAGACCGGCAGCGGTCTGGCCGCCGGCATTCATGATCGCCAGCTCCCACTGGCTGTCGCGGAGCATTTCCTCTGTTTCGAACACCAATGTCGAGAAAGTGGTGAACGCCCCTATGAAACCGGTGAGCACCACCAGGCGGGTTTCCCCGCTGATGACCAGCCGGGCCTCGGCCAGAGTCCAGATGATGCCGAACAGAAAGCAGCCAATAACGTTGACCCCGACCGTGCCCCAGGGAAAATCACTGCCGTTAAGCCGCTGTATCAACCCTGACACCAGATAACGGGCCACCGTCCCCACCGCGCCCCCCACGCCGATCCAGAACAATTTCTGCACTGACACCTTCCTTATATGATGCCGTACACCCCCCCTGCCACCTCGACCAACCGGCTACGTACCATCCAGGCCCATACAAAAAGCCCACCGCGAGGTGGGCTATACTCTCACAACCGACTCCCACCACGTGGATTCACGCGGTAGGAGTCATCAGCCTGGTCAGCTTAGGCGCTTTTGGCGGACTCCATCGCCAATGACAAAAGATGAGCGCGACTGTCAGTGATTATACCCGCCGGGGGGATGGTCTGGCAAGGGTCAGACTGGCCAGGGCGGCCGGCCGCCGGGAGGTGACGCCGTTATTGAGATAGGCGCGGCCATCCCGCCGCCGGGCAACTGACCGGTATTCGGGAACGCCGACGGCTACGGCAGGTAAAAGACCGGCTTCAGCGGCTTGGATACCGGGCTGTTGTCCGGGTTGGTGGGCATGATGTCCTTCATGTACGCCCACCAGCGCTGACAGACCTCGGTCTGGGCGATGGCGTTCCACCGCTCCTCGCTCTCGATCTCGGCATAGGCGAACAACTGGTCGGTCTCCTCGTGCAGGAAGATCGAGTAGTTGTGGACGCCGTGCGCCTTGAGCACAGCCGCCAGTTCATCCCAGATCGGGTTGTGCCGCCGCTCGTATTCGGCGTGCCGGTCAGGATTGACCCCCATCACAAACGCGATCCGAATCATGGGCTTCCTCTCCCTCATCCCACCGGGGCGGCGCGATCAGGTGTTCCCTGTCCTACGCCGCCCCCAGCGCCCGCAGGTTCTTCAGGCTGATAGCCACGCTCTCCATCATGGGCCGGTCAAACGCCTCCTGCTCGACGATGTACCACGTGATGCCGAGTCGCTGGCCCTGGCGCAGGATGGCCGGGAAGTCCAGCGCCCCGGCCCCGACCTCGGTATCGCGCCAGCTCTGGCGGTCCTTCATATCCTTGCAGTGGATGTAGGCGCAGCGCTCGCCGTAGGTTTGAAAAAATGCCAGGGTATCCACCCCGGCCTTTTCTATCCAGTATGTATCCGGCTCCAGCGTCATGTGGGCCGGGTCGATGTGCGCCAGCATCACGTCCAGGCCGTACTGGCCGTCGAAGGTGACGAACTCATGCCCGTGCACGTGGTAGAGGAAGCGGAGGCCCTCCGCCCGGCAGGACGCGCCGACCCGGTTGAACAGCTGGCCCATACGGATGAAGGTGTTGATGTCGCTGTAGTCCACGCCCCAGAAGCCAGGGCAGACGATGGCCGGGCAGTTGATGGCCCTGGCGTAGGCGATCTCGGCGGGGAGCGACTTCTCCAGCCGATCTACGCTGATATGTGTGCCGGCGGCCTCCAGCCCCAGGTCGTCCAGGGCGATCCTGAGTTCGCGGGCAGGGGTGTCGTAGTAGCCGGCGAACTCCACACCGTCGTAGCCCATCTCGGCCACGCGCCGGAGGGTGCCGAAAAAGTCTTTCTGGGCCTCTTCTCGGATCGTGTACAGCTGCAAGCCGATCTTGGCCATCCATCTCTCTCCTTAGGTAGAGGGGGCGAAGCGACCGACATGGTTATGACACACGCGGCCTGCCGCCGCAACCTCCCGGCGCGCCCGCCATGTAGCCGCGAAAGACCCCCCGTCTGTTATAATATCACCCTGGGTGACGGATTCGCGGCCAGGGGGAGAAGATGCTCAGCCGGCTCAAAGTCAGCGATAACCAGCGATTTTTGGTCCAGGCGGATGGCACGCCCTTCTTCTGGCTGGGCGATACCGCCTGGGAGCTGTTCCACCGCTGCGACCGGGACGAAGTCGAGATGTACCTGGACAATCGGCGGCGGAAAGGGTTCACCGTGGTGCAGGCGGTTATCCTGGCGGAACTGGATGGCCTGCACACGCCGAACAGTTACGGTGACCTGCCCCTGATCGACGACGATCCGACCAAGCCCTACGAGCCGTACTTCCGGTACGTGGATGATATCGTCAACTTGGCGGCGGAAAAAGGCATTTACCTCGGCCTGCTGCCAACCTGGGGCGACAAAGTGAACAACCGCAAATGGGGCATCGGCCCGGCCATCTTTAACGCGGCGAATGCCCGCGTCTACGGCGAATTCCTGGGCCGCCGTTACCGCGACCAAACCCACATCATCTGGATTCTGGGGGGAGACCGGGAGGCCATCACCGGAGAGGCCGACTTCCGACCGATCACGCGGGCAATGGCTGCCGGGATCATAGCCGGCTGCGGCCAGGAGACCCTGATGACCTACCACCCGCAGGGCGGCCAGTCCTCGGCCATGTGGTTCCACGAGGACGATTGGCTGAGCTTCAACATGTGGCAGTCCGGCCACGGGCGGCGCGACAACGGCAACTGGGAACTGATCACGCACGACTATCACCGCACGCCGGCCAAGCCGGTCCTGGATGGCGAATCCAGCTACGAAGACCACCCGGTGGACCCGTATACCCGCCAGTGGCAGCCGGAATATGGCTACTTCGATGACTACGACGTGCGCAAGTCGGGTTACCGCGCCGTATTCGCCGGGGCCTTCGGCCACACTTACGGCCACCATAGCATCTGGCAGATGTACCGCCAGGGCCGCGAGCCGAAGACGTACCCCCGCTGCGACTGGATCACGGCGCTGGACCGTCCCGGCGCGGGGCAGATTTCCCATCTGCGGCGGCTGATGGAGTCCCGGCCCTTCCTGACGCGCATCCCCGACCAGGGCCTGCTGGCTTCCGACGCGGGCGAGGGTGCCTTCCACGTGCGGGCCACGCGTGATGCCGGGGGCAGCTACGCCATGGTTTACATCCCCACCGCCGGGCAGGCCGTCACCATCAATCTGGACAGGCTGTCCGGCGAGGTGGTGACGGCATGGTGGTACGACCCGCGCACGGGTCAGTCGTCGCCCATTGGCGAGTACCCAACCACTGGCCCCCGGACTTTCACCACGCCCGCCGCTGGGCCAGACTGGGTGCTGGTGCTGGACGACAAGCGCAGCGGTTTCGCCGCGCCGGGGACATGAGTCTTGTTCCGGAGAGGTCGGCTCCCGCCGGGACGATATGCCCTGTCTGGCTTGTGATAGACTGATCGTCTGCCGATGAGCCTTCCATCGATATGGACCCGGCAGACCCTCAGGGTTGTTGGCGGCTGGTCATCTACGAAGGGAGGAAACGGTGGAATACGTGAAGTTGGGCCGGTCCGGGTTAAAAGTTTCCCGCATCTGCCTGGGCACCATGACGTATGGCTCCAAGGACTGGCAGAAGTGGGCGCTGCCGGAGGACGAAAGCCGTCCGTTCATCAAGCGGGCGCTGGAGCTGGGCATCAACTTCTTTGATACCGCCGACGTGTACTCCCGGGGCGTGAGCGAGGCGATCGTGGGGCGTGCCCTGAAAGACTACGCCCGCCGCGAGGAAGTGGTGCTGGCGACCAAGGTCTTTTTCCCCATGAGCGACGATCCCAACGATCGGGGCCTGTCCCGCAAACACATCCTGGACAGCATCGACCGCTCGCTGAAGCGGCTGGGCACGGACTACGTCGACCTGTACCAGATTCACCGCTGGGACTATGAGACGCCCATCGAGGAGACGCTGGAAGCCCTGCACGACGTGGTGCGGGCGGGCAAAGCGCGTTACATCGGCGCGTCCAGCATGTTCGCCTGGCAGTTCTGCAAAGCGCAGTACATCGCCGCCATGAATGGCTGGACGCCGTTCGTCTCCATGCAGAACCACTACAACCTGATCTACCGCGAGGAAGAGCGCGAGATGATCCCGCTGTGCCGGGACCTGGGCGTCGGCCTCATCCCCTGGAGTCCGCTGGCGCGGGGCTTCCTGGCGGGCAACCGCCGCCGGGAGGACGGCGACAAGGGCGGCCCGACGCTGCGCGCCCAAACGGACGAGCTGCTCCATTCGCGCTACTACCGCGACAACGACTATGCCGTGGTGGACAGGGTGGTGGAACTGGCCCAACGGCTGGGCCACTCCCCGGCGCAGATCGCGCTGGCCTGGTTGCTGCACCAGCCGGGGATCACCGCGCCGATCATCGGTGCCAGTAAGCTGCACCACCTGGAGGAACTGGCCGCCGCCCTCGACATCGCGCTCTCCGAGGAAGATATCGCCTTCCTGGAGGAGCCGTACCAGCCGCACCCGGTCGTGGGGCATGAGTGAGCGCGCCGGACGATCCCGATCCTGACTGAGGCTGCGGCGATTGTGGGGAGCATGGATCGTGGGTTCACATCCCGCCAATCTCGCCCTGCGGTTCCTGCTGGAACTGGCCGCCTGGTAGTCCCCTGCTGGGCCTCGGATTGGCCGCGCTCGTCCTGCTGCACTCCATCGCCTCCTATGACCGCCTGTACTGGTTGCTCACCGGGCGACGAATCCGCTGAGGGCGGGAGCCTGATCCCGGTCGCCCGGTTACCTGCCAGTCCTGGCAGCCGCAACTTTTCCCCGGTCGGGACGTATTAAAAAAGTGTAACGTTCACGCACGCGCAACAGCGGTCGTTGGAGAGGGAACCATGACTGCATCTGTTTTATCCAAGGAACGGGCCGACCAGATCGCGGGCGGCGTCTTCCTGATCGGCCTGGCCTTGATCTTTGCGACGAAGATTTCGTTTTTCCCCGGCATCCTGTTCGTGATCGGCGCCAGCAGCCTGGCGCGCGGCCTGGCGGAAGGGCGGCAGTGGTACAGCGTGCAGGGCGCGTTGTGGATGATCGGCCTGGGGCTGCTCTTCCTGCTCGGCTTTAATTTCCCGTTGCTGCTCATCCTGATCGGCCTGAGTTTGCTGTTCGGCTTCGCCCTCAGGCCGCCGCGGTGGCGGGGGGGCGACGCCTATGACGCCGACGAGACCTCACCGTCCGAAGCGGCGCAGGAAGTCGCCGCCTACGGGGATGAATACGACGAAAAACCCAAACGGAAGCGTAAGAACGACGAAGTCTGAACATGCCGACGCCTGGCCGCGCCAGGCCCTTTTCTCACGCCGCCTCCTCCCACGCGATCGCCGCTTCAATCGGCGGTCGCGTTTGGTGATGGGGAGCGCGGGTCTCGTCGACCGTTGCCGGGGGAAAGG
>DAOTXK010000207.1:0-12541 GCA_034435395.1 Anaerolineae bacterium | reverse complement strand
GGTTCGTGGCGGGGTTGCGCCCGATCACCCGAAGATCAAGTCGGTTACCAAGGTTTACGACCGGATTGCGAGTCATCCGGCCATGCGCTTCTACGGAAACGTGACGTTCGGAACGGATATCACACGGGATGATCTCGTGCGCCACTACCATGCCATCATCTATGCGGTCGGCGCGCAGAGTGACCGTGAATTGGGCATTCCGGGGGAGGAGCTGCCGGGCAGCCACTCAGCCACCGAATTTGTGGCGTGGTATAACGCGCATCCCGAATTTCGTGATCGGGCGTTCGATTTTTCGCACGAGAGCGCAGCGGTCATCGGAGTCGGGAACGTGGCCATCGATGTGGCGCGCATTTTGTTGCGCGCTCCTGACGAGCTTTACGAAACGGACATCGCCGACTATGCGCTGGACGCGCTGGCCAGGAGCAACGTGAAACGGGTTTACCTGCTGGGGCGGCGAGGCCCGGCCCAGGCAGCATTTGCCAATGGCGAAGTTAAAGAGCTTGGCGAGCTGGCGAATGTAGACATCGTCGTCGCCCCTGAGGAGGTTTCGCTTGATCCGCTGAGCGAAGCCTACATCAAATCTGGGGCAGCGAACGAGGCCGCCAAAAACGTCGAGACGCTGATCGGATACGCGAAGCACCCGTTGGCCCATAGGGCTCGGCAAATCATCATACGGTTTCTGGTGTCGCCGGTGGAAATCATCGGCACAGACCGGGTGGAAGCCATCAAGATCGTCAAAAATGAACTGTACGAGACCTATGACGGCGCGGTGCGACCGCGCCCGACGGGCGAATATGAGGTTATCCCGGTTGGCCTGGTGTTTCGATCCGTCGGATATCGCGGCGAACCGCTGCCGGAGGTGCCCTTCAATGACAAGTGGGGCACCATACCGAATGACCGCGGGCGCGTCCTGACCGAACATGGGACGGGCAAACAGCTGATTGGCGAATATGTCGTCGGCTGGATCAAGCGCGGGCCGAGCGGCGTCATTGGCACCAACAGGCCAGATGCAGCTGAGACAGTGGAAATGCTGCTGGCGGACCTGGGCGCAGGGAAGGTGCTGAACCCGCCCGAATCATCGCGCGCGTCCGTGGAGACCTTGCTGGCTGATCGCGGCGTAAACTACGTGTCGTACGAAGACTGGTTGCTGCTGGATCAGTTAGAGCAAGACCTTGGTGCCCGGATAGGCCGTCCACGCCTGAAGTTCAGCCGCGTGGAAGATATGTTGGAGGCCCTGGAAGAGCTGAGACGACCGGTCGTGGTCGGGGATTAAACTGCCGCCCGCTGCGGCGGATAGATTGTCAGTTAGGAGGTAGGGGGTCCAGGATGGTCTACATGCCTGGACTTTTGTGTCCATTATGGTGGAAAAGCCGCGGTCATTCGCCTATTATGGATGTCAGGAAGATGTGCCCGGCGACCTCATAGGAAATGACCGCTGCGCTGTCCTCGATTAAGAGATGGATGGGGCCATTGAACGGTTCGCGGGCGGTGACGGACACCTGTGCGCCAGGCACCAGGCCCAGTTCGGCCAGATAGCGGAGCATGTCGGGAGACTGGTCGGTAATGCGCTGAACCATTTTGGGGACGTTGGGTTGGGTGTCGGTCAGTGAGACGGTCTCCTGCGCCGGGATCGTGCCATTCAGGTTGGGAATGGGGTCGCCATGGGGATCGTGTTCCGGGTGGCCCATCATGGCGGCGATCCGGGCTTCGAACTGTTCAGAGATCACGTGCTCCAGCCGGTCGGCTTCGTCATGCACTTCGTCCCAGGAATAACCCAGCGCTTCGGTCAAATACATTTCGAGCAGGCGATGGTGGCGGATGACTTCTAAAGCGATCCGGCGGCCTGGTTCAGTCAGACGGATGCCTCGGTATTTCTCATAGTCCAGCAAGCCGTGTTCCGTCAGTTTCTTGGCCATCTCGGTTACGGACGGTGGCTTGACTCGCAGGGCTTCCGCCAGGACGGATGTCGGCACCGGGTCGTATTGGCGCTGGAGCTGGTACACGGTTTTGAGGTAATCTTCAACCGCGGGTGTACGCAACTCGCGAAGAAGATCGTCCCTTGGGTCTTTCATGTCGGTTTGACTTTGATCGGAATCGCCTGAGTCGGTGTAATAGCATTGTAACCTTCATGGTCAATAAAATTCAAGGGGAACCCGCGTTGTTCAGGTTATCTTGTGGGTCGTATCCAGATCGGGTGAGGAAACGCGCGTGAGGGACGGAGCTTATTGGCTGGAAGTGCTGGTGGCGGCCCGCTTGTTGACGGTGGAAGCGAGCCGGGTCAGATGGGGCCCCAGGTGGCTTGGGGCCTATCTGTCGGGCCAGGTGGGGCCGGCGCCGGATCAGCCGCCCGTCAAGGGATATTGGGGCCAGAAGGTTGTTCTGGGCCTGACCGGCAACATCGCGACGGGCAAGAGCACCGTATTGACGATGTTGGAATCGCTTGGCGCGGCGGTGATCGATGCCGATGGGCTGGTGCATCAGCTCAGGGAACCGGGTGAGCCAGGATATGCGCCGCTGGTCGAAGCGTTGGGCCAGGACATCTTGCGCCCGGACGGGCACGTGGACGCCTCCCGACTCGCGGCGATGGCCTTCAACGACAGGGCTGTCCTGGCCCGGCTTGAACAGATATTCCGTCCGCTGGTCGTGGCCGAGGTGGAGCGCCTGGGGCGGGCCAGCGACCGCCGGGTGGTGGCTGTGGAAGCGATCAAGCTGTTGGAAGGCGACCTGAGGGACCAGGTGGATGACATCTGGGTGGTGGATGCGCCGCGCCAACAGCAGGTGGAGCGTCTGATCAGGTTCCGCGGCTTGTCGCGGGAGCAGGCCATCGCCCGGATCGAGGCGCAGAACCCGCAGGAGGACAAGCTGGCGCAGGCGGACGTGGTAATTCGGAACGCTGGCGACGTATCGGCCACCTGGAGACAGGTGTTGGAAGCCTGGTCAGATGTCCTGGCTCGGCTGCTGTCGGCAGGCTGGCTGACTGACGAACTGGTTATTGCCTTTGTCCGGGCCTCTCTGGCGCGTGTGCCCGCCGCCATTTCGGCTGAGAGGATCATGACGGGCTTACGGGCGCTGGCTGAGGCGATGATCCTCCATCACGACATGCCCCTCACCCTGGCAGCCCAGGCACTCAATGGGGGCGGCGGTCCGGAGCGGTGAGTCGGTTATTCACTCGATAGGAGGCACCAGCGGCAACGACAGCTCGGCCAGCAACGAGCTACCGGCCAGGTCACAGGTTTCGTCGACCGCGCCGGGATGGATGGCGTTCAGAGGGCTATCAGGATTATAAGCGTTGTATACCAGGCGAGCGATCTCCGCCATGAGCGGCCAGGACAGTTCGTAGGACAGCCATTCCGGCTGGAACAAAGCCATCGCCAGCACGAAGTCGCCGCCGGGCGTGAAGACAATGGCGGCATCGCCGTGGGTGTCGTCTATCCAGCCGTGCTTGTGGGCCACCCGTGTGCCCGCCGGCACCCCGGCTTCGGTCAGGACGTTGATCTGGTTGGCGCTCATCGCCAGTATCATCTGGCGACACTCCGTCGGTGTAAACTGCCCAGGGAACACGTCCATCAGGGGGCCGCTCTCATGCTGGGCGCACTGATACACCGCGGTCAGCAGCCACCCCAGGTCTTCGGGCGTGGTCTGATTGGAGAAGTCGGGTGCGGTGCGGGTCTGGTCGGCGTCGGTGTCCACCGGGTAGACCGGTCGGTCTAACTGATCGTCCTCGCCCAGCCTAAACGGCGCGCTGATGAAGGTGTTACGCAGGCCCAGGTCCCGCATGGTCGTGGTCACCTGTTGCGCTCCCACGAAGGGATCGCCGCCGCCTATACGGGCGAGCAGTTCATTGGCAGTGTGGTTGCCGCTGCAGATCATGGTGTTGGCGATCAGGTTCGCTTCCTGGGCATCCGCCGGTTGATAAATGCCCCGATAGAAGGTGACCAGGATCGGGATTTTGATCAGACTCATGCCACTGTAGGCGATATCGCGCCCCAGTGAGAAGTTCTCCCCCGAAGCCAGGTCCTGCACGAAGACCGAGCCAATGCGCGTTTCCTCCGGCGCGAATCCTAAGCTGAGGAGCAGGCTCAGCACCGCGTCTCCCAACTGTGACATATCGACCGGGGCGTGCGTGTTGGGTGAGACGGCGGTCGTGGCGGCTGCCGGCCAGGGCGGAACGCTGGTCACCACGTAAGGCGGCGTGGGGGTGAGCGTGGGCCAGCCGACCTGTTCTGTCATGATGACCGGCAGCGTGTAGATGTCCCCGACGACGGTAACGACATCCATATACACCCAGCCAACCCCATTCGGTGCGCCCGGAAGGTCGATCAACAGCCAGGGGAACAGCGTATGGCGGCTGATCACCGCATAGCGTTGACCCGGCGTCAGCTGTCCAATACGTGGGTAGTTGACCCCAGGCCCGAAACGCGCATTAACTTCTTCGTCGGTTTCGATGAAAACCCCGGCGGTGGTTGGCGGGGGAGTGACACTCGCCGCCGGGTTCGCTGATGAACCTGGCGTCAGACTGGGAGCCGGGCTGGGCGTGCTGATCACAACGGTCTCAGTGATGTACGGGACCTGTTCAAGGGTTGTGCTCAGCGTCACCAGGTCGGCGAATACCCATCCCTGTCCATCCGGGGAGTTCGGATATTCGATCAGAATCCATGGAAAGCGATCGTGCTGGCCAAGGACGCCGTAGCGCGTTCCGGCGCGTATCGTGCCCAGCAGATCATACTCGATGCCAGGACCGGCACGGAGGTTGGCCTCACCGATGGCCTCGGCCAGAATACCCGTGGGGGTGGCCTGGTGAGAAGGGGCGCTGCTAACCTGGGAAGCAGGGCCGACGAGGGTAAGCACGAATAGGGTGCCCAGGATGAGGGCATATAACCATCGGCCATGGTGCTGGCGAGGGCGCCTTGCTGGGTTCATGGCTGGAAATCATAGCGCGGAATCCGATGGCTGCCAGTGTTTACCGGATGCCGCCGTATTACTCGATGTGTTGGCTGAGACTCAGGTGTCTCCCAGGGCCTGGCCGTAAAGCGCCTGGAAGGCGGAAACGTAATGCTGGAGGGAAAATTTTGCCAGGGCCTGTTGGCGCGCCTGCCTCCCGCAGCGCGTTCTCAGTTCCGGGTCGTCCAGGAATCGTTCGATGGCCGCGGCCATGGCTGGCACGTTGCCGTCTTCAACGAGCAGGGCAGTCTCGCCGTCCGTTATCAGTTCCGGCACGCCGCCGACCTTGGTGGCAACTACGGCTTTGCGCATGGCCATGCCTTCCAGCACGCTGAGGGAGAACGTCTCAAGATGCGTCGAGGCTGACACCAGGATGTCAAGGGTGTGCAGTACGTCGACGATGTCGGTGCGGAAGCCGGTGAAGATCACGCCCTGACTGACGCCCAGGTCCCTGGCCAGTTGCTCAAGCTCTTGGCGGTATGGCTGAGCCTCGCCCGGCTCGACCGGTCCATCGCCGACGATCACCAGGCGGGCTTCGGGGTGCCGCCGGGCGACGATTTGCCAGGCTCTAAGCAGCGCCCGGTGCCCTTTCCCTCGCAAAAGCTGGGCGGTGATGCCTACCAGGGGAATGCCCTGAGGCACGCCCAATTCCGCTCGCAAGTCCTGGTGCGGCAGATCGGGGTCAAACACCGAGAGGTCCCGCCCGTTGTAGATGACATGAGCCTGCGGCGGGACGGTGACCGGGAAAGCCGCCCGGCAGAGCGCATGCGACACAAACACCACATGCTCCGGTAATGTCACGCGGTAGAGCCATCGTGGGTAAAAAAGGTGAATATGCCAGAACACCGGAATGCCCGCCAGGCGACCGGCGACCAGCCCGGCGATATGCGCCGACAGGCTGTTGGTTTGCAGGATATCGATCTGGTGCTGACGAATCAAACGAGCGATCTCAAAACCTTCTCGCACCTTTTGGGCCAGCGCCAGCGGGTTAAAGAACCGCCGGTTATGTTGGCCCAAGCGCCCAGGCAGGCTGGCCTTCAGCCGTCGCTGGCGGAACTCGAAGGGGATATGGGTGATTCCGACTTCAGTAACCTGGTCAGCCAGTGGCCCTGGCGGGCAGGCCACGAGGGGGGTGTATCGCGCCCGGTCAAGATGGGCGCTGAGCATGATCAGGCAGTTGGCCGCCCCGGCGATCCGGGAGACCTCGTCGATGTACAGGATACGATACATGGTGCCTCCTGGTTACGGCTCCGTGTGGCGGTGCCAGGTAGCTCCAAGCCAGGCAGCCTGATAATGTGACCTGGCGCGCTGGCGAGAAAACGGCAACCAGGCTATCCCCCAAAAGACATGGGCCAGGATGATGCTGACCCGGATGGTCACGACTTGCCACGAAGGACGGTTTTTGCTGAAGTAGTTAAGGATCGCTTTGCGATCCTCCAGCAGCATCTGGCCATCGAGTCTCAGTTGGATCTGCCCGGTGCCGAAATGGGTTACTTTGGCTTCTGGCACGAAGACGACCATCCACCCGGCCTGCCGCAGCCGCCAATGCCATTCCACTTCCTCGCCATAGGCCAGGGTGGTTTCGTCCATGAGGCCGACCTGCTCATACGCCGCCCGGCGCACGACCATGGCCGTGCCTTTGATCACGGGCACGGGATGCGGGACCCGGTGGCGGGGCTGTAAGGATTCAACCCTGAAGAGCCTGGTCACCCCCAGCCGTTGCAGCCAGCGCCGCGCGGCGCTTTGCTGCCGGGTAAGGACGGCCAGCCCGCTGATCTTATAAAGCATTCGGCCCAGTCCGGGATCGCTGTAGTAAGACACCTGCTCCGTTCCATCGGCGTTGTACAGCCCCGGTCCCACCAATCCCACCGTGGCGTGCGTGTCCAGATAGGCCACGAGGGTATCCAGCGCGCCGTCATGAAGAATGATGTCGTCATTCAGCAGGGCCACATACGCGGTCGTGGCCTGCTCCAGAATGCGGTTGTGGTTGGCCGCGAAGCCGGCTGGCTTCTGGTTGATGATGAACTCGACCGCCGGAAATTCGTGGCGCAGGCGTTCGATTTCAGGGGCATTAGGTGTGTTTATGGTGACCATGACTCTAAACGGCAGAGAGGTGGTGGCCAATAGACTACGCAGCGCCGGGCCGATGTGGGAGAAATCCTGGTGGACGATCAGGCTGACGGTGAGCTTCGGCTCGCTGTCAGTTTTGACAGATGTGCCAGGTGCGACGGCGCTCATTTGTGGGGTTTCCATGTTGGAGGCGGGCCTTCCACCGCATCTCGAAAGCGCCGGCCGATTGAAGCAAGAGGCGTCCCTAGAACGGCATCGACAAACAGTAGCAACGCCAGGAAACGTCTGCGCGGACGGGGATGGGTTTGTAAGGCGTAGCGCAGGTGAGGGCGCGCCTCTGCCCTTCTGCCCTCTCTCAGCAGGTTGTCGCCCCAGTATAGCTCACAGTGGGCGTAGGCTTCCTGCCTGACGGCAAGGACTTCCGGCGGCAGACCGGGCCGGGCGAAGAGGTTGTCAAGTACGCCTTTACGTTCTGCCCAGAATCGGGTTTCCAGTGTCACAGATTTTGATGTGGCATGAAAGCGGATTTTTGCACGGGCACCCGGCAAATAGACACCATTGCCGTGTAATCCAATACGAATCCACAGATCGACGTCCATCATATAATGCAGGTCCTCGTTCAGGTAGCCCACCTGCTCAAGAACCCTGCGGCGGAAGAACGCCGTGGGCTGCACAAGCGTAGAGAACTGGGTCAAGGTTATTGGCAGCCCAAAAGGCTTACTGCGCGCAGTTTCGAGGACAATGTTGCCTGCCTCGTCGATCACCTGGGCGTCGCCATATACGAGGTCAACGTCATGGTGTTCCTGTAAGTAGGACACAGACTCGGCGACCGCACCGGGCAAGTAAACGTCATCGGAGTTGAGCCAGGCGACGATCTCCCCGCTGGCGCGGCGGAAGCCTTTATTGATGGCGTGCGATTGCCCCCGATCGGGTTCTGAAATCCAGAAAAAGCGGTCGCCGTAGCTGCGCAGCACGTCGAGCGTGCTGTCGGTTGAGCCGCCGTCGATGACCATGTACTCGATGCGCGGATAATCCTGGGACAGCACACTCTCAATGGTTTCTCGGATATACACCCCCTGGTTGAATGATGGGGTGACAATCGTCACTAAAGGCATATCGGTCATACGGTCTCACACTCCCTGGCGGCGCTGTTTGTGTTTGAGGCTTATACAATGGCGGTCATTGGTCGTCGTGCGTGTGCACCTGTTCCTCCGGGCTGTGACGGCCATCGGCGTTCCTGAGTAGCGCCCGATCTTCGGTTGTCAGGGGACGGCGCGCAAGCCGGCGGTAGTGGGCACGGAACAGCCGCGCCGTCCGATCCCAGGTGAACGCCTCTATGCGTTTCTGGCCACGGACTGCCAGGTCCTGGCGGAAAGCTTCGTCCGTCCACAGCCGGTAGATCGCCTCGGCAATGGCCTCCGGGTCGTCAGGGTCGAAGTAATGAGCGGCGTCGCCGGCCTGTTCTGGCAGGGCTGTGCGGTTTGAGCAGATCACGGGCACACCGGCCATGAACGCCTCGGAGATAGGCAGCCCCCAGCCCTCGAACTTGGATGGAAAAACCAGGCCCTGACAGAGTTTGTAGAGGCTGTAAAGCTCCACAGGGCTGACGAAACCCAGGAACGTCACCTGGTCGCCCAACCTCAAATCCAGCAGGTGGTTTTCGATGGTGCGGTAGAACCTGTTGCGGTACCCCGAACAGACAAGCGGAACCACCAGGCCGCGTCGGTCGCGCAGTATGGCCAGGGCGTCTAACAGTCCGATGTGATTCTTGTGGGGGAAGGTCTGAGCTGGATAGAAGATGAAACGATCCGGCAGGGCGTACTTTCGCTGGAGCGTCGCCAGGTCGCCAGCCTGAGGGGGCATGTAGGCCGTCAGGGTCGATGCCCACGGCACGACACGCACCTTATCCAGGGGGAGCCTGTATTGTTTGATAAGGTCCTGTCTACCCCATTCGGTCATGGCCACAATCATAGCCGCCTGTTCGCAAAAAGCACGGTAGAGGACTTCGCGCAGCAGGCGCTCCTTCCGGGTGAAGAACTCCGGCAGATGAACGTGCTGGAGGTCATGCGGCTCGTAGATATTAAGAACGTCGGTCAGAAACGCGTGCTGAGTCGTGAAGTGCATGATATCCACGCCCGCACGCTCGATGGTGCCATCGGAACGCGGGATGGTCACGGTCCGTTTTCCGATGATCGGGCTGAGCCACTCCCATACTGTACGTGTGACCGGGATGGCGGATTTCAGCCGCCGTTTCCAGCCAGCAGTTGTCGGGTAGGGAACCTGTAATGACCGGCAAGGTCCAGACAGATACGGACGTATCCAGTCGTCGTGTCCGGCGTAGGTTAAAAACAGATATTCCTCATCGCCGTCGGCCAGGTGGGAGAACCCGTCGGCCAGCCCAATGATGGCTTGCTCGATGCCGCCAGACCGGCCACTGATCAGGCGAGCGTCCACACCAATCCTCAGGGGGCGCATCGTTCTGCTCCGGACGCACCTAAGGCTTGACGGCCAGAAACGAATACAGGCGTCCCGGCACCGGGCGATTGAGTCGCCGCCATATCAGAGCGTTGACGCCGGGCAGGAAGCTCATGACGGCCCCCAGTTTGCCGAGCTTACGCTCGAGCCGGGTTCGAGGGTATCGTCGGAGCGCGTCGGGGCTGCGGACGGCGGGAAAAGCGTTGATGATCGAATCCCAGGGGCCGAGCAGCCGCTGGAGCCGTAAGCCTGCGGCAAGGATGGCTTGCAGATACTGGTCGAGTGAGTAGGCATTTTCGCCCCCGACCAGTTGATGGACAGGATGGTTACTTAAGAAGTCGGCCAGCTGGTGCTCGTCGTCGACCACATGCTCGCGGCAGACCAGGAGCACACCGCCGCTTTTTAGAACACGCGCGCACTCGCCCAGGACGCGCGCCAGGTCGCGGGTATGATGGAGCACCTGTCGGGCGTATACGACATCCAGCTGGCCGTCCCGCAAGGGGATGTTTTCGCCCAAAGCTTCGATGATCTGGATGGGCAATCCTGGCTGCAACCGCCTGATGGCTCCGTAGCCGACCTCGTCGCTCGGATCAGGCTCAAGGGCGTATACTATCTGTGCGCCACTGCGGCCAAAGGCATAAGACGAAATCCCTCGGCCAGCGCCCAAATCCAGTATACGACCCCCCTGAATGTGCCTGCCGATCAGGCCATGTACCTCGGCGAACTCAGTCGAGCGATGGAAGCGCTCTGCCGACTCGGTGACGTCCGCGCTCAGATACGAATCATGGATCAGTTGGGCATACCTGGGATCGTTTCGCAGGGTGCGGATTGCTTCATCGATGGCTGACATTGCCGGGCCTTGACTGAAACGCGCGATATAGTGGACATTATATAGCCGAAGTTGAGAAAGGATAAGCGGTAAAGGCCGCATTCGTTGGCCCCGGCCCTGGATTTGAGTTATGTTTAACAAGGCGAGTGTTTGGACACAACCGCGCTGTCAATTGTACAATAGAGCCAACATCGCGTTATCTTTTGCCTGTACCTGAGGAGACTGGCTATGAAGAAACACCTGGCGTATCGCGTGGGTGTGGGGTTACTGGTGCTTATTGGCTTGCTGGCAGGGGCGGTGGCGGTGTGGGGGCAGGGGGAGGAAACGGCAACGGTTGTTGCCATCCGGGCACCGCTTCATGTAGAGCCGTCCGCCCAGTCAGAGATAACGGTGACGCTGTCAAGGGGCACGTTATTGATCTTCTTGGGACTGGATGAGAGTTTGTCGTGGGCGGAAGTGAAAACGCCTGACGACGTGGTAGGCTGGGTGAGTGTGGTGTACCTGCGCCTAAATGGTCCCTATGTGCCGCCGCCTGATGGCATCACCCGTACGGTCGTTGATGGTAAGGCAGATGACTGGGAGCGGTTTACCCGCTCATTCGCCGATGAGGCGGGCGACACCACCGGCAATGTGGACATACTCGCCGCTCGTTCATTCATGAATGACAATTATCTCTACGTGCTCATCGAGGCGACCGGAGACCTGCGCCAGGCCCGGTTGGTGCTGGTCGATATCGTGACCCACAAAGACGATGAGTATTTTACCTATCAGTATGCGCTGCCGCGTCGGCAGGCAGGGACGCTGTTTATCGTCACCGAGGAGCAGGGCGAGTCGCGCGATGCGTCGGGCGTGGTGGCCGCCCGTGACGAGGCGATCGAATTCCGCATGCCTCTGGACTTAATCGATCGACCGGATACGTTCAATCTGGTTTCTGTGCAGGTGCAGGAGCTTACGGCGGATGGGCTGGCGACGACTGACGCCCTGCAGGAGGTCATGCCGACCGTAGTCACCCTGGAAACTGAACCGGTGCCTGATTCGACCATCACAGGGGCCAGAGTTAACCTGCGGGCCGCGCCAGTCAACGGGCGTGTGCTGCGGGTCCTGGTACCGGGTGAACCTCTGAGCCTGATGGGGCGTTCGAGGAACAGGATCTGGCTCTTTGTCCGTCTCGAAGACACGGTCCAGGGCTGGGTGGCAGCAGAATTTGTCCAGACGGACGCTGAGATCGCCGCGCTGCCAGTGATGGAATAGTGGTTACGTCCAGTGGCATTCAGGGCCGGGCTTATGCCCGGTTCTTTTTTTGCCAGGCATCTCTCTTGTTTGCTCGCGGTGAGCGGCTGGCCTGACGGTTCACCGCCGTTGAGGCGACGCTTGGCCGACGGTTCAGTGTTTCTTGAGCAATGCAGGCTTATAATAAACACGGTATTTACGGCCACTGCCGCCATTGTTGGGGAGTTGAGAGTGCCTGATTCGGCGTCGCGTCACTTCAAACTGATCCGGGGTGGGGGGATTGCGGTTCTGGTGACGGCGGTTATGACGGTGGTCAGTTTCGCCGCTGCGGGCGGGGAAGTTTCCGGCTCCGGTCAGCGCCAGGCGCTACAGGCGTCGCCTTCGCCAACGCCGACTCTGCCAATTGGGACGTTTATGCCGCCGTCTGAGCCGTCGGTGACCGAGATTCCAGCCTTTGCTCCCCTGGCTGAAGGGCCAGCGGGACACGACATCCTGAACATATTGCTCTTAGGCAGCGATACGGACAACCCCATTAACGCAGGCCGGACGGATGCGTTGATGATTGTCTCGCTCAACCGCACTGCTGGCACGGCCAGCCTTCTCTCCATCCCCCGCGATCTGTTCGTGTACGTACCCGGCTGGAACATGCAGCGCATCAACACCGCGCTTGGTTATGGCCAGCATAATGGCGGCGAGCGGGATGGTTATGCGTATCTGAAGGATACCATCCTGTACAACCTGGGCGTCCGGATTGATTTCTATGCGCGGGTGGACTTCGTGGATTTCCGCCGCATCATCGACGCCCTGGGGGGGGTGGACGTGGCTGTCGACTGCGCGATTCAGGACTGGCACCTGAAGTCATCCGATCTTGATCCGAATGAGGCGGAAAACTGGGAACTGTTCACACTGCCGGTGGGGCTGCATACGCTGGATGGCGACCTGGGGCTGTGGTATGCGCGCAGCCGCCGCCAGATGGCGCGCATCAGGTCCTGCTGC
>DAOTXK010000206.1:0-21889 GCA_034435395.1 Anaerolineae bacterium | reverse complement strand
ATGCAATACTGTAGGCGATTTCTTGACAATCACTGGTTGAGAGCTTGAGTGTATCCCCCTGGGACAAGGTACGTTCCGTTTCTGTGCCTCTTATACCAAGCTTCGAGCCAGCTTCAAAGCGGATTCCGCGGGCTTTCTGTAGCGCTTCTTCGTCCGGGGATCGCCACTTCGCCGCGATGTTTGCGGCAGATGAAACAGTCGTGCGCCATCGTGCTGCCCCTCGTCTCGCTGGTAGAGACCGCCGCTGTCTGCTATTCCTGTCTTGGCCTCAGCGCACCACACCCAACCGTCTGAGCTGGTAAAGGATCACCTCTTCCCAGGGAATGGAGGTTTCGACGGTCACATAGTGCAGGCCCCGCGACCGGCAGTACCTCCCGACGTCATCGCGCCAGGCCAGCAGCCGCCGCTGGTACAGATCGCGCATGGCCGCGTCAACCGTCACATCCTGCCCTGCCGTTGTCTCCACGTCCACCAGCCGCAGGTCGCCCGCCAGCGGCGGGTTGACCTCGTCCGGCGACAGGATATGGATCAGCGCGACCTCGTGCCCCTGGGCCTGGAGCGCGGTCAGCCCGTCCTGGTAACCATCCGGCGAAAACAGGTCGCTGATGATGATACACAGACCGGGCCGCCCGCCGCGCAAGGCGTACTGGCGCAGCGCCGCGCTGATGCCCGCCACCCCGCCCGCCGTAAAACCTTCGACGGTCGCCAGGAGGTCCAGCACCCGCGCCCGGCCCCGGCCCGGCCCCCAGCCCTGGGTCCCCCGATCGGTCAGCGTGCTGACGGACAGGCGGTCGCCGCTGGTCAGGGAGATGTAGGCCAGCCCGGCCAGCAGCCGCCGGGCGAAGGTGAACTTGTGCACGTCGCGGGGCGCGTCCGAGTCACGCGGCCAGTCCATGCTGGCAGAGGCATCCACCAGCAGGTGCACGGCCAGGTCTTCCTCTTCTTCCAACAGCTTGATGAACGGCCGCTCCAGCCGGGCGAAGATGTTCCAGTCGACCCGGCGCAGGTCGTCGCCCTTGACATAATCGCGGTAATCGGCGAATTCGATGCTGGTGCCGCGTTTGGTGCTGCGCCGTTCGCCCTTGACCGCCCCAGCACGGACCTGGCTGGCCACCAGCGAGAGTTGTTCCAGCTTACGGAGCGTTTTTTCGTCAAACAGTCTATCGGCCACGTCCGCTCATTCCTCGTCATCGGCCATCGCCGCTCGTGTTCAGGAGCGCCCCGGCACCTTCCTGCCAGGCTGGCACATCCACAGCCCAGGTTGATGCGTCCTGCTGGCGTGTTCTGTGGTGAGCGATCCCGCCGTATCTGGCGCGCGGGGGAGCATACCCTACAACCATGCGGGAGCACACCGCCGATCAACCGGCCCCCCGGCAAACCCGCTGTGATCTCACCCAGGGATCGCCCTCGGATGCATGCCCCAGCCCCTCGCCAATGAGAGACAGGACAAGGGCCGGGCGGTGCCTCGATCAGGACCAGCTGCTGGCGGCCCCAACGATCGCCGTTTCCTGGCAACGGTTTGCCGGCACGGGCCGGCGCAGCCCTTCGCCCATCTCAGTCGCCGGGGATGTTCAGCACAATCACCGAGATATTGTCGTTGCCGCCGTAGCCGTTCGCCGCCACCACCAGCCGGTTGCAGGCCTCCTGGGGCGTGGCCGCGCTGATCACGGCATCCCGGATCTCGTCCGCTGGCACCTGGTTCCACAGGCCATCGCTGCAAATCACCAGATGCGAGTGAGGGGGCAGCCGACGGGTGAAGATCTCCGGTTCGAGGTTATCGGTCAGACCCATGATCTTCCAGAGGCGGCTGGCTTCGGGATGGTTGATGGCTTCCTGGGCCGTGATCTGGCCGATCTCCTCCAGGCGCTTGGCAACGGAGTGATCGCGGGTGAGCTGTTCCATCCGGACCTTTCCGGCCTCTTTGTCGGTCGTGATCAGGTACGCCCGGCTGTCGCCCACATGGGCGAAATGCGCCAGATCGCCGATCGTCACCGCCGCCGTCAGGGTGCTCCCGCCGCCGGGGACGGTCTCTTTGACTGTCTGGTCGGCGATTCGGACGGCCTCGGCCAACACCTCGGTGATCGGCGGGCGGTCCTGGCCCTGGTCGGCCAGGTCCTGGGTGAGCATCGGCTGGTAGATATGACGGCTGAGGTAATCGGCGACCGTCCGGCTGACCACCGCCGACGCCCGTTCGCCATCGGCGTGGCCTCCGGCACCATCGGCTACGATGAAGATGCCAAAGTCAGGGTAATCATCCGCCGAGCACTGGCTGGAAAAGAAGGTGAACGTCGAATCTTCGTTGTTGCTGCGCACCATACCGATATCGCGACTGTGGCCGAACGTGAGGCGCTCAACGGTTCGCACCAGCGCGCTCTCCAACGGCGGCAGGCGGCGGGTGGTGCCGACCCCGCCCGCCTTGACGGCCTGTACATCGCCCGGCACAGGCGTGGAAGGGTCCCGCCGCTGGCTGGCTTTTTCGACATCCCTGGGAAGCTTCGGTGATTCGGGCTCTGTTGGGTCTTCGTCTTCGGGCTGACTGTACCCGAACAGATTACGTATCTTGTCCATGGACTGACTTTCTCTTATCGTCTCTTGACAACCGTGAGGCCGAGAACGGACGTAACCGGGCCGGCAGGAAAGCTGCCACCATCATGACCTCACTCAGCTTACCTGCTCCGGCACGTGATGCAACAGATCGGCGATGATGGCGTCGGTGCTGATGCCTTCGGCCAACCCTTCGAAGTTCAGCAGCAACCGGTGGCGCAACGCCGCTGGCGCGACCGCCTTGATATCGTCGAAAGCCACGTTGTAGCGCCCGCTGAGCAGGGCCGTGATTTTCCCGCCCAGGATGAGGGCCTGCGCGCCGCGCGGGCTGGAGCCGTAGCGCACGTACTGACGAACCATGTCCGGCGCGGACGGGCTGTCCGGGTGGGTGGCCACGACCAGCCGCGCCACGTAATCGCTCACGTGGCTGGCAATGGGCGTTTGCAGCGCCAGGTGGCCCATCTCCATAATCCGCCAGCCATCGGCAGCTTTCTCAGCGACGGGCACCTCGGCTCCGGTCGTGCGATCCAGGATGGTGATCAGGTCGCTGGCGCTGGGGAACTTCACGTCCACCTTAAAGAGAAAGCGGTCCACCTGCGCTTCCGACAGCGGGTAAGTGCCTTCCATTTCAATCGGATTCTGCGTCGCCAGGACAAAAAAGGGCGGTTCCAGCCTGTAGGTCCGGTTGGCCACGGTGACGGACTGCTCCTGCATCGCTTCCAGGAGGCCCGACTGCGTCTTGGGTGTGGCACGGTTGATCTCGTCCGCCAGGATCAGGTTGGCGAAGATCGGGCCGGGTTGGAAAACGAACGCCCGGTGGCCGTCCTCGGTCTCCTGCATGATATCCGTGCCGGTGATGTCGGCTGGCATCAGGTCCGGCGTGAACTGGATGCGGGAGAACTTGAGGTCCAGCACATCGGCCAGGGTGCGGACGAGCATGGTCTTGCCGAGGCCAGGCACGCCTTCCAGCAGGGCATGTTTCCCGGCGATGATGCAGATCAGGACGTGGCGGACCACCTCGGCCTGGCCGACGATCACCTTGCCCACTTCGGTCACGATGCGCTCGGCGGTCTCGCGGAAGTCATCCACGCTGATGGTCGTCTCAGAGGGAGGGGCTGTGGTCATGCGGTTCTCCAGTAGTAAGGGCTGCATTTGAGCTGGTATCTAGCCAGTTCTTTCAACTGTCGTCAAGACAGTAGCAGATTATACGGCAAATATCAGACTGAGCGACTCCCGTCGGTTCTTCTGGAGGGACCTGGCGCTTGATCCAGAAACCTGAACCACGAACAGTGCGCCTGCTAATCACACAGTAGTTACGCAGTTCCAGGTTGACCGTCCTATTTTTTACCACAAAGACACAAAGTTCACGAAGAACACAAAGGTTTTTATAGATTTTCTTCGCGCTCTTTGGGTGCTTTGTGCCCTTCGTGGTGAATGACTCCGGCCAACTGTGTAACTCCTATCACAAATATTCCACGTGATTTTGCATGTCTTCGGGCGTGAGAACCGCGTGAAGCAGCTCCAGTCCCCTTACCCAGTCGCCAACACCGTGCTCATCTTGCTGCCCGAAGACAATGCCTGCATGGGGTACACCAGATGCAGCAAGCCGGACAAAGTCAGCATCATGTGTGCAGAGCACATAACCCATTGCGGTCGCACGGGCCAGGTGATTCTCATCAGTCTCACCCAATGCGCCCAGATCGCGCACTGTCACTACCTCGATGCCACGTCGCCGCAGTTGGTCAGCAATAATCACCGGCACATTTTCATCCAGGTAGAAGTGAATGGCGGCTGCCAACGCCCTTCTCCTTCAATTGCCTGGCTTCCTGGCGCCGCGCTTTTATTTCCGCGTCGATCTCGGTTTGGTGCGTGTAATAATACGCCAGCGCCGCGTGGACCTGGGCCAGTGATAGGTCAAACCAGGCGGCGAGACCGTCGGGGTCTTGCTGGTGAAAAAGCTTCGCCATGATGAGGTCTGACACGCAAACCCCCGTCCCAGCAACCACCGGGCGTCCATTACGCACGTTCGGATTTGAGACGATTAAATCGATGCTGAGTATTGTTTCCATCATTCAACCACCCATTCGACCCGATGACAGGCCGCTATCTGCGGTCAGCGAGACTGGGTGTGAGCAAGGCGCTTCCGCATCACGGGCGGAACGTCCAGCTACCCACCATGTTGCCGTACTGATTGATGCCGACCGCGCGGCGCGGCGTCTGGTGCTCTCTCAGCATAAACAGGTATCCGCCGTTCTGCACCAGCGTATTATCGTTGCCGCCGCCCGTATATTCCACCGCCACCGCGGTGATCGTCCCCGCCAGCGCCAGCCCGTAGGCCACCCGCACCGGCTGCCCGGCGGGGTCGGTCAGGGTATCCAGCCAGCCCACTCCCGTCCCCGAAAACGGCCCGCAGCGCTGAACCTCCAAAACGTGCGGGTTAAAGGTGATTGAGAGGCAGGTCTGCCCGGCGCTGGGATACCGAATCAGGTAGAGCGTCCCCGCGCCGACCGACCGCTCCAGCAGAACCGCCGGGGCGTCCGGGTCGGCGGGGGGAGAGGGCGGTTCCTCAGCGGCCACGGTTGGCCGTGACGGTGAGTCAAGGGCCGACGGCGAGGCAGACCCGGACGTGCCCTGGCTGGACGCCAGACACCCGGCCAGCAGCAGCACGGTCAACAGGTATTCAGGGCTGGCAATTACCGATTGAAGCCGTCTCCGCACCGGGCCACATGCTTTCCAAACAAGCCGGAGAACTCTACCAGGGGATGCCCGCGCTTCACCGCAGGCGGCGAAGCCGGACCCCCGGCAGCTGCTGGCGTGATCTCCGGCAGAATCACGGGTTGATCAGCGTGAAGTAGTCGTGCACCACATCGCGCAGACTGAGCGGGATGTAGTCGCGTTCCAATGCCTGGTTGGCGGCGTTGGCGTAATCGCTAAACACTTCGTCGTAGCCCACCAGCGACTGGCCTTCCGGGCCTTCGATCAGATTACCCTCCTGGGTGACGACATCGCCTGGCTCGTCCGAACCGGATAACTGCATCTGATCGGTGCCCTGCCCGCCAATCGCCTGGGGCGCAAAAACCGGTTCGTAGTCGGTCAGGCCGGTGCCGTCGGGGTTGTTGTCCTGGCTGATCGGCTCGCCGCTGGCCGCAAAGCCGCCTTCCTGATGCTCGCCAGTGCCATCGCCCGCGCCGCCGGCCATCCCGGCGGTGTCCTGCTGTCCCTCGCCGGACTGGTTACCGCTCCCCAGGCTCTGGCCGGCGATCTGGCCCATGTCGCCTTCCGCGCCCTGCCCCGGCTGGCCGATGGGGGAAGCCGCGTCGCCCGGCGAAGCCGCCGCCGCGCCCGGCTCGGATTCCGAAGCCGCGCCCGCCTGGGCAATACGGGCCGCGCCGGCGCTGGCCTGCTCGATGGCCTGCGACAACACCCGCCGCCCCGTCTGGGCGGCCTGTTGATCTTGTGCCATCTGGGCCGCCCCTTGCTGGGCCAGCTGCTCGGCGGCATCTTGCAGGGCCTCCGCTGCCGCCCCCTGGTTGCCCTCTTGCAGGGCCTCAGTGGCCTGCTGCAACGCCTCGGCCAGCTCTGGATTGGTCTCGGCCAGCTCCTCAGCGGCGGCGGACAGGGCCTCCGCCAGGTCCTGCTGGGCCGACTCATCCATCTCGCTGAGCGAGGATGCCAGTTCCTCCATCGCGGCGGCGGCCTCATCCAGCGCGCCCTGTTCAAAGGCCGCGGCCAGTTCCTCCGACATCTCGGCCAGTTGTTGGGCGGCCTGCTCAAACGCGAACTGCTGGGCCGGATCGAGCGGGGCTGGCTGGCTGATTTCGTTCAGGTTCTGGCTCAGCTCGGCCAGCGTGGCATAGGCTTCCTCCTGGGAGAGATCATCCTGGGAAAGCTGCTCGATGGTTTCCTGCAAGGTCTCCAGCAGGTTCTCGCGCAGGTTTTCGTCCAGCGCCCGGTTGTTGGCGATCTCCTCGCGCAGGTTTTCCAGCTCGGCGATCTGTTCCTGGATGGCGTTTTGCACCTCCTGCTGCTGGGCCAGGACGGCGCTCTGCGGATTCTTCAGGGCCAGCAGCAACACCAGGGCGATGATCAGCCCTGCCAGCAGGCCCCAGTCACGCCGGATCAGCCGCAAGGGCAGGTGCCGCCGGGCGTCGATGTGGGTCGCCCGCTCCACGGCATCGGCCAGTTGCCGGGCCGTGATCTCCTCGTTGGGCGACCGCACGCGGCCCGTGGCCAGCTCCAGCGAGGTGCTGACCCGCTCTTTGAGGCCAAACAGCCGGTCAAAGCGGCGGGCCATCCCCAGCGCATCGCGGCGGCGCAGCCAGATGGCGGCCAGGGCAAGCCCCCCGCCGATCCCAGTCGCCACTCCGGCAACCAGGGCGATCTCCTCGGTCAGCAGCCAGGGGCGCAGGCGGGAAACGACCGCCAGCCCCACGCCCACGACCAGCCCGGCCATCATGCCGCGCGGCAGCCAGACGAGGCTCTGCTGGAGCCGCAGGCGGCGGTCCCAACGGGCGAGTAGCCGGAGGAGTTGTGGTGCGGGTTGTTGGTTCATCGGTCACCCTTTCGATCATGCCGGACGGGCAGGGGACGCGCGCGCCGGTCCCCCTGGGGGCGGGCGGCATCCGGCGCGATCCCGGCCCTCATCACCATTATACGCCTTACAGGTCCGGTGGGTCACCCGGCAGCCCATTCCCTAAACTTCCTCGATGCGGTTCACCCGCCGGACGGCGATCAGCAGCAGGACGCCGGAGATCACCAGGCTGAAAATCACAAACACGATCCAGGGCGAGACCAGGGTGATCGTCGCGCCGTTTTGCAGGGAGACGGTGAAAGCCCCGGCTTCCTGTCGGTCGATCAGCAGCAGGAGGGTCCCGATCAGCGTGGCCATCGGATTGGTAGCCACCAGCAGGCCCAGCCCGTAGAGCAGCGCCGCCTCCAACACCGGGGAGACCGATGTGCCTATACTGTATATCACCTGGCTCGCCACCGGCCCCAACACCACCAGCGCAATCGGCAGCACCAGCACGGTCAGCAAGGCAAAGGCGTAACTCAGCACGCTGGCGGAAAGCGTGCGCCTGGTGACCGCCGAAAAGAACACGCCCACCGTCCCCAGCAGAATGGCTGTGGCGATCAGGACCACGAAGGAAAGGATGATCTCCATCTCCGTGACGCCGCCGAAGAGAAAGGCGATGCTTTGCAGCGGGATCGCCGCCAGCAGCAGCAAAAAAGAATAGGACAGCGTGGCGAACAGCTTGCCCGCGACCAGCGAACGCGCCGGCAGCAGGGTGGTGCGCAGCAGGTCGTAGGTCTGCCGTTCGCGCTCCCCGCTGATAGCACCCGCCGCAAAGGCCGGGGCGATAAACGTCACCAGGAACAGCTCCACGCCCACGATGCTCACGAACAACACCCGCCCGATCTCGCCACCCTGGCTCGGCCCCAGCACGGCCACCGACGAGGAATAGACCACGTACACCAGCGTGACGAAGCCGCTCATCAGCGTCAGATAGATGGTCAGCACAATGAAGGCCCGCGCGCCGCGCATCCGCCCGCGCAGCTCTTTGAGCACCACGGGGTTGCCGAACAGTCGCTCCTTCCATGAGCGGCGGGCTCTTACCGGTTGAACTGCGGCCATCATCAGTCCTCTATCCTCCAAACGGCAGGTGCCGGGCGCGCAGCTGGAAAACAGCCTGTGCGGCCAGATAATTGAGCGCGGTGAAGACCGGCCCCAGCGCCAGCAGGATCAGCGGCGCGCTGACCACGCTCAGGGTGTTCTCGTCGTGGTAGCTCAGCCGGTCAAAGCTCGAAAAATACAGACGGCTGACAATCACCGGCGTGATCACCATCGCCACGATCATGATCACGCTGACCAGCCGCCAGTTGGGGCCGACGGCGCTGCGGTGGGGCGAAAAAGTTACCTCCTGCAACGTGGCAAAAGCGGCCAGGTTGACCAGCCAGACGGCCGCCACCAGGCACCACAGCCCCACCAGAATCAGCTGCATGGCCCAGTGCAGCCAGGGCCCCAGCCACCAGAAGATCGGGCGCAGCACGTGCTGGCTGACGATCACCGCCGCGATCACGCCCAGAACAGTGGCGATCAAGGCCCGATGCCGCCACAGGATATAAACGCGGGTGAGAAAACGTATCCGCACCAGCCCTTCCGGCCCCAGCGGCGTGATGACCAGCATGGCGATCACGCCGTTGTGCCAGGTGTTGGCCAGGGTCGCGCCCCTGGGGGCGGTCCGGAGCTGGCCGCGCAGCCCCTGAACAAACGTCCACAGCAGCGCCAGAGCCAACATCGCCGGAACGATCGCGCACGTCAGCGCCAGGAAGAAAGTCCCCAGGGCGTGGTTGAACCCCTCGAAGGGGCTGCCCCCCATCCGCTCTAACAGGCGATAATGGCAGGTGAACCAGTCACACTGGACTTCGGTCGCCCCCGGGTAGGCCGCCACCCCCAGCCCGGTCCCCGCCAGGAACAGGCCCCACACCAGGGCCATCCCGGCCCTGCCCAGCCGGGGTGTCAGGAACCAGCCGCCTTTAGCCCGATAGTAGACGGCCAGGGCATGATTCCACGCCGCCGCCCAGCGGTCGATCAGCCCCACCCGCCAGGAACGGCCATGCTCCCGGGGTCTTGTTGGTGCGGTTGTCACACTGGTCATCATGCACCGTCGCGGTTTTGAGGCTTAAGGTTGGGGCGGACTCCGTGCCGAGACTCGTTCGGCTGGACGCCCACGCCCAGCCGGGTCCCCACTTGCCCCATAAAACCGGGGACCTGCCCCCTCAGGTCACGAGACCCTTGGTGGCGCGCATGAAGACCGCCTCCAGGTCGCGTTCTTCTTCGCGGAAGCCCACGATGGCAATACCCTCCTCGGTCAGCTTGCGGCTGATCAGGGCCACGCCTTCATCTTCACCGCTGAAGTGCACCACCAGGCGCGGGCGGCCCTTGTCGCTGTTTTCGATCTGTTTGAGGTCCAGGATGCCCTCAATCGCGCCGATGGTGCTGATCGCCCGCTCCACATCGGCGGAATCCAGCAGGGTGATGGTGATCTCCCGGTGGGGCATCAACTGGCGCTGCATCTCTTCCATGCTGCCCTGGGCCACCATCTGCCCCGCTTCGATGATGCCGATGTGGGTGCAGATCTCGCTGACATCGGCCAGGATGTGCGAGGAGAAAAAGATCGTCTTGCCCATCTTGGCCAGCTCGACCAGCAGTTCGCGGATTTCGATGCGGGCGCGCGGGTCCAGGCCGGAGGCTGGTTCGTCCAGGATCAGCACCTGCGGATCGTGGGCCAGCGTGCGGGCCAGGCACAGGCGCTGTTTCATGCCACGGCTGAGCTTGTCCACCATGTCACTCTTCCGATGGGTGAGGTCGACCAGTTCCAGCAGGTCGTCCACCAGCGCGCCGCGTTCCCGCTCCGGGATGTCGTAACAGGCGGCGAAAAAGTCGAGGTACTCCCAGACGCGCATGTCGTCATAGACGCCAAAAAAATCCGGCATGTACCCGATGGCACGGCGCACATTGCGCGGGTCTTCAGTGACCGAATAACCCGCCACATAGGCCTGCCCGCTGGTAGGCCGCATCAGGGTGGTCAGGATGCGCATGGTGGTGGTTTTGCCTGCGCCATTCGGCCCGACAAAGCCGTAGATCGCGCCTTCCGGCACCTCCAGATTCAGATTGCTGACGGCTTCCAGCTTGCCATAACGTTTGACCAGATTGCGGGTTTCGATAATCGGCCTCATCACTGCTCCCATTCTTGTTTCTGGATTCTGAGTCTTGGCTGGCGGTTGACCGGGTCGGAGGTGTCCCCAAACCGTTCCCAGAAAGAGAATCACCCCTCAACGCTCAAAATGTGCCGTGCCAGGTGATGTCAAACTGCTGGTAGGTCACCGCGCTGTTGACATTGTTCGGTATGGCCATGATCTGCACCGCATTGCCGGGCCCAACGAAGGCGTCCACATCCCGCAGTGTGGTGCGCACCCCGGTGGCCAGCGGAATGGGCGCCCACTCCTGGGAAGACCAATCCCAGAGATAGATCGACGCGTCGCTGAAACTGGTACGCCGCAGCATGATGTCCAGCCGGGTCACGTTGGCCAGCTGCGCGGTCGGCAGCGGCATAAACCGGAAGGCCACCTGCTCGCTGCCGTTGATGGTGAGATTGTACGGCGTCGCCCCAAAGGCCGTGGTTTCGTCCAGGATCATCCAGGTGGAGAAGCCCGGCGAGATGACCACCTCGCCGTCAGTATCGGCCACGGTCAGCGGCAACTCAAAGATGTAGAGCGTCGTATCTTCCGGCGTCCAGGCCGCTCCCTCCAGCGTGATCTCCAGGGGCGACGGCCCGCCCCAACCCAGCAGGAACACCCGGTCACCGCGACCACCGCTGAAATCGCGGTCCGGCGCGATGGCCATCAGAAAGTCCTGTCGCTGGCGGACGGTGCGCTCCTCAAGGGTCGGCGACGGGCTGTAGTAGGCGCTGGCGCTGTAGCCAGGGCCGAGCACATCCTGAGCGGTCAGGTCCCGACCGTCGAAGTAAGCGCTGAAACTCTGATCATGCACCAGGGACAGGGGGGCGCTCTGCCGGGTGGTGAGCGGCAGGCTGAAGGCGACGCTAGCGCCCGGTTCCAGCGCGCCGAGATGCTGAAAGGCCCCGCGCGCCAGCACGACCGCGTCCTCCAACCGGAAGCCGGTCGTGTTGGTGACAGTCCCCGCCACCCGCGCGCCCGCCCCCGGGCCATAGGTCAGTGTCGCCTGGCCGCTGACGCGCGGCGGCTGGTCCGCAAAGCCGCTGCTGACGAACCCGGCCACGAAACTGGCATCCACCAGCACGTCCACCGCCGCGTATAACCCGGTTTCTTCGATCCGGGTGGCAGCCAGCATGGGGGTGAAGCCGCCAGCGCCGGGCGAATCGTCGGGCAGCGTGCGCAGCGTCAGGTTCGGCGAGGCGGCGATCTGGTAGGTGCTCCGGCGGGGTGAGAGCAGGCCGACCAGGCCGTCCACCTGCGCCCGGTCAACTTCCGCCCACACCTGCACCACGCTCAACCGGTTGAGGGTGGCCCGGGTGCCACGCAGGTTGAAGCCGGTGACATAGGCGATGACGCTGAAGACGATCACCAGCACCGGGATGGTCAGCCAGGCCAGCTCCCGGCGGCCCAACACCCGCAGGACAATGTAGTTCAGAGGCCCGATCACGGCGATATAAACCGCCAGCATGCCGCACATCTGGAGCGTGGTCGGCAGGTCGAAGCCCGGCGTCTGCTGGATCACCCGCCGGGCCAGCGACCAATCCTGGAAACCCCGCGACCAGCTGGGCACCTGGCGGGGTGTGATCACCAGCGCCTCCCACAGGGTGTCGGCATCACCCCAGCGCCGAAAGGGAGCCAGATTGGGGTCCGCCGCCAGATAGTCAACCAGGCCGTCGCCATAGTACCGGCGCACCAGGACCGGCAGGCCGTCCACCTGGACCAGCACCTTCGCGCCCGGACGCAGCGTCCCCACGGCCAGGATCACGTCCGGCTCGGCCAGCGAGTCGGCGTAGCGCCCGGCAAAGGCCGCCAGCGGCGTGAGGTCATCGACGGTGGTGGTGCCGGTGATCGTCAGCGGCAACAGATCGGCCAGTCCCGCGGTTGTCAGGCGGTAGTTCGGCCCGCCGCTCACGATCAGGTGGCCCCCGGCGAGCACCCAGTCGGCGATGGCGGCCTGCTGCGCGACGGACAGCCGCCCGGTATCCACGTCTGAGAAAACCATCACGTCCACGCCCAGCAGGGCATCAGCCTGGGGAGGGATGGCCTCCACCGGCCAGTTCACCTGGAAACTTTCGCCCGGCCCCACGTCAATGCCGGTCAGATCGACGGAGCCGCCTGGCGCGTCGGTCACCACCGCGCTGATCACGTCGCCCCTGCTGGCGGGCAGCAGTTGACTGTCCACCTGGGCCAGCACCTCGCCGGCCTCGTTGACCAGTTCCACCAGGATTTGGCGGGCGAATGATCCCAGCGACACGTACAGGAAAACCTGCTTACGGGCCTGCCGGGGGAGCTCCAGCGGGGTGCTGTAGGTGGTGGCGTTCAGACCGACGTTGTTTTCGGCGCGGACACGCAGCTCCCCGCGCACGTCCGGCCCGTCGTTGCTGAGGGTCAGCAGGAGGGGCGTCCACATATTCTCGCGGTAACGGTGGCCATACCCGGCATCCAGCGTGATCTGTATGGCCACATCCTGCTGGCGTGGCGGCCCAAAGCCGGCGAGCAGCGGGGCCAGGAGCAGCAGCAACGTCACCAGGGGGAAGCACGTTTGACGGTTCACCGACTACTCCACCGACCCCTACCAGTAAAGCTGAACACACCCGTCTTCCCTAATCTTAACTGTCGGCGGCTGGCCGCGCTGGCGATTCCAGGGACAGCCGTTGGCCGCACCTGACTGAACGATTTTACCATGCGCGCAAATGCGGCTACAACACCCCAAAAGTACGCTCATCCGGCATTAATCTGACGCCCGGTGGCAGCGGTTGGTTCCCTGCCGCGCTCAAGCATGGGGAGACATGCTCTTTCAGGGATTAACGGTGCACCTCGATCAATCCGTCGCCTGCCGGCTTCCGCCCGGTGGTCATTTCGTCTCCATCGTTGGGCGGGGCGTGCGGGTGTGAGTCGGGAGCGGCGTGGCGGTTGGCAGGGCCGTCGGCGTCGGGGTGGGTGTCGGGAGCGGCGTGGCGGTCGCGGTGGGCGTGGGGGTGGGCGTGGGCGTGTCGGTCGGGATCGGGGTGGGCGGGGAGGCGTCCACCGCCAGCGTCATGGGGTCCAGGTTGAGGCAGTCCAGCGCCGCGGCCATGATCCACACCCGCTGGTTGTCATTGGCGAACACCCGCAACCACTGCCCGCTGCCGTCGCGCCGGTCGGGCACGATCGCCTGGTCGGCGTTCACTGTGGTGAGAATGCCGTGCAGCTCGCTCGGCCCCTGGCGGACCGGCGTCTCGTCGGCCAAGACGGTACACACCGGGTCCTCGACCGGCAGGGTGAGCGGCTGTTCGACCACCTGCCCGGCCCCGCCCTCGGCGATCAGGGTGATCGTCACCGGCACATTGACGCTGAGGGTGAGCAGCCGCTGATCGACGGGATCGTATTGGACGGAATCGTCCTCGCCGGTCAGGGCCCCCAACCCGGCCAGCCTGACCAGACGCCCGTCGGGCACGTCCCAGGCCAGCAACACCTGCTGGGTGGTGTAGCGGACCAGCCTGTCCGGCGTGGCCGTGAAGCTGACCACCGTCAGCGGCGCGTATACCTGCACGGGGATAGCCTGGCGGGTGACCTGGTCGCCGTTGACGGCCACCAGCGCCACCTCGTGCGCGCCGGGCTGGTCGATGCTCAGGGTCACGGCGTTGGCATCGCCGCTGAGGTCGACCGCCTGGGGGACACCGTCCACCTCGACGTACAGCGCGCCCGCGTCCCGCACGGCCCATTGCAGGGTCAGCGGATCGCCCTGCACGATCTCGGCATCGGATAGCGCCAGGCTCAAAATCGCCGGCGGCGGCAGCGGCCGCAGGAGCAGGGCCAGCGCCCCGACGATCACCGCCAGCAGGACCAGGATTCCGCCGGCCAGCGCCCCCAGCCGCCAGCCATAAAACAGTGGCTCAGCCACAAACCGGCCAGGCAGCGCCGCCTGGAAGCCCGACGCATCCTGGGCGCGCGCCACGACGGCGAATTCATGGGCGCGCGGCGATCCGATCCATGCCGTTTGCCGAAGCCTGAGGCGCGCCCGGATGGTCATCCGTTGTCCTGCGCCCAGGATCACGCGGGAAGGCTCGAAGGCAAAGGCCAGCGCGTCGTCGTTGCCCACGCCCTCAAAACTCAGCGGCAGCGGGGCGTTACCCTGGTTATGGAGGTGCACGGGCAGCAGCTGGCCGCTGGTGATCAGCTTGCGGCCCAGATCGATGCCAAAGCCGCTGTAGGGCAGCACGCGCAACGTCATCCGGGCATCGACCGTCTGGGTCGGGCGCGAGGTGCTGCGCACCCGCACGGTGAAAGGATAATCGCCAGGCGCGCTGTCCGGGCGGCGCAGCGGCTTAAAACTCACCATCAGGTGAGTCTGCTCACCCCCTTCCAGCACGACTTCCACCCGTTCCAGGCGCACCCACTCCTGGGGCACGCCGTCAACCTCGATAAAATACCGATCCGGCTCGTCGCTCAGGTTGTGGATGATCAACATCGCCTGGATGTACACCCCCGGCGCGACCGCCTGCTCCGGGCCGATCATCTCCACGCGGTAGGTGGGCTGCTCCAGCTCGATCCGCTGCGTCACTTCTTCCGCCGAGATCGGCTCGGTGGGGCTGTCGTCCGCCGGATGGTAGATCAGGCGCACCTCCCCGATCTGGATTTGTTCACCGCCATACAAGGGGTGCGGCGTGTTCGGCGCAAGCTTTTGACCGTCCACATACGTGCCGTTGACCGACCCCAGGTCTTCCAGGTACACCTCTCCCGCCTGGAAGATCAGGCTGCTGTGGTAGCGGGAAATGGCCGTGGTGTCGAGCACGATGTCGTTGCCTGACGAGCGCCCGATGGCGATGTTGGGTTTGCTGAGCTGGTAGCAGTCAATCGGCCCATCAGGCCAATACACGTCGAGCCGCCCATAAACCATGCGCGTTTGCTCCCTGTAAGCCGTCCGCGTGACCGTATTGTATTCGCCTCACTGGCTGCGAGCAATGAAAGCCCTCAGGTGCGTCAGGGGGGCACGTTCCCAGACGATGCCAGCGCCTGAGCGGGGTCATTGCTTAATCGCGTTTCCTGCACGAGAATGTTCCCTGAGCGTCATGCACCTGAGTCCTGACGAGGAGGGACACCATGAATCGGATCGCCAATAGCTGGCGGCTGGTACAGGCCAGTGTGGAGGTCCTGCGAGCGGATAAAGAGCTGATCCTCTTTCCCATCATCTCGATGGTCGGCGCGATCGCGGTGATGGCCACGTTTGCCGTGCCCATGCTGCTGGCCGGGTTTTTCGATTCCCTGGCGACCGGCCGGGCGGATGGCCTGTTCAGCGTGGCCATCGGTTTCCTGTTTTATGTCGTGATGTATTTCGCCACCATTTTCTCCAACGCCGCCCTGATCGGCGCGGCGACCATCCGCCTGCGCGGGGGCGATCCCACGGCCCGCGACGGGTTTTCCATCGCCCTCAAGCACGCGGCCAACATCCTGGGCTACGCGCTGATCGCGGCCACGGTGGGGATGGTCCTGCGGGCCATCTCGGAGCGAGGGGGCATCGTCGGGCAGATCGTCTCCTCGATCCTGGGCTTCGCCTGGGGCGTGGTGACGTTCCTGGTTGTGCCAGTGCTGGTGATCGAGGAGATCGGCCCCATCGAGGCCGTCAAACGCAGCGGCCAGCTGCTCAAAGATACCTGGGGCGAACAACTGGTCGGCAACTTCGGCATCGGGGCGGTTTTCGGCCTGCTGGCGCTGGGGATCATCGTGCTGATCGGCCTGCCGCTGATCGCGCTGGCGGTGGCGGCGGAATCGGTGCTGTTCCTGGCGATGGCGATCGCGTTGACGGCGGTCCTGCTGGTGGGCACCGGCCTGATCGGATCGACGCTGAATGGCATCTACCAGACGGCGGTGTACCATTATGCGGTGGAAGGGACCACCGGCGGCTATTTCCCCGCTGACCTGATTCAGGGCGCGTTCCGGCAGAAGTAGTCCGCACAGGCAGCGTCCCGCCGGGGCGACAGGCCCCCAGAGCGTGGGATGGCTATTCACCTGTCTTCCGGGCATTTTTCCAGCACCAGCAGGTGGCTCAGCCCCAGCACGCGCAGGGGCGTCCGCTCCAGGGCGTGGAGCATGGCCCGCAACAGACGGCCGGCCGTCCCCAGCCGGGCGACAATGTTGTCATAGCCGCCGAAGATGCGGGTGTAATGCACCACGCGCACCGGCAACCCTTCTACCAGCCGGAACAGGCCGCGCCGCGTGTAGGTCCGCACGTGGGGAGCCAGCCGGTTTCGCCAGCGATCCGGCAGATAGTTGATCAGCGGCGTGTTGCCGAAGTGGTACTGGCCGCGCCAGTAGTGGCCGTGCTGCTCGACCGGGTACCAGCGGTTGGGGCAAAAGATCACGATCCGCCCGCCCGCCCGGCAGACGCGCACCATCTCGGCGACGGCGGCCCGGTCGTCCCGCATATGTTCGATCACCTCGTTGCTGATCACCACGTCGAACAGGTTGTCCCGGTAGGGGATGGCTTCCCCGGCGGCGACCAGGGCATGCGGGGTGTTGGACCGGGCCTGGGCCGCGCGCCGGAATTCCACGTCGAAGGCCTCCACCTGCGAGGCGAAGCGGCGGCGATACACGCCGGTGTACATCCCCAGCCCGCAGCCAACTTCCAGCACGCGACGGCCCGTCAGCGGGGCGTGGCGGGCGATCATCGCCAGACGGCGCTCCTGCCCGGCCCGCCAGACGTGGCTCGGCTCGCCCCGGACGGCGGCTTCAGAGGCATCGGTAGGGAGGGTACTGGCGTGGTGGCCGGTCACGCGCGCTCCTTTGGCGGCACAACGGGGATGCAGGGGAGCCGACCCGCCCCCCTGCGTCAGAGTGTTCGGCTGCCCGGCACCCCGATCAGACCGGCCACGCGATCAGCTTGTTGAGGGCGTCACGCAGCGCGGGCTCCGGCGCTGCGCCAGCCGACTGCCCGACGATCCGGCCATTTTTGACGAACATCAGCGTCGGGATGCCCTGGACGCCGAACTGGGCGGCCAGCCGTGGATTCTGGTCCACGTCCACTTTGGCGATGCGCACTTTTCCAGCGAACTCCCTGGCCAGCCGCTCCAGAATCGGCGCGACCATCTTACACGGCCCGCACCACTCCGCCCAGAAGTCCACCAGCACCGGCAATGGGCTGTTGATGACCTTCTCCTGGAAAGTCTGCTCGGTGACGTGGATGGGGCGGTCCTCGACGGCGGCCCCGTCTTCGGCTGCCGATTCAGGGGGCGGGGCCATCGCCAGCAGGTCCTGGGCCATGAAGGCCACGTCGCTGTTCCAGGGTTTGGCGCGGCGGAGGCGCTCCTCGCCCTCGTACCAGCCGATCAGCACCGGGGCCTGGCCCAGGTCAAAACGTTCCGCCAGGGCGGGGTTCTCCCGCGCGTCCACTTTCAATACCTGGACCTGCTGACCGTGCTTCTCGGCGACCTCTTTGAGCGCCATCTCCACCGCCTGTTGAGGCGGTCGGTCGCGCCAGAGCAACATCAATACCGGGCGGTCGCCCTGCAATTGGGCGTCCAGTTCCTCGGTCGTCGTCAATACCACCGGTTCGGCCACAGTCATCTCATTCTCCACACAGACTCATGATGGGTATCCTTTGTTAGATGCACTGACGAGGGTTTATGTTACCCCAATGGCGCGGATTCCGCCGAAACCTGAAGGAGATCACATACCTGGATGAGGGGAGGGACTGGCCGCCAGGAGTGGGCGGTCGCGCGTCGGCCCGCCGGGCTAGGACCGCTCGACATGCGGCGGGCCGTTTGGGGCGCGGTAATCACCGCTTTTGCCGCCGGTTTTGCGCAGGAGCCGCCCCCCACGGATGGTCATCGCCGGGGTGTACATCTTGAGCATGTCGTAGATGGTCAGCGCGGCCAGGCTGCCCGCCGTCAGGGCTTCCATCTCCACCCCGGTGCTGGCCCTGGTCCGCACGCAGGTCTCGATGCGCACCCAGGTCTCGCCGAAGTCATAACTCACGCCGACGTAAGTCAGGGGGATGGGATGGCAGAAGGGGATCAGGTCCCAGGTCTTTTTGGCGGCCAGGGCCGCTGCCGCTCGCGCCAGTTCCAGGGCGTCACCTTTCTCCGCCCGGCGCTCCCGCAGGATGGCGACCAGTTCGGCGGGCATATCGACGTACACCTCGGCGACAGCCTCGCGGAAGGTGTCCGGTTTTTCGGTGATGTCTTTCATTCCGTCCTCGTCAATGGCGGGCCTTCAGTCGTTAAGTCAGCCCTCATACCCGCCGGGAGTTTGCTCCGGCCTCCCGGCCTCTGGCCTCTCGGCCTCTAGCCTCCTGGCCTCCCGGTCTCCGGTCTCCCGCCCCCGGCCTCTGGTAAGGGTGTCCCCTCCAGGTAGCGGCTGTCGCCGTCGAGGTAGTGCTCGCGCTTCCAGATGGGGACGCGCTGTTTGACCGCCTCGATGCCGTACCGGGCCGCGGCGAAGGCTTCCGCCCGGTGGGCGGCCCGGACCACCACGTACACGCTCACCTCACCCAACGCCAGCGGGCCGAGGCGGTGGACGATCCGACAGCGGCGGGCGGAAAAACGCGCCAGGGCTTCCGCCTCGATCTGCTGCAAAACGCGCTCCGCCAGGGCGACGTGCGCCTCGTAAGTCATGCTGCTGACGGAACGCCCGTCGTTCTGGTCGCGGACCGTGCCGCTGAAGACCACCAGCGCCCCGCTGCCGGGGTCTTCGGTCTCGGCCAGCAGCGCGTTGAGGTCCAGCGGTTCTTCCGTCACCCATCTGCCCATAGGCCGCTCATCCTCCGCTGACCGGGGGCAGCAAGCCGACTTCGTCCCCGTCCTGCACGGCGGCATCCCGCCCGACCAGGGCCGCGCCGATGGCGAAGGCCACCGTGGGGAGCTGCGGCTCCAGGGCCGGGTACAGGGCGACCAGCGCGTCGGCCACATCCTGCACGGTGATCGACTCGCCATCCAGGCGGAGGTCACAGGTTGCCATCCCGGTGTCCGTTTTGAGTCTGCCGTAAAAGACCACGCTCACCTGCATCGCGACCTCAACCTCCCAGGTGAGACATGCCCGTCGCCGTGGTCTGGCCGACCGCCCACTGGTGACCGGCAGGCTTGCGGCGGGCCGCTTCCCGGAACCCGGCCTCCACGGCGGCGGCATCCCGGCGCTGGATGGCCTCGCCCAGGGGGACGTACAGGTCATAGGCCAGGCAGGGCCGCAGATCGCCCACGGCGGTCAGCCGGAAGCGATTGCAGGTGTCGCAGTAACTATCCGAGATCGGGGTGATGAAGCCGATCCGGCCCTTCGCGCCGGGGACCTTCCAATATTTGGCCGGGCCGTTGCCGCGTTCCACCAAGGCCGGGACCAGCCCATGCGTCTCGATCAGCCGCTGCCGGACCTCGGTCAGGTTGACAAAGTGGGCCATGCCGCCGTTGTGGTTGACCTCGCCGATGGGCATCAGCTCCAGGAAGCGCACGATCAGATCGTGGTCCCGGATGATGTCCAGCCATTCTTCGATCTCGTCGTCGTTGCTGTCTTTCATGATCAACGTGTTGATCTTGATGGTCGGCAGCCCGGCTTCGGCGGCGGCCCGGATGCCCGCCCACACGTTCTCCAGGAGGCCGAAGCGGGTGATGGCCTGGTAGCGCTCCGGGTGAAGCGACTCCAGGCTGATGTTCACCCAGTCCAGGCCCGCGTCAACCAGTGCCCTGGCGTGCCGGGCCAGCAGCATGGCATTGGTGGTCATCGACACCTGGCGGACGCCGGCTTCGGCCTTGAGGCGGCGGATCAGTTCCGGCAGGTGAGGGCGCAGCAGCGGCTCCCCGCCGGTGATCCGGACCCGGTCGATGCCCAGCCGATTGGCGACCTGCAGGGTGAAGACCAGGTCGTCGAACGAGAGCAGTTCGTGGTTGGCGTAAAATTCCAGCCCGTGCAACGGCATGCAGAAATGACAGCGCAAATTGCAGCGGTCGATCACCGAAAGGCGAAGGTAGTTCACTGCACGGCCAAACTGGTCGGTGAGGGGCGTCATGGTTCAGCCTCGTGCCTAATTTAATAAACATCCATCTGTTTAAATAATTGTAACACACAGTGATGGCTGCACAAGCCACACTTAGCCAGCTATCATGTGGACAGCTGATCCCAGCCGGGTGGGCCAGCGCCGCCCTTCTGATCAATCCCCCGGGCGAGCGCCCCCGACCCGCGTCATGACCGGGCCGCTCCGGCCTCTTCCAGCTGGATGATCTTGAGGAAGTTGGTCGGGCCGTGCTGGCTGAAGGGATGGCCGCCCGTCATCACCACCGTGTCCCCCGGCCTGGCGTAGCCGCGCTCGATCATGACCGGCAGCGTGCGCTGCCAGAACTGCTCGTCGGTCTCAAAGTACGGCACCCTGACCGGCGTGACGCCCCACAGCAGGCTCATACGGCGGTAGACGTGTTCGTAAGGCGTGAAGGCGATGATCGGCACGCCAGGCCGGAACTGGGCCGTCAGCCGCGCCGTGCTGCCCGACTGGGTGAATACCCAGATACAGGCCACGCCCAGCGTGCTCACGATGGCGCTGACCGCCGCGCCAATCGCCTCCGGGATGGTGTCCACGTCGTGTCTCAGCCAGCGGCCGTCGCCCGCCCCCTGGCTGAGATGGCAGTAGCCGCTGGCCTCGGCGGCGGCGATGATCTCGGCCATCATCCGGACCGCTTCCACCGGGTATTGGCCGATGGACGTTTCGCCGCTCAGCATCACCGCGTCGCTGCCGTCGATGATGGCGTTGGCCACGTCGCTGACCTCGGCCCGCGTCGGCGTGGGGTTATGGATCATCGACTCCAGCATCTGGGTGGCCGTGATCACGGGGACAGCGCGCCGGTTGGCCGCCGCGATGATGTGTTTCTGGATGACGGGCACCTCTTCCAGCGGAAGCTCTACCCCCAGGTCGCCGCGCGCCACCATCACACCGTCGGCCACGGCCAGGATGTCGTTCAGCGCTTCCAGCGGCTCCGGGCGCTCGATCTTGGCGATGACGGGCACGTCCTGGCCGGCCTGCCGGATCAGGTCCTTAACCTGCTGGACATCATCCGGCTGCCGGACGAACGAGATCGCCACGTAGTCCACGCCCTGCTCCAGCCCGAAGTGCAGGTCGTTGATGTCCTTCCTGGTGACCGCCCGCGCGCTGATCTTCACGCCGGGCAGGTTGAGGCCCTGTTTCTCGCGCAGGATGCCGCCGTTGATCACCTCGCAGAGCACGTCGGTATCGGTTGTTTTGTGGACCTTGAGGGCCAGCAGCCCATCGGAAATCAGGATGGCATCGCCGGGGGAAACGTCGTGCGGTAGCGCGTCGTAGGTGGTGTGCACCTGCTGCCGGTTGCCGATCACTGGCCGCGTGGTGATGGTGAACGTCTGCCCGTTGGTCAACTCGACCGGTTCGCCGTTTTCCAGCGCCCCGGTGCGGATTTTAGGCCCCTGTAAGTCCTGCAGGATGGCGATGGGCTGGCCCAGCTCGGCGGCTGCCGCGCGGACCATGACCAGGCTGGCGGCATGGTCGGCGTGGGTGCCATGTGAAAAATTCAGCCGCGCCACGTTCATGCCCGCTTCGATCAGCTCGGCGATTCGCTGGTGAGTGCTGGTGGCCGGGCCGAGTGTGACGACAATTTTGGTCCGCCGCATGTTCTTCCCC
>DAOTXK010000205.1:0-8105 GCA_034435395.1 Anaerolineae bacterium | reverse complement strand
GGGGAAGCTCGACCGCGGCCCAGTCCCCCCTGGCCGCCGCCGGATAGCGCCCCGGATCAGTGCCCATCAGGAACGGCCCGGCGGGAATCGCCACCAGCGCCGGGGCGGGGAAACCGAGCAGTGCCGCCAGATCGAGCCGGGAGGGCGGGAAGGGTTCGGGCGGGGGCTCAGGCGGCTCTTCCGCCTTCACCAGGCGCAGGAGGGCCTGCGCGCCGCGATGGCCGGGGTCGAGGCTCAGGCAGACCAGCAGGCGATGGCAGGCTTCCCGGTGGCGGCCCTGCTGGTATTCGGCGTGAGCCGCGTCGAATTCCCGGCTGGCGCGCACGCCTTTCGAATCTGGCGCCCCCCGCCGGACCTGATCGCTATCGGGCGCGGGCAGTGGCGGCACGCGGTCGGGGGGAATGGCCTCGGCCTCATAAATGGCGGTGGCCAGCCGAACGCCCACTTCAATCGGGTCCCCCCTGGTGAGATCGACGTATTGTACGTCGCTGAGAACGGCCAGGACGCCGCTCAGGTCCACCGGCTCCACCAGCACCGGGATGATCTTCTTGCCCAGGTGGACGGCCTGGGCGAATTCCCACTGGCACCAGGCGGAAGCCGCCGAGTCCGGCGTCAGCGCATACAGAAAACAATCCGCCGCCCGGATTTCCGCCAGCAGCTTTTTTTTCCAGGCTTTACCAGCGGGCAGTTGATCGTCAAACCAGACGTGATGGTCCCCCTTGCGCAAGCGGTCGGCCAGCTGGCGGACCGCTGCCTCATCTTTGTGGGCGTAGCTGATGAAGACTCTCATACCCCCCTCTCACGGCGCGAGCGGAACCCACCCCAATCATACCGCTGAGGCGGGCGGCCCGTAAATGCCGCCGGTTCCCATTGTATTACCGGCTCCTTTGTCAACCGGCGTTCCTCAGTGTGGCGGCCAGGTCTCGCGCCTGGTTGATTTTTTGGCGCGCCTGGCGGCCTTGGTTTATGGTCGGAGCGCTGCCCGGCGGGCCAGCCGCCGATTTTGCTGCTGGTGAATCTCCCGCACGTGGGCGATCTTCTCCGCCACCGCCGCCTGTAGCCAGCGCGCCCCGTTCTCGGCGGTGGCCAGGCTGCCCGCGCCGTAGCTGCCGGTCTGGGTGTCGTCGGTCCAGGGCGGGTTGGCGATCAGGTCGCCGCCCTCGATCCAGTCCATGTAATATCCCGGCGTGCTGATGAAGTCCGTCTCGTCCACCACCCGCGCCATGCGGCACAGGTCCGGGTGCAGATGGAGCATGTAGGCCGTCTCCAGCTCCCCGGCGTGCCCCATGCCGCCGCGCCCGGAACGCCGGAACTGGGCGACGGCCGGCGCGGCGATCCGGCCCGACGTATGCAGCCAGGTCGTGGCGGCAAAGATGCCAGGATGCCGCTCGCCGGCGTATTTGACGACGTTAACCAGGAACGACATGTTGCCGCCGTGCCCGCTGATCAGGTAAAAGCGGTCCGCGCCGCGAGCGGCCAGCGCGGCCAGCACGGCCAGCAGGAAGTCCTCGAAGACCCGCCCGCCCATGTTGAAGGTCCCGGCGAACGCTGAGCGGTGCGTGCTGACGCCGTAGGGCAGCGTCGGCAGCCGGGCGGCCTCGTCGGGGATGGCCTCCACGACGGCGCGGGCGATGGCGTCGATGATCAGCGTGTCGGTGTTGAGGGGGAGGTGGTGGCCGTGCTGCTCGGTGTGGCCGCAGGGGATCAGGATGACGCGCGCCGGGGTGGCATCAACGGCCTCTGGACCCGACGCCGCCCGCCCCAGGCGCAGATGATGAACGCCCGGCAGGTCCAGGTCCTCCTCGCCGCCATGGACGACGACCAGCCGGGTGAACCCGTCCTCCTGAGGGCCGCTGAAAATTCCACCCACGACCCGGCGCAGCAGGTCCGGCGCGACGGCCACGGCGCTGCCCGCCCACCCATACGGCAGCGGGGGCAGCCGCCCGAACGCCTCCACACCGAGCGCCGCCGCCACCTGCGCCTCATCGTAGCCGTCGCCGAGCGGCAGGGCCAGCGGCAGGTCGCGCGGCAGGTCGGCGACTTCCGGCCAGGTCAACTCGTCGAAACGGATGATCGACGGCATGGGATATCCTCCCAGAACTCGACGAGCGGAACAGCGGGAGCCTCCTACCCCTCAGGACGGGAGCGCCGCTGCGTAGATGGGCAGCAGGTCAGCCAGGAAGCTGGCCATCGTCCGGGCCACGCCGAGGCGCGCCACCATGGCTTCGTTCCGGGAGATATGGGCGCGGAGGTGCAGGTCGATCCAGTAGCAGTCCGGCAGCCCGTCCAGCAGCTTCAGCCGCGCGGCGACCGGATAGTCATGGACTCCGGCCTCATCCCAGGATAGCTTGGCCCCTTGCTTCTCGTCTTTATGGGTGATGAAGGCCACCATCAGCGCGCCGCGCCCGGTCTCGGCCTGGGTGATGGTCCGCTGCAACCGCTGATCGCCCGTCACCGCTCGGATGAAGCGCGGCCAGTCCCAGCCAGCATCCATCGGGCCGTGCGGGCGCTCGATGGTCAGGCCGTAATACGCGCCCCGCTCGTCCAGCGCCAGGCGGAACTTGACGATGCGCCGCCGGTCATCGGTGGAGGCGAGCGCCTCCGCCCGGTGGCTGATAAACGCCTCATTGCGGCGTTTGACATCGGTGGAGTGGAACGCAACCGGCAGGCGGCGGCTCTCGCTCAGGTAGCGGGCCACCAGCCCGGCCAGGCTTCTCTGGCCGCGCCAGGACGTGCCGGTCGCATCGGCGCTGAAATCGTCGTATCCCAGACCGGTGAAATCTTTCCCGTAATGTTTGGGGTCAACCATCATGCCCTCAACAACCACACGGACGGCTGACCTTTAATCTTAACCGAAAACACGATGCCGCCACACCCCGCCGACCATCGTCCCCACCACCTCCGTCGTCAGGATGGCGTCCGGCGGGATGGTATACCAGTCCTCGGCCAGCACGATCAGGTCCGCCAGGTAACCCGGCGCGAGCCGGCCCAGCCGGTCCTCCAGGCCCGCCGCGTAAGCCGGACCCTGGGTGAAGCCGCGCACCGCCTCATCCAGCGTCAGCCGCCCCTGGGGATACCAGCCGTCCGGCCCCGGCGAGCCATCGGCGCGGCGGCGGGTCACGGCGGCGTGGATGCCCTGCCGGGGGTCCAGCGGCTCCACCGGCGAATCCGAGCCGAAGGCCAGGATCACGCCCCGCGCCAGCTGGGCGCGGAAGTTGTAGGCCCATTCCCCCCGCGCGCCCCAGTAGCGGTCCACCATCGGGTAATCGGCGGTGGCATGGATGGGCTGCATGGAGGCGATCAGGCCCAGCGCAGCCAGACGGCCCACGTCGTCCGGGTGGATGACCTGCACATGTTCGATGCGGTGGCGTCGCGCTGACCGGGGCACACCCTGTTCGGCCTCCTGGCGGCGGGCCATCTCGTACACGTCCAGCACGTCATGCACGGCCCGGTCGCCGATGGCGTGGATGGCCGAGGGCAGCCCGGCGGCGCTGGCTCTGAGCACCCGCTCGGCCATTTCCTCCTTCTCGGTGACGACGATGCCGTAATTATCCGGCTCACCCTCGTAGGGGGCGAGCATGGCCGCCGTGCGCGGGCCGAGCGCGCCGTCGGCGAAAATCTTCTGGCCGCCGATCCGAATCCAGTCGTCGCCGAAGCCCCAGCGGATGCCCGCTTCCAGCAGCGGGGCGATCCAGCTATCGTTGACGTTTTTGACCACCCGCAGGCCCAGCTGGCCGCGCTCCCGCAGAATTTGTAACGCCGCCAGGCAGTCCGGGCCGTCGAAGTCGTGGAAGCCGGTCAGGCCGACCCGCCAGGCCATCGTCTGGGCCTGGCCCATCCAGTCGGCCAGCGTCTCTGGCGACGGCTCCGGGATCAGGTCGCTCACCAGCTTCATCGCCGGGTCTTCCAGCAGGATGCCGGTGGGACGCCCGGCGGAGTCGCGCTGGATGGCCCCGCCGTCGGGGTCGGGCGTCTCCGCGGTGAGGCCGGCCAGCCGCAGGGCGGCGCTGTTGACCCAGGCGGCGTGTCCGCTCCTGGCGCTGAGATAAACCGGGTGATCCGGGGCCGCCGCGTCCAGGTCGGCGGCGGTGGGAAAGGCCGGGTCTGGCCAGAGGTCTTGCAGCCAGCCCCGCCCGGTGACCCACTCGCCGGGCGGAGTTTGTTCGACGCGCGCCCGCACGCGGCGCAGGGCTTCGTCCTTGGTCAGCACTCCGAACAGGTCCACGCTTGGTAAGGCGCGGGCCAGCCCGGACCAGTGCAGGTGGGCGTCGGTCAGGCCGGGCAGGACCGCCCGCCCGCCGAGATCATCCAGCGCGGTGCCTGGCCCGGCCAGGGCGCGCAGCGAGTCATCGCCCCTGGCGACGATCCGCTCGCCAATCACGGCCAGGGCGCTCACGATTGGCTGTGCCGGGTCCAGCGTGCGGATATGCCCATTAAAGAGAATGCGGTCGATGGTGATCATGGCGGCGGACGCCCTTACCCGTCCAGCGTGAGCACTTCTCGGACGCGGGGATCGGCCACGATCCGGGCCATACATGCCGCCGATGGCGCGCCGATGTCTTCGCAGCGCTCCACAAACACGCTGGCGATGCGTAAGGCCGCGTTCATGGCCTCATCCCAGGCGTCGGGGTGGCGGTGAAGATAGGCCAGCAGCGCCCCGGCGAACACGTCCCCCGCCCCGGTGGGGTGCCGGGCTTCGGCGATGGTGATGGTGGGGAAGTCCTGCCGGACCCCGCCGGTGTAGAGCGTCGCCCCGCGCGCCTCGCGGGTGACGACCAGCCGCGAGGCCAGCGCCGCATACTCGCGCTCCAGCGCCTCGGAGAGTCCCAGGTCCTCCTCGCTGAGCACGGTGACGGCGGCGGCGGGGAGCAGGCGTGGCGCTTCCGCCCAGGGGATGCCGGAGACGCGCCCGTCGCCATCCCAGGACCGCATGTAACCCTGCGGCGTGATCCCGACCAGCGCGCCGGGGAAACGCTCCGGCACCAGCGTCTCATCCAGCTCGCGGGCGATGGGGGCCAGATGGACGATGGGCGCTCCCGCCCAGGCCCCCGGCAGGTCCGCCGCGGACAGCAGCCCGGCGTGGCCCTGCACGTATTGCACGCGGCCATGCGCCGTGTAGGTGTTGACGAAGATGGTGGAACTGGCGGCGGGCAGGAGGTGCAGCGCGATGCCGTCCAGCCCCGGCAGGACGGGGTCGTCCGGGCGGGCGCTGGTCAGCATGCCGATGCGCAGCCCCATCGCCCGCGCCGTGATGGCGGCATAGGACACCGTGCCGCCCAGCACCGGCCCCTGCGGCGTTCGGTCGTGAGCCACATGGCCCATAATCAGGTAGTCGATAACAGTCATGGTCAGGCTTCTTCATGTGGGGGGTAACGGCTTCCCCGGCGGGACGTTTGGTCAGCGCTCCCGCTGACGCCACGGGCACGGCCCTCAATGGCCGCTATTGCAAATAGCCGCTATTGCAAATAGCCGCTATTGTAAATAGCCGCTATTGTAAATAGCCGCTATTGTAACACGACCTAACTCGCCGGGACGAAGTGGGCCGCATCCCAGATTTTGCCTTCTGGCTGGGACGGGGACTCGGCGGAGCCGTCGCTGGCCGTCAACACCCAGTCGGTCATGGTGCAGGACCCGGTATCGCGGTGGACCCCGGTGTTCAGGATGATCAGATACGTGAAATCAAACGGGGCGGTATCGACCGTGCCGCGCTGCCCCAGGTCAAAGACATAGGCGGCGCTAGCGGCCAGGTCCACCCCGACCAGCGTCAGGGCCAGGGTGGGCGGCTCGACGGCGAAGGTATACACCAGCGGCTTGGTCACCAGCACATAATCCACGCCCAATTCCTGCACCCCGTTCCGGCCCGGCCCGAACCGCCCGAACCCGTTGACGGCGCTTTCCACCCGCACCCGGCCCGGAAAGCTGGCCGCCAGGTCGTAGTCCAGCAGCAGGTTACGGATGGCCAGGCGCTGCATCACGGCCTGGGGCGTGGTGCCCAGCTCGTCCAACAACTGGTAAAAGCTATCCATCCCCTCGTAAATGGCGATCAGCTCCCACAGCCGCCGGACGACCCCCGGCCCATAATCCTGGGCCAGCGAATCGATCAGCAGCCACTCGGCGTAGATGCGGGCGTCGTGGGCCGGATCGTCCGGCGTGCTGCCGATGCACAGGTCAGGGTAGGCAAACAGATCGGGCACGTAAGGCGTGGCGTCCTCGACTTCCGGAAAGGCCTGGGTCTCCATCCACACGGCGGTGGCCTCGTAATACCACTCGCCGCCCGCATCGGCGATATCGTAGCCGAACTGGATGGAATGGTTAAATTCGTGGACGGCGGTGGTCAGCATGATGGCGAAGGGGTCGCGGTAGCCGCTGAAGTCGTTGTCGATCACCAGATAGCTGTAGGCCGCCCACTCCTCCGGCAGGTGGGAGAGCGGATTGTCCCCCAGCACCGATTCCGGCATGGAATAGCCCAATATGCCCTCATCCAGGATGTCCATCAGGTAGATGTCGTAGCGTGTATCGCCGCCCTCGCCGCAGTCGGTCGGAGGAGGCGGCCAGCCCAGCTCCAGGACCTCCCGCTTCCAGATGCGGTCCAGGATGCGGGACACCTCCCGGGCAAAATCAGGGGTGGCGGCGTCCCGGCCCTCCGCCGTGTAATGCAGCACGAAGTAGTCGGTTTCCAGGCGTTGCTCAGGGCCGCTGAGGACGGGCCGCTCGGCGAGCCGACTGCAATCCGTCACTTCGTAGGCTCCCAGCGGCAGCGCGCCGTAGTACACCGCCAGCTCATGCCCGGTCGGCGCGGCCCGGCCCGTCATCACTTCCGGCGCATCCAGGCCGATCAACAGCCGGAAGTCGCCAGCGGTGGTTTCGTCGTAGCGGGTGACGGCCAGGGTGTAATCGCCGCCTTCGGCGATCAGGTACTCCAGGGCGGAGTTGGTCCCGCCGCCGCCGTCGTCATCTTCCTGGTAGATATCCTGGAAGTCGATATCCCCCAGCATCAGGTAGGTGTCCAGGTTCCCGGAGGTGGCTGCTGCGTAGACATAAAGGGTATGCCCCGCCGGGAGATCGTAGAGGTCGTAGAAGATCAGGTCGTTGGCGTCGTCGATGGTGCCGGTCAGTTCCTGGACTCGGGCCTGGGCGGCGGCAGGCCCGACGGGCAGCAGGAGCAGCGGCAGCAGGAGGCCGAGCAGGAGACGGCGACGGTCAACGGAAGACATCGGCGGTTTTCCCTCACCCTACCCGGAAACACTCAGGGCGGAGGCGGTCAGCCATAAGCGGTCAGCTATCAGCGGTCAGCCGTCAGCGGTCAGCCGTCAGCGGTCAGCCATCAGCGGTCAGCCGTCAGCGATCAGCCGTCAGCGATCAGCCGTCAGCGATCTTTGACCGGGACAATGGTCACCTTGCGGCTGTCGCCCTCGCCCACGCTCTGCGTGTACACGTCGGTGCGATCCCGCAGGGTGAGGTGAATGATACGGCGCTCATAAGCGGGCATCGGTTCCAGCGTCACCGTCTGCCCGCGCTGCGTGGCCTGCTTGGCCATGCGCAGGGCCAGACTGTGCAGGCGCTTCTCGCGGCGAGCTTTATAATGCTCCACGTCCACCACCAGGTTGGCCCGGCGCTGCAACTCCCGGCTGACGATCAGGCGGGTGATGTATTGCAGGGCGGCCAGCGTCTCGCCGCGCCGCCCGATCAACACCCCCAGGTCAGGCCCGGTGATCTGCAGGACCAGCGGCCCGACCTCGCTGTCGTCGGCTGGCTCGGCGTACCGGGCCTCCACCTGGGCGGCGACGCCCATCTTGGCCAGCAACTCCTCCAGCGTTTCCAGGGCCACCCGCGCCTCCTCATCGCCGGGCGGGGGCGGGGTCAGCTTGGGTTCTTCCAGGGCAAGGTCAGTCTCTTCATCCCCGAGGGCGAGCTTTTCGGCTCGTCTGGCCTTGCGGGGCTTCTGTCGGGTTCGGGGCCTGGACACAGCCGGGGGAGATGGTTCGGGGCGGGAAGGGGGGGCGAGCAGAGTCAGCCGGACCCGGGCGGGCCTGCCGCCGATCCCAAACAGCCCGCGGCTGGATTCCTCCAGCACCTCCACGATCACATCTTTGCTGTTGACGCCC
>DAOTXK010000204.1:0-3734 GCA_034435395.1 Anaerolineae bacterium | reverse complement strand
AGGTAGAGCGGCAGCCGTCCGCCGCGCAGGATGTGTTCCGTGCAGGCGGCGACCACGCTCCGGCCCCAGCCGCGCTGGCGGGCCAGCGGCTCGGTGTAGACGTAGACCTCGGCAAAGCCCGGCGAGATCCAGTTGACGCCGGAGACGGCCTGCAAGCCGCCGGAGCGGATTTCGAAGCGCGGCTGGCCATCTTCGGTGGTCTTCTCCACCACCATGACATTGATCTTGGGCTGGAAGCGCGCCGTGTCCAGGTAATAGATGTGCAGGAAGCGCCGGTTCTCGACCTGGAAGCTGCCGCCGATCAGCGGGAACTGGTTCAGGTTGGCGAAGAAGATATAGGGCCGACCGGGCGTCAGCAGCTCGGCCAGCAGATCGGCGGCGACGGCGGCGTCCCGGCAGCGCATGGTCACCAGCGGACGGAAGAGGTCGTAGCCGGTCTGGAAGCGCCCGGCGAAGCCCTCCGGACGCCCGCCCTGGTCCGTCCGGGTGACGAGGGTCGAACGGGCCGGATCGTGGTACAGGGCGTAGTAGGCGGTCGGCGCGTCGGTGAGGCTGGAGTCATCGAGCAGGCGGCGGACGATCTGACGTTGTTCCGGGATGGACATGCCTGTTTCCTTGCGCGGGGAGGCCAATCGAGCGCAGCAGGGTCGGGGAGAGTATAACAGAAGACCCGCCGGGGTGGTAGCTAACGGCGGCTTCGGGCCACCGGGTGGCGGCGGATGGACATCTTCACCGGGTTCCTTCCCTGTGGCGTCAGATGACTCGGTATAATCGGGAGCATTATTCCGGGCACCGTGTGGAAGTCTCAGGATGTCCCATATGGACAAAATTCGTTAACACGCTGGCAGGTTGCTCGCCGGTCGCTCAGCAGACATTATCGGCTGAATGTAGTGTTTACTGAAGATGCGGAGACGATCACGGTTATCACGTTTTTCCCAAGCAGGAAGGAACGGCCATGAACCCTCAGATCACCTACAAAGTCGAGGATGACATCCTGCTGGTCTGGTTCTCAGAAGGGGATATCTACGATGCGGAAATGGTCGGGTCGGCGATTTTGCATGTGAATAAGCAAGGAGAGCCTGTTCTGTTGGAAGTTCTGGATGCCAGCGATTTTGTCGACCGGCTGACGGAGACAGTAGCGGCAGCAAAAGCCGAACACGCCAGGCGCAGCGCGGCCTGACTGCCCTCAATTGGTCAGCGCGATCGCGCCAGACGGCCCCAGAATCCCTGGTTCAGAGCGCCAGGTGCCTCCAGCGCCGCCCGCGCCGCCGACGGGTCGGCCACCCGCAGCAGGTGCGCCACGCAGCCGCAGTCCGACGCGCCGAAGCCCCGCGCCGGGACTGTTGTCCCCGGCAGGGCCAGCAACGCCGTCGCCCAGGCGCATTCCAGCCGCTCCCCCGTTTCTACCCACCACACCTCGGCCACCGGCGCGACGGCGGTCAGCGCGTCGATGTGCCAGTGGGGCGTTCGGTCGGCGGCGCGTAAGTGCCGGCCCACCCGCGCCCGCAGGCCGCCCGGTCCCCGCGCGCTGCCGGTGTACACGTAGCAGCCCGCCGCCAGCCCTACCGCGCCCAGCCGCCCGGCCCGGATCATGAGCGGCGCATCCAGCCGGATCAGCAGGGCATACGCGCCCGGCGCGGCTGGCAGGCCCAAAAAGTGGGCGTTGAGTTTTGGGCGGTCGGGTGTCATACTTCACTTTTCGGATAGTCGGCCCGGAGGAGCGGGACCGCGGCGTCCGCGCCCGGTGTCGACTATACTAAGCCGGGCAAGTCTGGCAAGGGGGGTGGTGGGATGCTGCCGGTGTTTGAGGACTATCTGAACACCCTGGAAAGGTTGCACGACGACATCGCCCAGGCCATCACCGGCCTGTCGATGGAGGCGCTGGACTGGGTCCCAGGGCCGGGCATGAATTCGCTGACGGTGCTGGTGGTGCACCTGACCGGCGCGGAGCGTTACTGGATCGGCGACGTGGCGGGCGAGGACCCCTCCCACCGCGACCGCGCCGCCGAATTCGAGGCGGCCGGCTGGGATACCGCCCGGCTGAAGGCCCGCCTTGACGCGGCGCTGGCGCACAGCCGGGGCGTCCTGGAATCCCTGACCGTCCGGGACCTGAGTGCCGTTCGGGTATCGCCCCGCGACCGGCGCGAGTACACCGTGGCCTGGGCGCTGTTTCACGCCCTGGAGCATACTGCCCTGCACCTGGGCCACGCGCAGATCGTCCGCCAGCTGTGGGATCAGCGGGGGTAGGCCGGGCTGGCGCTCTGCTCTGGCGATTCCGCCTGCCGGTTGCGGCGAGGCGCGGCCTCAGGGCTATAATAGATCGCCGCCAGGGGGCGGTCAGCGGCGGGCCGGGCTGCCCGGCAGTAATCCCCCGCCGGCCTGTGACTCAAGGAGCGACGCATGCCCAGGAAGGTTTTGGTCAGCGGGTGCTTTGACCTGTTACACAGCGGCCACATCGCCTTCTTTGAGGAGGCGGCTTCCTATGGCGATCTGTATGTGGCGTTAGGCTCAGACCGGACGGTTTTTGAGCTGAAAGGCAGGCCGCCCGTCAACAATGAACAGGAACGCCTGTACATGGTGAAGGCGGTCAGGTGCGTGAAGGACGCTTTCATCTCCCAGGGATCGGGGGTGCTGGACTTCCTGGAGGAATTTAAGGCGCTCCAGCCGGACGTGTTCATCGTGAACGAGGACGGCCATATGCCGCAGAAAGAGCGGCTGTGCGCGGCGCACGGCGTGGAATATGTGGTGCTGAAGCGCCAGCCGCGCCCTGGCCTGACGCCGCGCTCCACCACCGCGCTGCGGGCGGTCGACCGCATGCCGTATCGCATCGACCTGGCGGGCGGCTGGCTGGACCAGGCCTGGGTGTCGGAGCATTACCCCGGCGCGGTGATCACCATTTCCATCGAGCCGACCATTGAGTTTAACGAGCGCAGCGGCATGGCCTCCAGCACCCGGCGGGCGGCCATTGAGCTATGGGGGCCGCGCCTCCCCGCCAGCGATTATGAGAAGCTGGCTAAAATCCTGTTCTGTTACGACAACCCGCCGGGCACCAAAGAGATCTCCGGCTCGCAGGACGCCATCGGGCTGGTTTTCCCCGGGCTGGCCTACGCCTACTACGAAGGCGAGTACTGGCCCAGCCGGATCGACCATGTGCAGGATGAGCTGGCCCTGCAATTTGTGGAAAACGCGCTCTACCTGATCACGCTGGGTCCCCGGGGGGCTGATTTTGACGTGCTGGCCGATACCCGCATCGACCGGGCGGGGGCCAAAGCGTTGGCCGACGCCGCCGATGGGTGCTGGGAGGCCATCCTGGCGCGCGATATCCGGGAGTTTGGCCGTTACATGCGGGAAGCGTTTGAGGCGCAGATCGCCATGTTCCCCCACATGATGACCGAGGAGGTCGCCCGGCTCATCGACCAGTATCGGGATAGGGCGCTGGGCTGGAAGTTATCCGGGGCGGGCGGCGGGGGGTATCTCATCCTGGTGGCCGACGAGCCGGTGGACAATGCTGTGCGAATTTTTGCCCGGCGGGCGAGCGACTGAGGGGGCGTTCCCTGGGGAGGGCCGACCGGCTGACGGCTGAACGCTGACGGCTGGTCGCTGACGGCTGGTCGCTGACGGCTGGTCGCTGACGGCTGACCGCTGACGGCTGGTCGCTGACGGCTGACCGCTGACGGCTGAACGCTACAATATGAGGAGGCAAGCAGGTTCATGAAGACAGCGCTGGTCTGTGG
>DAOTXK010000203.1:0-11269 GCA_034435395.1 Anaerolineae bacterium | reverse complement strand
ACTGCCACCTGCTCAGGGGCCTTTATCCGCGCCGCCCGCATCAGTTTTCCCCTCCTGTCGATCCTGGTGCCGGTTGAACATCCGCTCGTGACCGGTGGATGATTAAATTCCGGCTGAGTATACCATGCCACCGCCTCACCGCGCCCCTTATGCTGCCGGAACCGCGCCTGAGTCGGGGCGCGCCGGGACAACGAGGCTGGCCTCAATACCTGCCGAATTCGTCGGCGATTTCGACCAGCATTTCCAGCTTCCACGGTTCGACGTGCGGAGCCACCGAACACGCTGTGCTCAGGATGTACCCGCCGCCCGGCATGCCCGCCGCCAGCGCTTCCCTGGCCCGCTGGCGGACCTGCGCCGCGCTGTCAGTCAGCAGGGCCACCGCGTTTATGTTGCCTTTGATAAACAGCTGGTCGCCGATGCGCGCCTTGGCGTCGGCCAGTTCGGTGTCGCCTAGCGGCGGCGGATCGAGCGTGTCAATGCCGTCGGTGTGCGTCTCGACCAGCAACTCCAGCCGGTCGGCCAGCCGGCCGCAGGTGTGGGTATAAACCGGCACATCTGGGAATTCGGCGTGCAGCGCGTCCACCACCTTACGCTCGCCGGGCACCACGAACTGCTCGTACATCCGGGGGGAGATGAAGCCAGCCCCGGCAAACGCCGACGAGATCAACACGGCGTCCACGCCCCGGCGGGCCTGCGCCCGGCCCCAGGCGATTGTGGCCTCGGCCAGCCGGTCCAGCGTCGCCGCCGCCCTGGCCGGGTCCATGACCAGCGCCAGCATGGCTTCCTGGTAGCCGAACAGCTCCAGGAAGTGCGTGAACGGGGAAAACACCTCGCCGTGGATGGACACCGTCTCGCCGACCGCCGCCTTAACCAGGTCAATCGTCCGGTAGAAGTAGTCAGGCGGCTCCAGCAACAGGCCCGGCTCCTTGCCCGGCAGGCGCGGCGTGTGGTAGATGCCCCAGGTATAACGCGGCCATTCATCCAGCCGGGCCATGTCCGCGTCCGGGTCAAAGGTTTGGAAATCGGGGCGGGGAGCGCGTGTGAGGTCATCCGGCTCATACTGGGGGTTGTCATCCCAGGGGATGACGGTATGCATCCCATCTTTCCAGGTGATGATCTCACCCGCCCCGCTCGTCTCCAGGGCGGCCACCTGGTCCATCCAGTCGGGGTCGCGGCCAGGGATGTTGATCAGGATGCCGTCGAAGCGGTAGCGCTGCCGCAAAGTCAGCAGGGCTTCGGCGAAGCCCTCGCTGGTGAACCAGATTTCATGGGGCCGCAGCCGATCCTTCAGGTTCAGGAAATAATGGCCGAGCGCCAGCTGGCACATCACCGGCACGCGGTCGGCCTCCTGGTGCTGCATGGCCAGGTCCACGCGCTGTTTGCTGTTCATGGACCTTCCTTTATCGGCGGGCGAAACGCGGGTCGAGCACATCGCGCAGTCCGTCGCCCAGCAGGTTGAAGCCCAGCACGCCCAACATCAGGGCCAGACCGGGGAAAAGGATCAGCCAGGGGGCGATCTCCGCCAGGCTCCGATTGGAACTGAGCATCAGCCCCCATGAAGGCTCCGGGGGCTGGGTGCCCAACCCCAGAAAACTCAACCCGGCCTCGGTGATCAGCGCCCAGGATAGAGCCAGTGTCACCTGCACGATGAGGGGGGCCATCATATTGGGCAGCACATGGCGAAACAGGATGTGCCATTCGCGCACACCGAGGCAGCGCGCGGCGGTGACGAACTCCATTTCTTTCAACGACAACACCGGTCCCCGGGCAACCCGCGAGAAGATCGGCGTATAAACCACGGCAATGGCCAGAACAGTGTTGTTAAGCCCGGTCCCCAGGATGGCCACAACCAGCAGCGCCAGCAAAAGCGTGGGGAACGCAAACAGGATGTCCATCAGGCGCATGATCAGGTTATCGACCAGGCCGCCCAGGTAGCCAGCGGTGATGCCGATTAAGGTCCCGAACACCGTGGACAGCGCCACCGAGAACACCGCCACCCGCAAGGAGTTGGTGCCGCCTTTCATCAACCGGCTGGCCAGGTCGCGTCCAAACTGATCGGTGCCCAGCAGGTAGGTCTGGCTGGGACCTTGCAGCCGGTCACGGGGGTGCTGCTCCATGATCGGATAGGGGGTGAATCCTAACGCCCCGGCCAGGCTGAGGCCGACGAAACCCACCATCAGGATCAGGCCCACCAGGCCGCTGCGGTTGCGCAACAGGCGCTGGAGCACGTTCTGGGGAGCGTGTGAGACAAGGATCGTTTCAGGCGGTGTGGGCATAGGAGATTCGAGGGTCAAGCGCTGCATAGATCAGGTCCACGCCCAGGTTGATCACCACAAAATTGAAGGCGATAAATAACGTGACCCCCTGGATCAGCGCAAACTCGCGTTGAGAGATCGCGTTCACCGTCAACCGTCCCAGGCCCGGCAGGGCAAAAATCTGCTCGGTGATGAAGGCGCCGCCCAACAGATAGCCAAATTCGACACCGATGAGCGTGACCACCGGGATCAGGGCGTTACGCAGCGCGTGCCGCCAGATGACTGCCCGCTCGCGTAACCCTTTGCTCCGGGCGGTGCGCACATAGTCCTCGTTCAAAACCTCCAGCATGGCCGAACGTGTCATCCGCATCACCGAAGCGGAGAAGGAGAACCCCATGGTGATGGCCGGGAAGATCAGCTGCTCCAGGTTCAGGAGCGGGTTTTCCGTCAGCCCCACATAGTCGCCGGAGTTCGGAAGGACGCCGAAGTAAACCGACAGGGCGTAGATGATCAGCGTGCCCAGCAAAAAGTTAGGCACCGCCAGGCCCAGCATTGAGAATACCCGCCCGAACAGATCGAGCCACGAATTGTGGCGCACGGCGGAGAGAATACCAATCGGAATGCCCACCAACAGGGCGATGAAGACCGAGAGCACAGCCAGCTCCACAGTCAGCGGGAAGCGCTCCAAGATGAGCGTCAGAACCGGCTGGCCGTGCCGAACGGAATAGCCCAGGTTGCCCTGCAAGGCATTGCCCAACCAGGAGAAATACTGCTCCACAGCGGGCTTATCCAGGCCGAAATAGGCCTCCAGCGCGGCCCGCTGCTCTCCGGTGAGCATACCCGCCTCCGTGCCGAGCATGGCCATGATCTGGTCGCCGGGCACCAGCCGGATGGCCAGAAAGACCAGGATGGAAATGCCTAACAGAGTCGGGATGAAGGCAATCGCGCGTTGTGCCAGGTAACGAGCCATGAGTTTTTAGGGTGGTGTGGCAGCAAACCGAAACAAAGGAAGGGAGCATGTGCCCGGACTCGGCACACGCCCCCATCCGGTGGAACGTCGGCTAACGCTCCACGTTAACCCCATACAGATAGTACAGCGAATCGTTCGCGGCTGGCTCCCAGTTGGTCACGTAGGGCTGATGGGCCGTATAGGTGTAACCCGTGTACAGCCAGATCCAGGGAGACATTTCCGCCAGATGCCGCTGGAAGGCGGCGAAAATCTCGTAGCGCGCCTCCGGATCGGTCTCAACCCGGCCAGCCTTCATCTGCTCGTCCAGAGTGTCGTCGATATACCCGGCGACCTCGCTGAAGCGGGCATCATACTGCCAGTAGCGAGCATACATGGTGTAGGGGTCGATACGCCCGCCGTTGAGCGCGATCGCTCCCATGAAGTCCGCAGCCAGCCAGCGGTCCACGTAGGTGGCAAATTCTAGCGATTCGATTTCGACGGTGATGTTGATGTCAGCCAGTTGCGCCTGGATGTTCTGCGCTTCGGCGGGCGCGCTCGGCGGCTCGTCCTGAGCGAAGATCACATGCAGGGTGAACCCTTCATCCAGTAACCCGGCCGCCTGCATCAGTTCCCGCGCCCGGTCGAGGTCTTTCTCGTAGCAGAAAAGCTCTTCCGGCGGCAGAGCGAAAGCGGGCATCGTCAGCGGCCCGGTCACACGACCCTCGCCGAGGGCGGCCGTATCGACCACTTCCTGGCGGTCGATGGCGCAGGAGATGGCCTGCCGCACTTCCAGCCTGTCCAGCGGCTCCACCGCCGCGCGTAATTGCAGCACATGGTAGTCGATGTCGGGGATGCGCTCGAGCACGACCGTCTCATCACCATCGAGGAGCGTGGCCACCAGCGGATCGGACAGCAGCGCAAAATCGACCGTCCCGGCCCGCAGAGCGGCCACAATCGAGGTTTCATCGGGGATGATACGAATCTCGATGCCGTCCACGTTCGGCCCTTCGCCCCACCAGTCCGGGTTGGCACTGAGGACGGTGGTTTCCTCGGGGACCCAGCTCTCCAGCATAAACGGCCCGGTGCCGATGGTGCCCTCAACCGTGGTGGGATCGCCGCTCGCGATGACCTCGGAAGATAAGATCACCGCGTTGGTGCTGGCCATGGCGGCCAGCAACGGCACGTCCGGCTGTGAGAGGTGGAAGATCACGGTGTAATCATCGGGCGCTTCCATGGACTCGATGCTCACGTAGTTGGTGCGCGCCGCCGAACCGAACTCCTCATCCAGGAGCCGCTCAAAGGAAGCGATCACGTCTTCGGCGGTGAAAGCCGAACCATCATGAAAAGTCACCCCCTGGCGCAACTCCATGGTCAGCGTCATGGCGTCGTCGGAGAACGCCCACTCGGTGGCCAGCGCTGGCACCAGATTCAGGTCCTGGTCCAGGTTGACCAGAGGCTCGTAGATCATCTCCAACAGGCGCAACGAGGCGAACGCGGTCTGTGCGTGAGGGTCCAGGCCAGTGGCGTCAACGGCGCGCGCCATGATCAGCACGTTGTCCCCACCTTGTGCCAGGGCGGGAACTGCGGTGCCCCAAAACGCCAGAACGAGCGCCCCGGCGAGCAGGACACGGCTCAATTTGGGTAGCATATCGATTTCTCCTTACAAATCTGAAGGCCTATTCACATAAAAGTCGGAACACTTGGGTGGGTTGATGCGGATGCTGCACTTCCAGTTTACCATCGTTTTATGGGGAAACGCACTTGTCCCGGCCAATAATCTCAAGATGCCGGCGGCAGACGCTTGTGAAAAAGCAGTTCCGTCACGTCCGGCAGCACGTAGCCGGGTATCGCCCCCACCTGCTCGTAACCGTGCCGCCGGTAAAAGCGCTGGGCGTCCACGTTAAAGTCAGAGACCAGCAGAAACAGGTCCCGGCAGTGACGGGCCGCCAGGGACTCGGTCCGCCCCAGCAATGCAGCGCCGATCCCCTGGCCGGTCCGATCCTCCCGCACGCCAATGAGCCGCAGGTACGCGCTGCGCCCGAAAGCGCCCTCCGGCATGCACCAGGCCAGGCCACAGGCGCGATCATCGGCCACATCGGCGACCAGCAGGATGTGCTCCTGAGCCAGCGCCCGTTCCATCAGGGCGCACATCTGGGAGAAGCGCAGTCGGTAGCGCCGCCAGAGCGGCTGATCGATCACCCACGTCACGGCGGGGGGGATATCGGCGGCGGTCAGGGGGCGGATGGTGCTCATGGACATGGCAGTTTCCTGTCGGTAGTGGCCCGGCGCGCGGACTGCGCCAGCGGTGAACACGATTGTACAGCCACCAGCGGCCTGAGCGCCTGATCATTGTCCGGGCTGGAGGCGGCGCGATTCACCCGCGAGCCAGCCTACGCCATCCCTGGCCGGACCGGGTCCGCCCCCGCCCGCCGCCGACTTGGAAGTGTCAACCCCCCTCGACCAGGAGTATAATCAGCGGGCGCGCCGACCGATCCCGGAGGCTGCCATTTGTCTCATATCAATGACACGTCGTCACACCTGAAGATCGACCGGCTGTCCCCCGCCGCGCGCCGCGCCTTGGAGGCGGTTGTCCAGCGTCACCTGGGCGACACCTTCCCCGCCCTGGCGCTGACGGTGGTCAGGGACGGCGCGGTCTGGCTGAACGAAGCCTGGGGCTGGATCGACCCGGACAGCCGCCAGCTGCCGGTACAGCCTGACTCGCTCTTCGACCTGGCCTCCGTCAGTAAGTTATTCACCGCCAGCGCCTTTCTGTCGCTGGTCAGCCAGGGACTCGTGGCGCTGGAGGACCGGCTGGTGGATGTGGTGCCGGAGTTTGGCGAATCGGGGCCGCGCCCGCTGGACGGCGGCCAGGACCCGCACACCAAAGCCCGTCTGCCCACGCCGGACGCGTTACGCGGCCAGACCGCCGATCCCAGCCGGGTGACGTTTCGCCAGTTGCTCACCCACACCTCCGGCCTGGCTCCCTGGCGCGACGTGTTTAACGCCGCCGGGCCAGCCCCCCTGCCGCCCGACCGGACAGACCTGGTGTCCCCCCAGGAGCGCTGGGCCAACGCGCTGCGGGCGCTGTGTACCTATCCCCTGGTGGGCCAGCCGGGCGATGGGGTGGTGCGCTACAGCGACCTGGGGTTCATGCTGCTCGGCGAGGCGGTCAGCCGCCTGCACGGCACGCCGGGGGCGCTGGATGTGGTCATCCGCGAGCGGGTGCTGGAACCGCTCCGGCTGGAATCGCTGGTCTTTAATCCGCTCCAGCACGGGCGCGCGCGGACGGCCATCCCCCCCACCGAAAACGACCCGACCTGGCGGGGTCGCCGCTGCTGGGGGGAGGTTCACGACGAGAACGCCTGCGGCGTGGGCGGGGTCGCCGGGCACGCTGGGCTGTTTGGGTCGGCCCGCGACGTGGCCGCGCTCGGCCAGGCCTGGCTGGAACGCGACCCCCGGCTGGGCATCTCGCCGGACGTGATGCGGGCCGCCACCCAGGAGCACGCTGCCACCGACGGGATGCGGCGCGGGCTGGGCTGGATGCTCAAAGCGCCGGAAGATTCCTCGGCGGGGGACCGCTTCAGCCCTGACTCCTACGGCCATACCGTCTTCACCGGCACCTCCCTGTGGATCGATCCCCGCCGGGCGCTGGTGGTGGCCTGCCTGACCAACCGTGTGTATCCGGGCCGGGACAAACCCGGCATCCACGACTTCCGGCGGGCCGCCCATGACCTGTTGGCCGAGGCGGTGGACGGGACATGTTGATCATAGGACTGATGTCCGGCACGTCGGCGGACGGCATCGACGCGGCGCTGTGTGCGATCACCGGCGCGCCCCCGCACCTCCAGGCGCGGATCGTGGCGGCGGCGACGCAGCCGTATCCGCCGGAATTTCAGCAGCGTATCCTGGAAGCCTGCCTGCCCGACCGCAGCCGGGTGGACGCCCTGTGCCAGCTCAACGCCGAACTGGGGGAGTCTTTTGCCCGCGCGGCCCGGCACGTGATCGCGCAGGCCGGGCTGCGCCCTGCCGAAGTCGACCTGATCGGATCGCACGGGCAGACGGTGTGGCACATGGTCCAGCCGGACGGGCGCGTCAGCGCCACCTTGCAGATCACCGAAGCCAGCGTGATCGCCGAACGGACCGGTATCACCACGGTTAGCAACTTCCGCCCCCGCGACGTGGCCGCCGGGGGCCAGGGCGCGCCGCTGACCAGTTACGCCGACTGGCTGCTGCTCCGCCATCCCACGGCGTGGCGCGCCGTGCAAAACATCGGCGGGATCGGCAATGTCACCTTCCTGCCGCCGCTCTCCGACCCGGACAGCCCGCCCCTGGCCTTCGATACCGGCCCCGGTAATGTCCTGATTGACGCGGCGGTCAGCGCGATCACCGACGGCGCGTTGCGCTACGACCATGACGGACGGCTGGCCAGGCGAGGGCGGGTCGACGAAGCCTGGCTGCCAACGCTGCTGGCCCACCCCTACTACCGGCGTTCCCCGCCCAAGACCACCGGGCGCGAGCTGTTCGGGGCCCCGATGGGGGCAGGGCTGGTAGCCGAGGGACGGGCGCGCGGCCTGGATGACGCGGACATCATCGCCACGCTGACCGCGCTCACGGCGGCCAGCATCGCCGATGCCTACCGGCGCTTCGCCCCCGCCCTGCCCGCCGAGGTCATCCTGGGCGGCGGCGGGGCGCGTAATCCGGCCCTGGTGGAGATGCTGCGCGCGCGGCTGCGACCGTCCGCCGTCCTGACGCACGAGGACCTCGGCCTGGACAGCGACCACAAGGAGGCGCTGGTGTTCGCCCTGCTGGCGCACGAGACCTGGCACGCCCGGCCCGGTGCCCATCCCGCCCTGACCGGCGCGCGGCATGGCGCGGTGCTGGGCCAGATCACCCCCGGCGCTAACTACGTTGACCTGCTGCGCCGCACCTGGTGCGCGGGTTAGGCAGCCCCATGTCTCTCCCGCGTTACCTGATGGGCATCGACGGCGGCGGCAGCGCCGTCCGCGTGGTCATCGTCACCCCGGACCTGGCCATCCACGGCCAGAGCGAGGGGCCGACCGCCAACCCCAGCGTGGTCGGGCGCGAGGCGGCGGCCCAGACCATCCAGATCGCCATGCGCCAGGCGTTGCAGGCGGCGGGCCTGTCCCCAGATCAGATCGCGGCGGTGGGCATCGGCGTGGCCGGGGCGGCGGAGGCGCATTCGGCGGCGTGGCTGCGGGGGGTGGTGGGGGCGGTCCTGCCTGGGGCGCGGGTTGCGCCCAGCGCGGACTACGAAACGGCGCTGGTCGGGGCGTTTGGCGAGCGGCGCGGGGTGCTGGTGCTGTCCGGCACCGGCAGTCTGGCCTACGGGGTCAACGCCGCTGGCCAGTCGGCACTGGTCGGCGGCTGGGGTTATCTGATCGGCGACGAGGGAAGCGGCTACTGGATCGGGAGGGAAGGGCTGCGGGCGGTCGTCCGCGCCGGGGATGGCCGCGGCCCGGCCACGGCGCTGACCCGCGCCCTGCTGGACGCCCTTCAACTGGCGACCCCCCGCGATCTGATCCCCTGGCTCTACGGCTCCGTCCCGGTCCCCACCCGCGACGTGGCGAACCTGGCCCCGCTGGTGCTGGCCGGGGCGGCGGCGGGCGACGCGGTGGCCGGGGAAATCGTGAGTCGGGCGGCGGAGGAGCTGGCTCAGGCCGCGTTGACGGTGGCGCGCCGCCTGGGCATCGACCGGCCCAGGCTGGCCTTTGCTGGCGGGCTGCTGACCTCCCCCAACCCGCTGAGCGAGGCCCTGTGCGACCGGCTGGGTCTGTCCGCGCCGCCGCTGCCCAGGCATCCGCCGGCCATTGGCGCGGCCATCCTGGCGCGGTTATTGTTGGATGGGGAATCCGATCCTGTCGAGGGCTGAAGGAAGCTGTTTTCATGCTGACCGAACAACCAAACCCCCGCTCGGCTCACATTGACCGGCTTTCCACGCTGGAAATCCTCACCATTATGAATGACGAGGATGCCACGGTCGCGGCAGCGGTGCGGGCGGCCCTGCCGGATATCGCCCAGGCCGTCGATATGATCGCCGAGCGTCTTCGGGACGGCGGGCGGCTGATTTATGTCGGGGCCGGGACCAGTGGGCGGCTGGCCCTGCTGGACGCGGTGGAGTGTGTGCCGACCTTCAGCACTGATCCCGGCCAGGTGCAGGCCATCATCGCCGGGGGCCAGGCCGCGCTGACCGGGGCGGTGGAAGGGGCGGAAGACAACGCGGAGGCCGGGCGCGCGGCCATACGCCAGCTGGGCGTGACCGCGCGGGACACGGTGGTCGGGGTCGCGGCCAGCGGACGGACGCCCTACGTGATCGGGGCGTTGGAAGCCGCCCAGGCCGCCGGGGCGGCGACCGTGGCCATCGCCTGCAATGCCCCCGCCCCCCTGCTCGACGTGGCTCAGGTCCGCATCGCCGCCCTGGTGGGGCCGGAGGTCATCGCCGGTTCCACGCGCCTGAAGGCTGGCACAGCCCAGAAGATGATCCTCAATATGTTAAGCACGGCCAGCATGATCCGGCTGGGTAAGGTGTATGGCAACCTGATGGTGGATGTCCAGGTGACCAACCAGAAGCTCGCCCGGCGGGCGCGCCAGATCGTATCGGCGGTCGCCGGGGTGAGCGACGCCGAAGCCGGGCGGCTGCTGGCGCAAACGGGGAACCAGGTCAAACCGGCCATCGTGATGGCCCGGCGCGGCGTGACCGCCGACGAGGCGCGGGCCATGCTCCGCGCCGCCCAGGGGATGCTCGGCCCGATCATCGGCGACTCGTGAGACCAATCCCGGTGAAGCGCCGGGGGCGGAGTCAGTCCTCCGGCCCGCTGAAGGGACCATCTTCCGGGGTAGCGCCCGGCCCGGCATCCTCCGGCGAGCGCCGGGCGGCCATCCGCACCAGCCAGCCGAAGAAGTCCGCCCGGATCAGCAGCACGACCCCCAGCATGATCGCCGCCCCGATCAGGGTGCTGCACACGCTGAGCACGAACTCGGCGCTGCCCGGCTTTTGCAGGAAGACCATCACCAGGCCGCAGCCGCCGATGAACATGCCCAGGCGGAAGAACCCCTGGAGCGCGTTACGATCCATGCTCGGTCAGTCCCTGTCCCTGTGTCAACGGCGTGCAGGCCACCACCTGCCGGCTATGAGGAGCCTGTTCCAGCGTCGGCAGTTGCCGGTCACAGACGCCCTCGACAAAAAATGGGCAGCGGGGATGAAACGCGCACCCAGCCGGAACTTCCAGCAGGCTGGGGATGTCCTCGCTGCGCAGTTGCATCCGCTGTTTGGTGCGCGTGATGACGGGGTCGGCTTCGGGAATGGCCGAGATCAGGGCGCGGGTATAGGGATGGGCCGGGCGGGCGATGACATCGGGCGTCGGGCCGACCTCGACCACGCGCCCCAGGTACATGACCGCGATACGCCCTCCCCACGCGAAGTACTTGGCCAGGGCCAGGTCGTGGGTGATGAACACGATGGCGATGCCGTATTCGTCGCGCAGGCGGTGCAACATCTTGAGCAGGCTCACCCGTATGCTGACATCGACCATGCTCACCGCCTCATCGGCCACGATCAGGCGGGGGTTGACGGTGAGGGCGCGGGCCACGCTGACCCGCTGGCGCTGCCCGCCGCTGAGCTGGTGGGGAAATTTGTTCACGATGTCGCCCGGGGGCGTCAGGTCGACCAGGGTGAGCAGCTCCCAGATTCGCCGCCGCACGCCGCCCCGCCCCTCCGCCATCCGGTGCCGCCGGAGCGGAAAGCTCAGAATCTGGCCGACCGTATGCGCCGGGTTCAGCGAGGCAAAGGGGTCCTGGTGGATGATCTGCAGGGCGCGGCGGGCTGCCGTTCGCGCCTGGCCCTTATAAGCGCTGAGGGGACGCCCCTCGAAGATCACCTCGCCGGCGGACGGGGGGAGCAGGCCCGCCATGATCTTGCCGGTCGTGGTCTTGCCGCAGCCGCTTTCCCCCACCAGGCAGAGGATTTCATTGTCGCCCACGGCGAGATTGATGTCCTGCAAAACCTGCACCCGGGTCCGCCCCTGCCGGAAGGAGCGGTGCACATGCG
>DAOTXK010000202.1:0-2224 GCA_034435395.1 Anaerolineae bacterium | reverse complement strand
GCCTTGCTGATCGGGATCGCCCTGGCGGGGTGGGAGGTGGTGAGGGGGTGGGCCTCGCGGATTCGGGAGGCTGTTCCGGGGAACGCAGCCATCGATCACCAGCGCCGGGAGTCGGCCATCATCGCCCTGGCCTGGTTCCTGCTGCCGGTGGCGATGATGACGTTCGCCGGGCAGGCCGTGCATCCCTTTTACCAGTTGATCAGCCTGCCGGCAGGTCACATCCTGGCGGCCTGGGGGCTGGGCGCGGTCTTCCGCCCGGAGCGGCGGGCTGGCGGCCTGATCCTGGCCGGGCTGATGCTCCCCTTCGCCGTCCTGATGGGCCTCAACAGCGCCCGTTACTACCAGGAAACCGCCGCCCTCCCCGGCGCGCACGATGTCTCCGCCCTGCCGCTGGAATACGGCCTGCGGCTGGGCGCGGCGGCCCGGGAGGCCATGCCTGAGAACCCGGCGGACGGCCTGGCCTTCATTGACCTGGAGGGTTGGGTGCTCAACAGCCTGGCTGGGCGCTGGTTCCCCACCCTGCGCGAGGTGCGCGCGCCGCTGTTCAGCATCATCCCGGCGGGCGGCGGGGCCTACGTGGCCGCGTATCCGCCGGGGGCCGAGGTGCCCGGCCCTCCCCTGGGAGCGGAGCGGGCGGCCCGTTTTGACCTGCCGGACGGCTGGACGATCACGGTGGAGGCTTACCCGCCGGGGGCGGCGGCGGTCTGCGCCCCGGAAGCCACCGGTCTGCTGCCGGGCGGCGGGGAGTATGGGGCGCGCGTCGACGTGCCCAGCGAGCAGGGGATCACGCTGCACAGTTATGCGCTGGAAAAAGACGGGAACGGCGGCTGGAGGCTGACCACGGTCTGGCGGGTGGCATTCCGGGCCGAGACCATCAACCAGCGGCTGTTCGGGGTGTTCGCCCACGTCTTCGCGGCGGACGGCGGGCGGGCCTTGATCGTGGACGGCGCGGAGGTGCCCGGCCCCGAATGGCGCGTCGGCGACTGCCACGTCCATCAGATGACGTTTCGCCTGCCGGACGACGCGCCGGGCCCGTTCACGGTCAAAGTGGGGCAGTACGACGCCATCCACCAGGAGAACGTGATCTTCCGCCAGCCGCCGGATTCGCCCGACGGTGATTACTCGCCGCTGGTCACGTTGGAGCCGACCCTCGAGCGGCCAGCGGGGGATTGAGCGCGGCAGGTCCTGCCGGTGGTGATGGGAAACGGGCGAGGGGATGCAGACGGATGGGCGAGGACAGCGGTCGGTTTTTTCGGCGGAGAGGCGGATGGATGTCGGGTCGTAGGGCGCTCTTCCATTTAGGTTCTATCCGGAAATTTCTGGACAAGAGGCTAAAGCCCCTTGTTGCTCAGGCTGCTGATGATTTTTCGGGCAGGTTCTTAGCATTCCATATTCCCCATGTGATAGTGCTGTTGCTGCTGGTGGGCTGCAATATGCCGCTGGGCGGGCCGCCGGAAATCCCACGCCCGGTCACGCCGGAGCCACTCCCACCGGAGCCGATCACGCCCGCCGTCACCGGCACGCCCGCCCGGACCCCCGGCCCCATCCCGCTGCCGTACACCATCCTGACGCCCATCGCCGTCACGCCCGGAGCCGCCCCGCCCTCGCCGACGCCCGATCCGTTCGCCGGTCAGCCCTATCAGGACGCCCGCGCGCTGTTCGACGGCGTGTGCTTTGATTACTGGGTGCAGCAGGTCAATCGGGTGTACGTGATCGGCACGGCCTTCGAGCACATCGCCTTCTACAACGAGGTGGACGAGTCCGGGCTGTGCCGCTTCCCGGTGGTCCGCCACCCGTTCGACTTCGAGGAGGGCCGCATCCTGGTCGGCGCGGTTAACATCGGGACCGGTTGCTGGGCGGCCACCGTGCCGCTGGCGCTGGTCACGGACGATGAGGCGCGGACGGTCACGCTGCGGGTCGAATGGGCGGTGAGCGGGGACTGCGATTACCGGCTGGCGCGGCCCTTTTTCGTCAGTCTGCCTCGCCCGCCGGAGGGCTACCGCGTGACGATGGCGTTCGTGCCGCTGGAGGATGACGAGTAGACGGGCGGCCAGGGCGTTGTATCTTCCCAACCACGGCGGACCCCAGCGTCGGACCCCAGTCCGACGCTCTGGAGTTTGGCTTATTTTGCAGACGGGATAGCATTCGGTGTAGCTTAAGGTTTCAGACCGAGCGAACCGAGTGCCATCCCATGACTACTATCACACAAAATCCCGAATTACTC
>DAOTXK010000201.1:0-3702 GCA_034435395.1 Anaerolineae bacterium | reverse complement strand
GCGCTCGAGCCCGGCGAGATAGGCCTGATGGACGGCCTCGTAGTACGACACCGCGAACAACATAGTGACGTTGACGTTGATCCCCTCGCCGATCAGCGTCTCGATGGCCGGGATGCCCGCCGGGGTCGCCGGGACCTTGATCATGACGTTGGGCCGCCCCAATGTCTTAAAGAGCCGCCGCGCTTCGGCGATAGTGTTTCCGGCGTCATGTGCCAGCCGGGGGCTGACCTCCAGGCTGACGTACCCGTCCAGACCATTCGTCCGGTCGTAAATCGGCCGCAGCATATCCGCCGCACGCCCGATATCTTCCAGCGCCAGCGCCTCGTAAATCTCCACCACCGAGCAGTCCGACGCGATCAGCCGGGCCATCGCCTGATCGTAATCCCTGCTGTGCGCGATAGCTTTCTCAAAAATGGTCGGGTTGGACGTGACGCCGAGCACGCCGGAATCGATCAACCGCTGGAACTCGCCGGACTCCAGCACGCCACGGCTGATGTTGTCGTACCAGATCGATTGCCCCAACTGGGCCAGTTGATGAAGTTTGGTCATGGTGATTGTCTCCAGTTCTGTGTGTGAAACCGCGATGCCGCAGGATTACCTCCCTGCGTGAGCACCAGTCAAGCGCCAATCATACGGCGAACACGTCGATTATCCAACATTGCGGGGCGCTTTCCAGCCACCCACGCCATTGCCCCCGTGCGTCGGCAGCGGCAGCCACCGCTAACTCAGCCCATAAACCGGGATGGCCGCCCCATGAACCGCCCGGGCCCGATCAGACAACAGAAAAAGGATCACATCGGCCAGCGCCTCTGGCGAGACCCAGCGGCTGAAATCGGCGTTCGGCATGGCCTCGCGGTTGGGGGGCGTGTCGAGGGTGCCCGGCAGCACACAATTGACGTTGATGCCATACCCCTTGACCTCCGCCGACAGGCTCTCCGTCAGGCGCAGGACGGCGGTCTTGGCGACGCTGTAAGCCGCGTGATGCCTGGTGCCGCCCAGGGCCACCCGTGCCCCAACGGTGACGATCTTACCACTCCCCTGGGCGATCATGTGGGGCACCACGGCGCGACTGGTCAGGAAAGTCGTGCGGGCATTCAGGTTGAGCATGAAGTCCCATGTTTCCAGCGGCGTCTCGTGAACCGGCGTCCCGGCGCGGTAGCCGCCCACAATGTTGGCCAACCCGTCGATCCGCCCGAACCGCTCCATGATGTCATCCACCAGGCGAGCCACCGCGTCCGGATCGGTCAAATCAACGCCGTGGCCGAAATAACCGGCAGGCGATCCGATCAACGCCGGGAAGACCTCCTCAAAGCGTTCCTGCGCCGCTCGATCCACCAGCGCCAGCCTGGCCCCCGCCTCCGCCAGGGCTTTGGCCACGGCGCGACCCAGGCTGCCTGTCGCCCCGGTCACCATAAACACTTTATCCGCAAAGTCAAACATCATGTTTCCCTTGTCTTCCATATGAACAGCATACACACAAAGGGGCACAATCAGCGTGCCCCCATCTATTGCCCAGACACTTCCAGGTGACCAAAACTTACATCCAGACCGCCAATCTCAGTGAAGGTCGATGGACCAGGCACGGCAGACGGATGCCGCGTGCTAACCGGGACCTTTCCTGGGGGAAGCATCCCGCGGGCTTACATCACGTGCGTCGTCATTGGCTGCTTCAAGATCGTCCATATCATCTTCGGCATCCATCTGGAGAGCCTGATACCGACCTCTAATTGGGATCGACTCAACAGTGTCCTCGTCACCGGGCCAGTGTCGGCCAATCTCTCCTGCGTCCGGCGACGGGAACAGCTCAGCCGGGGCCTCAGTTGCCTTCGGATCGTCCCCCCCGCGAGAAAACGATTTATTCAAAGACTTACGGATGGGAATGGTGTCTTCCTCATCGCTCGCCCGATCCAGCAGCCGCTGATCACGCCTCGACGGCGGTTTGCCAAGCGTGACCTCCGTGTCGCTGGGGTCAGTCGGCAACGGAGAAGGCCGCGAGCGATCATCCTCTGACTCAGCGGGAGGCAGCCTTGAGCGCCACCCCAGGGGGATTTCGGGCGAGGTGTCATCATCGTCATCCGATTCAGTCGTATCCCTGGCAGCGGCCAGCGGCCCTGTACCGGACACCTCCTCCATCAGGATCACGATGGCCGAGACATTGTCCTCCCCACCGCGTTCGTTGGCCAGATCGATAAGGCGCTGAGTGGCCATCTCAGGATTACGTTCGGACAGGACGACCTGAGCGATCTCGTCCGGCGTGACGTGCCTGGTAAGCCCATCCGAGCACAACACAATCCGGTCCTGATCCTTGAGAAACCGATCATAGACATCGGCAGTGGTATCCGGCGTCTGTCCCAGCGCCCGGTAAAGCACATTCTTCATGGGGTGATCGCGGGCCTGTTCCTCGGTAATGTGCCCGGCATCCAACAACGCTTCCACAAAGCTATGGTCGGACGTGATCTGCCGAATGGTGCCGTCCGCGCCATCGACCAGATAGGCCCGGCTATCCCCGACATGAGCAAACAGCGTGCGCCGACCGCGCACAAACGCCAGCGTCGCCGTGGTGCCCATGCCTCGCAAGGCCGCGTCTTCATCCACCCGGTCAATCACGGCCAGGTTGGCCGCCTGGATGGCCGCTGCCAGTTTTTCAGCAATGATCTCCTCGGCGAGCGTCAACAGGTCGAAACCGCTACGGTCCATACCCACAAAATCCGCCTGGACGGCCTCAACCGTCAGACGGCTGGCCTCCTCTCCTGCCACCGCGCCGCCCATCCCGTCGGCGACCAGCGCCAGCAACACCCCTTTGTAGGCCCACAGCCCTACCGAATCCTCATTGTTCTCACGCACGCGGCCCACATCCGTCCTGGCGCTGGCGTGGGCCACCAGATGCGAATCCCGATCGGGCACGATCAGCGGGGAGCCGCACCGGGCGCAAACCTGGGCCGCTGGCGGGTTGAGTTCGCCACAGTACAGGCAGGTCAGAGGCTCCTCCGCCTGAATCTCATGTAAGAACCCGGTTCCCGGCAGCGACTGCGAATCGGGCACCGGCTCGCTGGGAAGCTCAGACTGCCATATGGCTTTCACGGCGCGCTGGCTTCGCCGTGGAGCGCCCGCTGGCTCTTCCAAGTGAACATCGTCCTGCAATAAATTGCCACACTGGAAGCAGTAAACTGCGCGCTCCAGATTCTCGTGTCCGCAGTGAGGGCACTTCTTGCGAGCGGACATGATCGTCTCCTCAGCTTTAGCCTCTCTGCACCCCGCGTAAGCGCCTGAATATGGCCCCCATTCTATGCACCGACAGGCTCAGAAGCAAATAGGACCGGGCTACCCCCAAGAATCACCTCGGCCCTCATCCATCCGCCGCAGGCTGCCGCCACCCGGCCTCGTGAAAAATTCGACTTCGGATGTCACACGCGTCCGAATCTCGCGCCAGCCGCATGGTCGGCTCGTCGCCAGGGGTATAACTGACCACCGCGTAGCGCCCTCCCTGGCGACAGGCCGCATCCATGGTGCCCGCATTGTATAGGGTCAACCATCCAGCATCGTACTGGTACCGCCCCGTCAGCAAGGGGGCGTCATAAAACAGGCCAGGGTCATCCGCCACGCGAAACTCCCCCTCAGCGGTCAGCAGCAGGTACAGCGCCCTATCCGGATTGGTCCCCACCCACGTGCCGCTGATCGTGCCCGGCGCATTCGGCGCAACCG
>DAOTXK010000200.1:0-7921 GCA_034435395.1 Anaerolineae bacterium | reverse complement strand
CGGCGGCGATTCGACCGGCGGCGGCCTGGGCGTAATCATCGGCAGCGGGGGCGTAAATGGCGGCAACCCGGACGGGGCCGCCGGCGGGGGCAGCGAGACCGGCGGTCCCTCTGGCGGCGACGCCGGCGACCTGACGCCCGCCAGCGGCACTGAATCCGGCGGTGGCGGGCCACTCTCCGACTCCTCAACAGTGGACACTGACGGAGACGGCGTCCCGAACCTCGGCGACAACTGCCCCTCCCATGCCAACCCCGGCCAGGAAGATACCGACGCCGATGGCGTGGGCGACGCCTGCGACCCGGACTTCGACGGCGACGATCCCGATGGTGACGGCCTGTCCAACGCGGACGACAACTGCCCGAACGCCTACAATCCCGGCCAGGACGACGGCGACGGTGACGGCCACGGCGACGCCTGCGACCGCATCGACTGCCATCTGTTGTGGCTGGCCGATGCCGACGGCCTCGATCAGGTCTTCTGGGCGGAGAAGTCCGTGCGCGCCTACATCGTCAACTATTCGAACCTGGACGTGTACATCCAGGCAGTCGCCGCCAGCTTCGCCTGGCACCCGGATGACTCATCCCAGATCATCGAGGGGCTGAAAGTTAACAGCGCCACTCTCTGGGATCAAGACCTCCCCTACAGTCCGGGCGCGCCGACCGCCATCTCCGCTGCCTGGTCCGACGGGTCGCTGGGCGGAGACGCCGCCGACCGCCGGATCGGGGCGTACTCCAGCACCCGTTATCTCTCGCTGCGCTACCAGAATGTGGAAAACTTGAGCCGATGGGCGGAGCCGCTGCGTAGCCAGTTTGGCTTCACCGTCACCATCACCATCGGCCCGGAGGCGGGCTACGACGCCGACCATCCCGGCACCAATGGTTGTATCCTGCCGATCGGGAGGTAGGCCAGAGACTATCCCACGACCGATCAGTGTCGGCTCCTGACACTCCCAGATGATCAGCACGAGGCCCGGGGATACCTGACGTTTTCGTCCAGGTATCCCTCGTTTATGCCGCCTGGGCGTTGTCCCTGTCCCACCGGGCGGGGATTCACAAATATTTTATGAGCGGAGAGAAAAATTAACGCACAATTGTGATACAATGTAATCGGCACAAAACGCTTATCATTCGCTCATCGGTCTCATTGGCGCGGCAGCGCGCCCATTTATCACCTTCATCGGCTGGTCTTGTCAGGAGCCAAACCCATGAAAAGGAGCGTATACCCACACTGGCGGGAGCCTTTATCGGTTCATTTTTTACCTACTGCTGGTCAGGGCTTGGTCGAATATGCCCTGATCCTGACGCTGGTGGCCGTCGTGGTGATCGGCGTGATGGCCGTGCTGGGCAGCAACTTGGGCAACACCTTCAGCAATGTCGTCGCCAGCCTGGATATCCAGTCCACCGCCGACGGCTCGGCCTCGCCGGCCGGTGGGGGCGGTGATACCGGCGGTGATACCGGCGGCGACACGGGTGGTGACACCGGCGGTGATACCGGCGGCGATACGGGTGGTGATACCGGCGGTGATACCGGCGGTGACATGGACGGCGACATCGGTGTGGGCGGCGGCGGTGACGGCGGCCAGTCCGGCGAGGACCTGGACGGCGACGGCCTGCCCAATACCGCCGACAATTGTCCGCTCCTCGCCAACCCCGACCAGGCCGATGCTGACGGCGACGGCCAGGGCGACGCCTGCGACGACACCCCTAACGGTGACGACGACGGCGACGGGGTGGATAACGCCGCTGACAACTGCCCGGCGACTCCCAACCCCGACCAGGCGGACGCCGACGGCGATGGCTACGGCGATGCCTGTGACAGCGTGGACTGCTCGCTCTTCTTGCTGAGCGACCTGTATTACAACGCCACCACCATGCGCACGCGCTTCACCAATAACTCCAGCGCGCCGATGTACATCCAGGAGGTCGTGGCCAACTTCGGCTGGCGGAGCGACGGCGCTTACCCCAACCAGTACGTCAACTGGTTGAATACCAGCGGCAACTCGCTGTGGACCGGCGACATCCGCTACAACGAGACGCCGGCCATCACCTCGGTCGCCATCTCGAACCAGGGCACGGACGGCATGGAACCCATGGTCGGCAGCGTCTCCGACCGGACCGTCACGGCCAACTCGACCAGCCAGTACCTCCGGCTGCGCTACGACAACGACGGCGACCTGGGCGACTGGGTGCCCGCCGACCTGAACAGCATGTTCGGCTTCCGCATCACCATCACCACCGGGCCGGATACCGCTTACGATGCCGGCCACCCCGGCACCAACGGCTGCGTGCTGATGGTCGGGCGGCAGTAATCGCCCGGCCAGGCCGGGTTTGGGTGAGGTCCCGTCCGGGGGCCGGCGGCGTTTGTCCGTTCCTTCTCCTGCGACCACCCGCGCCCCCGGACAGGAGACATCCCTCTAGAGCAGGCGCACCTTTCCCCAGAAGCGTGCGCCTGCACACCTTTATTCGCCGCCAGCCCGGTGGGTGCCTGACCAAAAAAGCGCGCCTGTGGGCACAGCCGCGCTCCGACTATGCTATCCCCGCCAGCGGCAGCTGACGCGCCAGCGGCCGCTTACGCCTCGTCCTCTGCCGCTCCGAGCTGGCGCTGGCCCAGCTCGCGGTCCATCAGGAACAACCCCGGCGGGAAGTCCGCCACCCGGCGGAGGTCCTGCACCACGGCATCCACCGACGCTTCCTCCTCCACCTGCTCGTCGACAAACCACTGGAGGAAGCTGTCCGTGGCAAAGTCGTTTTCGGCGCGGGCCAGGTCAACCAGCGCGTTGATCCGCCCGGTGATGAACTGCTCATGGGCCAGCGCTGCCTGGAAGGCGGCCAGCGGCGAGTCCCACGCCAGTTGCGGTTTGTCGATCGCCGCCAGGGCGACCCGCCCCTTCCGCTCGACGATGTAGTCGTAAATGCGCATGGCGTGGCCCATTTCCTCCTGGGCCTGGGCGCGCATCCACCGGGCAAAGCCGGGGAAGTCCTGGTCCTCAAAATAAGCCGCCATCGCCAGATAAATGTAGAAGGAAAACAGCTCGGCATTGATCTGGTCGTTCAGCGCCTGTTGCACCTTTTCGCTTAACATGGTTGTCCTCTCACACACGTTATGCAAATACCGGCTTAAAACACACCGATCATATCACAGATTCGGCGGAACGCCGGTCGGCGGCGGCGATCTATGGGATCCTAAGACGGCGTCCACGCCCGACGGCCGCCAGGCGAAGGATTGCATTGCCGCCGGGACAGGGTAAAATTCGCCGCCGAACTGGCGCGCTCCGTTTGCCAAACCGGTGTATAGTGTTTTCAGCGCCGGTCATGACCATCATACGCCATCGAGGTGAGGAACATGTCCAAACGAAGGATCACGCTCAACGTCCCGGCGGAACTGATCACCAACTTGCAGGAGTTGGGGGTCACCAACGTCACCGAATTTCTGGAGGCGTTTCTCGGCGAAGTGGATGCCGAGGAACTGCTGTCCATGGTCGAGGACGACAGCTACTGGGACTTTGACGAAGAGGTCGACGAAGAGGAAGAGGACGACTTCTGACAGGCACACCCGCCAGCGGCCGGCCCGGCGCGGCTCGCTCGCCGTCCCCCGTCATGGCTGGCCTGGCGTCGTCATGGACGCCGTGCGACGTCAGGCTTCTTTTGGCGTGGGCCGCTCCCGCCAGCGGTTCCGCCTCTGTCTTCCGGCGAACACCCGCGCGGATGCCCTGTCGATGGTGGGGCGGTGACCGCCGCTCTTTGCCCGCCCGGAACCCCCTGGCTGCCCCCGGCGGCGGTCCGGGAAATCGCGGGCTGCAAAAGTGCCCGATCCGTGTTACCCTGGCAGGTAGCGCGGGCGGCAGTAGGAATTTCCACCGCCTCAGCCTCAACTCAGCGACGGCATGATCCAGTTACAGGAGAAAGACCAGTGGGTAAAGTAGGCCGGGTCACACACTACTTTGATCGAATAGGCGTCGCCGTCATCGAACTGACCGATAACCTGTTCGTCGGCGACTGGGTGCTGTTCGTCCGTCACGGGGAGCCGCTGTTTGAGCAGGAAGTCCGGTCCATGCAGATCAAGCACCGTCCCATCGAGTCCGCCGGGCCGGGCGATGAGGTCGCCCTCAAGGTGGACAACGAGGTCAAAGAGGGCACCGAAATCTTCGTGGCCGATTGAGGCGTTGTCGGCGAGTTTTCGCCCGGTGTTAACGCGGTCAGAGACGCCGCCCGCCATCGTCCCGTGAGACCAACCATCCGCGCCCGGCCACCAACTGACGGTCCCCGGCGGCCCGATCGCGCCCCTGCGCCTGGGTCCGACGATGGCGGCCAGCTCCCTGCCGGCCCGGCCAGCAGGGGGTATAATGGCGCGCCGGGCGACGGGGGTCCTGGTGATCGCCGGCCACGCCGGCCGCTGCCACGCGGTGCCGCCGAACCCATGAGCGACCATCCCTTCCTGTACCTGACCACCACCGGCTGGAAAACGGGCCGCGCCCACACCATCGAGATCTGGTTTGTATCCCATGCGGGCCGGTATTATGTCGTCTCGGAAAAATGGCACCGCTCGCACTGGGTGCGGAATATCCAGCGTCACCCGGCGGTGTCGTTCCGCGTCGCCGATCAGACGTTCCAGGGGACCGGGCGCGTGGTGGATCGCGGCACGGAGCCAGACCTGGCTGCCGCCGTCGCGGCGCTGATGGACGCCAAATACGATTGGAGCGACGGCCTGATCGTCGAATTGACCCCTGCCCCGGCGGCGGGCGGTGCCAGTCCATCCCGCCCTGGCGGTGACGGATGAGGGGGCCTGATGAACCTCAAACATACCCTGGCCGCCCTGGTCGGGGTCGCCGGCCTGGGGGCGCTGGCCTATGCCCGACGCATCGAGCCGGGCGCGGTCGATGTCAAGCCGCTGCGGCTGGTTCTGAAACGCCTGGACCCGGCGTTTGACGGCTTCCGCATCGTCCACATCGGCGACATCCATTGGGGCCGCTGGATGGACGGTGCCCGGCTGGCGACGATCATCGCCCTGGTCAACGCCCAGGGGCCAGACCTGGTCGCCATCACCGGCGACTTCGTCTCCGAGTTCGGATCATACGACTCCGCCGCCCTGGCCGCCGCCCTGCGCGGCCTCCGGTCGCGGGAGGCGACGGTCGCCGTGCTGGGCAACCACGACTACTGGGGGCCGCGTGGCGCGGACCCCGTGCGCCGCCTGCTGGCAGAGAGCGGCATCACCGAGCTGTCGAACGCCGTCTGCACCCTGCGGCGCGGGGACGCCGCCCTGCACATCGCCGGCGTGGACGACGTGGTCTTCCAACGGGCGCGGCTGGATCGGGTCCTGGCGGCGTTACCGGCGGACGGCGCGGCCATCCTGCTGGCCCACGAACCGGACTTCGCCGACATCAGCGCGGCCACCGGGCGCTTCGACCTGCAACTCTCCGGCCACTCGCACGGCGGGCAGGTGCGCCTGCCCTGGCTGGGCGCGCCGATCCTGCCCAAGCACGGCCACCGCTACCCCGACGGCCTGTACTGGGTGAATGGGATGTTGCAGCACACCACGCGCGGGCTGGGCGTCGCCAATCTGCCGGTCCGCTTCAACTGCCGCCCGGAGATCGCGGTGATCACCCTGCGCGCCCGCCCCCGGCGGCGACTGTGACGGCTCTGGCTCACCAGGGATTTTTCCCCCACCTGCCAAGGACTCGCCCCCATGCACATTTACCTCATCCGCCACGGCCAATCGACCAACAACGCCCTGGAAGACCCCCGCCTGCGCGTCCACGATGCCCCTCTCACCGCGCTTGGCTGGCAGCAGGCCGAACGGCTGGCCACCCACCTGGCGACCGCGACCGACGACCCGGCCTGCCCCGGCTACGGCATCACGGAGCTTTATTGCAGCCCCATGCAGCGGGCTTTACAGACCGCCCAGCCGATCGGGGCCGCGCTGGGGCTGTCGCCGCAGGTCTGGGTGGACCTGCACGAGAACGGCGGCCTGTTTCTGGAAGAGGAGGAGGGCCACATCGTCGGCTTTCCCGGCCTGACGCGCGCGGAGATGCGGGCCGCATTCCCCGGCTACGTGCTGCCCGATGACGTGACCGGGCAGGGCTGGTGGGACCCGGCTGCCGGGCAGGAGACGGTCGGTCGTTATGGACGGGCCATCCGGGTGGCCCTGAAGCTGCGGGCGCGGGCCGGGGAGGACGGGCGAATCGCGCTGGTGACGCATGGCGGTTTCCTCTCCCTGCTGCTGGAAGCGCTGACCGACCAGCTCCCCCACGACTCCCGCCGCCAGCTGTACCGCCACATGAACGCCTCCCTCACCCTGCTGGACATCGATGCCGAGGGCCAGCTCGCCATCCACTACCTCAACCGGGTGGATCACCTGCCGCTCGCCCTGCGCACGTGGTAACACCGGGCGCGCCGGGGCCGGCGACAGCCGGAATGTAGCCGACATGATGTGTGCCCCGCACGATGTGCGCCGTGCACGGTGTGCGCCCCGCTTGACTCCGCCGCCGTTTGTGTTATGCTGGGCCCGAACTTCAGTTCTAATCTCACCCCTGGAGGCTGCCATGGACGCCCGAATGGACCGTCTCAAGCTGCTGGACTGCATCCGCGCCGAGCACGACTTCCTCATGCGCACCATCGTCCCCCTGACGGACGAGCAGCTGGTCCGGCCCGGTGTTATGGACGACTGGTCGGTCAAGGACATCCTGGCGCACATCACCATGTGGGAACAGACCTACCTGGGCTGGATGGCGGCCAGCGCCCGCGGCGAGCCGCCCGACCGCCCGGCGACCTTCACCGCCGCCGACGTGGACGCCCTCAACCACCGGGAGTACCTGGCCGCCAGAGACCGCCCCCTGCCGGAGGTGCTGGGCGCTTTCCTGCGCTCCTATGAGCAGGTGCTGGCCCATGCCGCCGGCCTGTCGGAGGACGTGCTGTTCACGCCGGGATATTACGACTGGTTGGACGACCTGACCGTCTACCAGCTGCTGGCGTCCAACACCTTCGAGCATTACCTGGAGCACGTCATCGCCATCCGCGAGTGGCTGGCGACGCGGTGAGCCGGGGCGGGGCCATTCTGGAGCGGGGAAGCCAGACAGAGGGCTTCAGCCCCTTATCCGCACACATACTCCGTGAGGGGCATGGCCCCCAAAAGAACTTGATGGCGCGGTCAGGTGCAGAGACTCGTTAGCTCGCCGCGCGTTTTTTCGGGGGCGGTGGGGCCTCCCCCTTTTGTGCCTTCTCAGATATCTTGGCGATGAGATGCGTGATCACCACTCCCAGGTCATAGATATCCAGCACCCCATCCATGTTCGGGTCCTTCAAGTCGAGCGTGCCCTGCATTTCATGGACCCGATAGGCCAGCTTAAGAAATTTGGAGAGCGCCAGCTTGGGGATGTCGTCCAGGCGCTCAGGCCCATACCATTCAAAGATGTCCCGGTCCCCCTTGCTTGAGTTGCATTTTTTGCACGCGCAGACACAGTTGTCGGACGAGTTAAGGAGGGCTGCGATCCGGGGATCAACGCCTGCTCTTGAGACGGGGACGATATGGTCAGTGCTCAGGCCGCCAGCAGCTCCGCAGTACACGCATACCCTTCCTTTCTCCAGCTCCTTCTCGTAGTCCCGAACGGATGACGACCAGTTCATCTCACCCGATTCGAGCTTTTTGTAGCGAGAAATAACAAAGCCGTAGTTGCCCTCAAAACCAGCGGACTTGGCGATGAGCTGCGCGTACTGCCAGTGGATAAGGCGACGCACCGTGTCGACATATTTCGGTGGGTTGAGCGGCATATCCACCTCCTTTGACCTTCATAGTCGCCTCCTTTGGAGCGGCAGGCTAACTGTCGATGACGCGGAAGTTTTTTCGCATCCTATTCCAACCAGGAGACTCTTACGGCGACGCCGATAACCCCTTTTCCCGATTGTAACACAAGTTCTCTTAATGAAAA
>DAOTXK010000199.1:0-5629 GCA_034435395.1 Anaerolineae bacterium | reverse complement strand
GAGGTCTGGTCGTACTACTATGACGGCGACGCGCCCGTCTACCCGCTGCCGCATGGCGGCGACCAGGCCACCCGCGCCGCAATAGACCGTATCCTGGCGGCCCACGACCGTATCTTCGCCTTGTTCTGGGGGGAGACGGAACGCGATCCCCGCCGGGTCGTGGAGTCGGCGCTGGACGCCGAGGCTTACGAAGTCGAGTCGCGGTGGTACGGGGATGTGCGTTTCGTCGTCTACGCCACGTCGCCAGCCCCCGCAGTGGCCCCGACGACCCGGCTCGACGCCCGTTTTGGGAACCACATCACGCTGGTCGGCTTCTCGCTGGGCGGAGCGGTCTACCGGCCAGGTGACACCGTGCTCCTGACGCTGTTCTGGGAGACGGACGCGCCGCTGGACGTGCGCTACAAGGTTTTTGTGCACCTGTACGCCGACCTGGACCGGCCCCCGCTGGCCCAACATGACGCCGAGCCGGGCGGCGGGCTGGCCTGGACGACGGCCTGGGCACCGGGCGAGACCATTATCGACCGGCACGGCGTCCTGTTACCACCGGACCTCCCACCAGGGACGTACAGGCTGGCGGTGGGCCTCTATGACGGGCGCGACCCGACGGCGCGGCTGCCCTCGCCGCAGGGGGATCGCCTGCCCATCGCCACCATCCGCATCAGCCCCGGTTTGCCCTAAAACGCGCAATGATCCAGAAATCATATCAACGCTGTCTCAAAGGTCACCGATCAGTTGCGCCAGCGCCATAGATGAATTATCCTGCCATCAAACAGCGCAGACGGAGATGCGGCGTACCCCGTGGACAAAAAAGCGCTTGACGGTCTGGCTCTGCTCCATGATCTGGTTCCCTTCCTGCCGGTCGACCGGCTGCATGCCATCCTGAACAACCAGCCACTGCCCGCCGAAGACTATGGGACGGCGTTGTTCGCGGACATCAGCGGCTTCACCGCCCTGGCTGAGCGGCTGGCAGCGGAACTGGGACCGGAACGCGGTGCCGAGGAACTGAATGCCCAGGTCAACTACACCTTCGTCGGCCTGATCGACGCCGTGGATCGTTACCACGGCAGCGTGCTGCACTTCAGCGGCGATGGCCTGACGGCCTGGTTCACGGGCGAAAACCATGCCCTGCGCGCCGCCACCGCCAGCCTGGCCATGCAAGCCGTCATGGCGGCGCTGATGACCGCCCTGCCGGACCTGCGACTCAAGATCGGTCTGGGCACCGGGCTGGCGCGCCGTTTCCTCCCCGGCGACCCGGCCATGGGGGTCTACGACGTACTGGCTGGCCCGGCCATCACCCGGATGACCCAGGCGGAGAAACGCGCCGGTCCGGCCCAGGTGGTGCTGTCCCGGCAGACCGGGGAGGAAATCCGCGGCCTGCTCGCCTGGGAACCGCTGGCCGGCGGGTTCGTCCGCCTCCAGCCGACCATCTTCGCCCCCACGCCTCCCGGCGCGGAACGCTGGCCGTCCATCCGCTGGATGGATCACGTCGACCGCGCCTGGGAGATGGTCGAGGCCTGCCGCCCCTACCTGCCCGCCTCGATCTATGAGCGCCTGCAGGCCGGGCACGGGGCCTATATGGCTGAGTTGCGGACGGTGACCCCTCTCTTCCTGCGCTTCACGGGCATCGACTACAACCGGCCACAGGCTGCCCAGCAACTCGACGAGCTGGTGCGGGTGGCGCAGACCATCGTCGGCCAGCACGGCGGCTACCTCAACGAAGTCGGGGTGGACGACAAGGGCAACATCCTGGTGGCCCTGTTTGGCGCGCCGGTCGCCCTGGAAAACCCGGCCAGCCGGGCGGCCCACGCCGCCTGCGCCCTGCGAACGGACCTGCCCCATGTGAAGGCCGTGCACTGCGGGCTGACGTGTGAAACGGTATTCGCTGCCACGGTCGGCAGTCCGATGCGGCGCGCCTACGCCGCCATCGGCGACGGGGTGAATCTGGCCGCCCGCCTGATGATCCACGCCCGGCCCGGCGAAATTCTGGCCAACTCCCGGGCCCATCTGCTGGCCGAGGACTTCGCCTGGGAAGCGCTGCCCCCCATCCGCGTCAAAGGTAAGGTCGCGCCCATCCGGATGTACCGGTTGAGCGGGCTGGCCGAGGACACGCAACCACTCTGGCCTTCCGGTCGTTTTGTCGCCCGCGTCAGGGAGCTTCAGGCCCTCAACTGGGCGTTGGACGCCAGCAAGACCGGCCAGGAGCGCATCCTGGTGATGACAGGCGAGCCAGGGCTGGGCAAAAGCCACCTGCTGGGCCAGTTCATGACCATGATGCTGGAGCGCGGCATCACCTGGCTGTCCGGCGCGGGCAGCGACACCGAACATCACACCCACTACCGCGCCTGGCGAGAGATTTTTATCACCTACTTTGATCTGGATTCCCCCAGCAAACAGTCCAGCCGCCCGGCGGCGCGCAAGCAGGTCGAATCCTATATCGCTGCCATCGCCCCTCACCTGACGGAGCAGACCCCGCTGCTCAACGATGTGCTCCAGTTTGATTTCCCGGAAAGCGCGTTCACCGAATCCCTTGATCCAGCCCAGCGGCACGCCGCCCTGGTCGACCTGCTGGTCACCCTGCTGCGCGCCTGGCTGGACGAAGACGCCCTGGCGCTGGTGCTGGACAACGCCCAATGGCTGGACGCCCTGTCCTGGGACCTGCTCTATCATATTGCCCAACAGCTTGGCGACCGCCCGCTGACCATCCTGGTGGCCATGCGGCCTGCCAAACACCATCCGCCTGACCGCCTGCTGGCGCTGAAAGCCCTGTCGGCCACGCGCGAGCTGGTCCTGCACCCGCTCAACCGGGAAAACGCCGAAGCGCTGGCGGCCCTGCACCTCGGCGTCACCTCGCTGCCCCCCTCGATCATGGACCTGATCATGGAGAAGACGGCTGGCAATCCCTTCTTCATCAAAGAGATTGCCTCCGTCCTGCAAGACAGCGGCATCGTGCAGGTGGAGGAAGGGAAAGCCATCATCCAGGGCGATCCGGCCAGGCTGCAACTGCCGGACACCGTGCAGGGCATGATCCGCAGCCGCCTCGATCACCTGTCCCCCGATCAGCAAGTGCTGGCCAAGGTGGCCGCCGTGATCGGCCCGCAGTTCCTCTTCCGCACCCTGCGGGATATCCAGCCGCTCCAGCTGGACACAAAAACGCTCCGTGCCAGCCTGGACACGCTGGATGTGATCGACCTGGAACGGGTGGATACGTCAGATGACGACGATCCCCTGTACGCCTTCCGTCACGCCATCACCCGTGAGGTCGCCTACAGTTCCCTGTCCTTCTCGCAGCGGCGGCAGATTCACGAAGCGGTGGCCCGATGGTACGAGCACGAGTACAGCGATAACCTTGCGCCTTACTACGCCCTCCTGACCCACCACTGGCGCGAAGCCGAAAATCGGGAGCGCGAACTCCAGTACTGTTACCTGGCAGGCAAGCAGGCCGCCGCGCAATACGCCAACAGCGCCGCCGCCAATTACCTGGAGCGCGCCCTCGAGATCATCCCGCCCACCATGCCCGCCATGCAGCGGGACATCCTGCTCACCCTGGATGAGGTGTACCACCGGCGCGGCGCGCGTGACAAACAGCAGACCTTACTCTCCACCCTGTCAGCCCTGGCGGAGGAACGGGATGATGATGACTGGCACGCTCAGGCCGGTATCCGGTGGGCGCGCCACTATGAGAGCGTGGCCGCTTACCGGGACAGCGCGGAGGCCGCCCGGTGCGCCTTCCAGGCGGCGCAACGGATCAACGACCAGCGGGCCATGGGCCTGAGTAGCGTTTACTGGGGGCTGGCCCTGATGCGCCTGGGTGAATTTGACGCGGCCAGCCAGCGGCTGTCCCAGGTTTATGCCGGTTATGCGGACGACATCGAAGCCTGGCGGCTGGACACGCTCGGCCTCACCTACGCCAGGATGGGCCGCTACTCGCCCGCCCGGGACGCCTACGAAGAAGCGCTGGCTAAAGCCCGCCGCTCCGGCAACCGCGCGGCCATCGGGCAGACGTTGAATCACCTGGGCCATGCCCACCTGGACACGGCCAACTATGACGAAGCCAGGCGCTGCCACAGCCAGGCGCTGGCGCTCCACCGCACCGTCGGCGACCGTGTCGGCGAGGCCCAGAGCCTGGCCAGCCTGGGCAGCCTGGCGCTGAGCATCGGCGACTACGAACTGGCACACAACTACTTGCGGCAGGCCCACAGTCTGTTCCAGGAAGTCGGCGACCGCAGCGGCGAGGCGACGACCCGTCATGCCATCGGCCGCCTGACCGGCGAGCGGGGCGACCACGACCAGGCCCGCGTTTTCCTCCAGGATGCCCTGCACCTCTGGCAAGACATCGGCGACCCGTACTTCAGCAGCCTTGTCCTGCTTGATCTGGCCCTCGCCGAAACTGCCCTGGACGATCTGCGCCAGGCCGACGCCCACGTCAATGAAGCGCTGACACTCAGCCAGAAACTGGACCCGGTCACCGGGGAAAAGGTGCAGTTTGTGGGCCGGGGGCTGGCCGGGCTGGTCGCCTTCAAGATGGGCTATATCGACCGGGCCTTGGATCATGTTCAGGCCGTGTTGGATATCGTGGCCGCCTCCGGCCTGGCCCAGCAGACCGTGCACACCCTGAAGGTGCCGTTACAGAGCTATGAAGTGCTGAAAGCCTGCGGCCAGGAGGGGCGGGCCGGGGACCTGCTCCAGCAGGCCTATGACCTGCTGAACGAGCGCGCTGACCGGATCACCGACCCGGAACAGCGCGCCCGTTTCCTGCTCAACGTGGCCGACCACCGCCAGATCATCACCCTCTACGAGCAAAAGACCGGGGCCTTGTTGAGCGCAGGGCCATCTGACTGGCAGCAGGGCCGGCCGGCTACGACGCCTTCCGGCGGGAGCTAAACTTCCCTCGCCACCCCTCCGGCACGGTGAAGCGGTAGAAGGCCCGCTCCTGCGCCGTCATGTCCAGCGGAAACTCCAGATCGTCGTATGACTCCAGGATGCGGTAGCCCTCTTTGATGTAGCTGCGGACGGTATGCGGGCTGATGCCCATCTCATCGGCAGCCAGCTGCGCCGGTATGCCCTCCACCACACACAACTGGATCGCCTGGCGCACACGATCGGTCAGTTCCGGGTACTTGCGGGGGGCTGGCAGCACGGTGGCGCGGAACAGCCGCCCGTCGAAGATTCCCTCCGCCCCGTCGCGCACGCGCCGCGACACCACAAAGTCGTGTTCCAGGGCGTACACGATGGCCCAACTGATCTGGAGGCGCACATCCCCTTTCAGGAAGTAACCGCGCGCCCCGGCCTGCGCCGCCGCTTGAACCAGTTGAGGATCGGTGGACTGGGCCAGGCAGATGATCACCGCTGCCGGGTTTACTTCCCGGATGCGGCCCAGCAACCCTGCCAGCGCCTCCGGCGACCCCACATGATCGGCATCCAGCAGGATCACGTCGGGCAACTCGGCTTCGGCTGCGCTCATGAGGTAGGCAAAAAGCTGGGTCTGGCTCTCAGCGGTGTGGATCACGCGGGTGCGCCGGTCGAGCGCCAGGTAGCTGGTGATGGCCTGCAACGCGTAAAAATCGGTATCTAAAACCGCGACCGTAAGGTTAAACATCTTCCCCCTCCCTCCCCCCTCGCCTGGCTGCAC
>DAOTXK010000198.1:0-11029 GCA_034435395.1 Anaerolineae bacterium | reverse complement strand
GACTGACGCTGAAGACCGCGCTGCAAGCCGTGCTGGATGTCATCGCTGTTGATGCGGCGGGCATCAGCCTGGTTGATGAGGCCGCCGGGGAGCTGGTCCTGCGCGCCCAGCAGGGCTGGCGCAAAGACTTCCTCTCCCCGCCCATGCGCCTCCAACTGGGTCAGGGATTGTCCGGCCAGGTGATCGCCGAGGATCGGGTGATCGTCACCGGTGACCTGACGGGCGACGAACGCCTGGCCGTCCCCGCCTTCAGCGAGGAACAGGTTAAAGCCCTGGCCATGGCCCCCATGCACGCCCGGGGCCGGGTGATCGGCGTCTTGAGCGTGATGAGCCACGCCGATTACAGCTTTTCCCAGGAGCAGATCGACGTGCTCAAAGCCATCGCCGATCAGGTGGGAGTCGCGCTGGAGAACGCCCGGCTGGTTGAAAACGCGCGTCAGCAGGAGCGCCGGCTGGCCGCGATCATTCACGCCGCGGCGGAGGCGATCATCGCCACCGATGACAGCGGACGCATCAGCGTCTTCAACGCCGCGGCCAGAAACCTGTTTGATCTGCGGGCGGCCAACCTGGTCGGCACCCGGCTGGAGGAAGCGCCGCTTCAAGCCCAGCTGCGCCACGAGCTGCGCCGGGCCATGGGGCGCATGGACCCCGGCGAGTCATCCAGCGTCTTCGAGGTCACGCTGGAGTCCGGGCAGACGTTGACGGCGGTGATCTCCCGGCTGCGCGCCTTCAGCCCGGCGGAGGGGGTCGAACCTGGCGAGGGCTGGGTGGTGGTGGTGCGAGACACCACTCCCCTCAAAGGGGCGGAAGCAGCGCGCATGGAATTCATCGAAACCGCCGCGCATGATCTGCGTAATCCGCTGGGGGTGACGCTCAGCTCGCTGATCATGCTCCAGGAATACCTCCCCCAGGATGATCCGATATCCGGCGAGATCTTCCAGATCGCCCTGGACGCGGTCAACCAGATGCAGGATTTGTTAGACGATCTGGTTCTGCTGGAGCACATCGCCAGCCGGATCGGTTTTGAACCTGAGGCGACGGACCTGGGACCGCTGTTAGGCGAGACGCTCCAGGAGATGGAGCCGACCTTCCGCCAGCGGGAGCAGACCTGGGCCCTGGACCTGCCCGGCGCGCTGCCCGTGATCCAGGTGGCCCCCGCCTGGTTCCGCCAGGCCGTCACCAATTATCTGGAAAACGCCAGCCAGCATACACCAGCGGGCGGGCACATCGACCTGCACGCCCGCCAGCAGGGCGATGAGTTGTTGGTTGAGGTCCGCGACAATGGGCCGGGCCTCCCGCCGGAGGCGCTGGATCACCTGTTCGAGCGGTTTTATCGCCTGCCCGCCCGGCAGGGAGAAGCCAGAGGCACAGGGTTGCGGCTGGCCATGGTGAAGGCCATCGCCGAAGTGCACGGTGGGCGGGTGTATGCCCGCAACCTGCCGGAACGGGGCAGCGTTTTTGGCCTGGCCCTGTCGCTGGCCGCTGAGGACGCCGCGCCGGCGACAAGTGGCGCCGACCAGCCCGGATGATCAGGCCCGGTCACGCGCCGGAGCCAGCGCGCGATACCCGTTCGGGGGAGGTAATCAGGGCCTGAAGCTCCGCGCGCAATTTCTGGGGCGTGACCGGTTTGATGATGTAGCCGTCCACGTCAATGGCAAATTCGCGCGAGACGAAATAGCTCTGGGCATGCGCCGTCAGAAACAGCACCGGGGTGTGCCGGATGCCCTGTTCGCGCTGGCGAATGGCCCGTAACACGTCGAAGCCGGTCATGCCCGGCATGGCCAGGTCCAGCAGGATAACGTCAGGCGGGGCGGCGTCATAGCGGGCGAGCGCCTCCTGGCCGCTGTGGGCGACAATGGGATCAAAGCCGTCATGTTGGAGCATCAGGGCAATCAGCCGCGCGATGCCCGGATCATCATCGACGATGAGGATGGTTTTACCAGCCAATTCCCGTCTCCCAGCGCCAATAACGGTGCTACAAGGTTCTTACTTCACACTCATGGTAGCACAGTCGCCCGGAGAAAAGATAAGAAAATTGTTCGGATTTGGCCGGACCGTCATAACATCCGTCTTGCATCAGGGACCTGGCGTTTGCCAGACTGCTTTCCTATTGCATTTTCCGGCGTCTTCCGTTAGCATAGAGTTTGTATAAAGCGTTATCATCGCTTTATCTTAATTATTCAGGCAAAGGCTGACGGATGAGCAAGGTTTACAATCTGGAAGCGTTACGCCCGCTGTCGCTGTTTTCCCCGGACGTTCGTTTGCAACAGGTCACGGTCGGGATCGAGCCTCAGCGCATCTTCCCGCCGGGCCAGGGTCAGCGCCGGGCGGCGGAAGTCCTCTTCGTCCTCCGGCGAGAGCCGGATGAGGTGTTGCTGATCAACAGAGCGCCTTACCCTGCCGGCACCTACCGCCTGCCGACCGGGGGCGTGGAAACAGCCGAATCCCCTCAGGAAGCGGCCACCCGCGAAATCTACGAGGAGACCGGTTACCAGGTCACCGCGCCGGGCCTGCTGGGCGTGGTCGATTACACCCTGCATCTGCTGACGCCCCGCCAGGGGGAGGTGGAATGGCCTGACGAAGGGGCCTCATTTGTGTCCTATGTGTTCATGGCCGAGGTCGATCCCGCGCCAGAGCCCAAACCTGCCCGCCCCGGCGAGATCGACGGCTACCGGTGGGTGCCTGTCCAGGCCCTGGATGACGTGGCCCGGCAGCTGCGCACGCTGCCCGACGACTGGGCGTCCTGGGGGCGGTTTCGGGCCACTTCCTATGAGTTCATCCGATGCGGTATAATGAGTATACTCAAGACGTCAAGAAACCAGTTAGGGGCAGGCAGGTAGCAACCATGGCCGCTCAACATCGGATTATTGCCGCCGATCGTTCGCCGCTCGTGCCCAACATCGTGCGCGCCGGGCTTGATCTGGTCGAACGAACAGCGGTGGTGATTGAAGTACGATCGGGCGAGGATGCGCTGGCCGAACTCCAACAGGGCCACATCCATCTGCTGGTCAGCGCTTTTACCCTGGCGGATAATATGCGCGGCTTTGAGCTGGCGTTGAAGGCCAACCAGGTCGCGCCAGACGTGCCCGTGATCATCCTGGCCGGGGCCGCCGACCCCGAAGTCGACGAGGAGACGCTGGACAAATCGCCGTTCCACTACCTGGTGCGGGCGGAAGCAGGCGAGGAGTTCGTGCGCCTGTTGCGCGCCGTGCTGGACGGCGAACCGATCGCCGATGAAGACACTGAGGTCCAGTCGGTGATCCGCGATCTGGGTCCGGTGCCCGCCGTGGACATCGAATCCCTGGCCGATATTCTCAGCCCCATGCTGACCGACGTTGGCGCGATGGCCATCGTGCTGGTCGACCGCCGGGGAGCGATTCTGCATGAACTGGGCGCGGTCGGCTACCTGAACCGGGAACGGCTCACCGGCACGCTGGCCCCCACCTTTGCCAATATGGCCGCCGTCGGGCCGCTGGTGGGCGGCAGCCGGCCCAGCGCCATGCACTTCTACGACGGCGATGAATTCGACATCTTCGCGCTGGCCGTCGGCCTGCACCACTTCATCTGCCTGATCTTTGAGGGTTCCGCGGGGTCGCGCGCCTTTGGGGCAGTGACGATGTTTGGTCGCCGGGCCGTCCAGGAGATGCTGGATGTCATCGGCGAGGCCGCCTTTCAGATTCAGCTCCCCGAAACGACTGCCGGCGCGGAGCCGGCAGATAAGAAGGGGAAGGCGAAAAAGAAGAAGACGCAGGAGATGCCCGCTCTTGAACCGGAGCCGGAGCTGGCGGAGTACGTGCCGCCGCGCCCGCCTTCGCTCGAGCCGCTGCCGGAAGATGCCGATCTGGAATCGGTGCTGGCGGGCCTGGACAAGCTTGACCTGTCCCAGGCGGACGATCTTTTCGATCCTGACAAGCTGGCGGCCATCGCGGCGGAGAAAATGGCCGGTGAGCGCCTGACTTACGAGGAAGCGCAGCAGATGGGGGTGCTCCAGAGTTAGACCGTCGCCCGGTGCGCCAACGACCGCTGCCACTGGCCAGGCCATCAGACAACCTATGAGCGCAAAGATACGAAAAGACCCCCTGCTCTACACCCGCCTCGGCGACTACACCATTCAGGACCTGCTGGGCCGCGGCGGCATGGCGCGTGTTTACCAGGGACTGGACGAAAACCTGGGCCGTCAGGCCGCCGTCAAGGTGTTGGAAATCGGCCCCGACGGCGAGCAAGACGAGCGCATCCTGGAACGGTTTAAGCTGGAAGCCCGCGCCATCGCCAGCTTCGAGCACCCCAACATCATCACCATCTACCAGTATGGGGAAAAGGACAACCTGTTCTTCATCGCCATGAAGCTCGTCAAGGGCCAGACGCTCTCGCAGGTGCTGCGGGAGAACCGCCGCACGGGCGAGACGTTGCCGCCGACGCGGGTGCTGGAGATCGTGCGCGACGTGTGCAGCGCGCTGGACTACGCCCACGCCCGCGGCATCATTCACCGGGATATCAAACCCTCCAACATCCTGTTTGACTCCGAGTCCAATGAGCGGGCCATCCTGACCGATTTTGGCCTGGCCATGGAATTGGGCGGCGACAGCACCCTGGGCACGGCCTTCGGCACGCCGCGCTACATCGCGCCAGAGCAGGCGATTTCTTCCCAAAAGGCTGTTCCTCAGAGCGATATTTATTCGCTGGGCGTGGTTATCTACGAGATGCTCACCGGCCAGGTACCTTTCCAGGACGAATCGCCGATGAGCATTGCGCTGTATCACATCACCAGTGACCCGCCGCCGCCGCGCAGCCTGAATCCGGATATTCCTCCAGCTGTGGAAGCGGTTATCCTCAAGGCGCTGAGCAAGGAGCCGGAGGCGCGTTACGCCACGGGCCAGGAGTTCTACCAGGCCCTGGAGGCCGCTTACCGCCAGGCGGACGTTGAACAGCCCACGCCGCTCCTCCAGCCGCCGCCGGAGCCGCCGTCGTCCTCCCGGCCCACCCCCAGGAAAGAAAAAGCGCCAGGGAACAACAAGCGCCCCCCGCGCGCCAAAAAACTGCCCCGACAGAAGGAGGCGAAAGCTGCCAGCCCCATCGCCGAGCCGGAACCGGCGGAGGCCGCCGCCCCGGCCAGACAGCCGCTCCGGAGACGCCGGGGGCGGGCGCTGGTCTGGCCGCTGCTGGTGATCCTGCCGATCATGGCCGCTGGTGCTTTCCTGGCGCTCCAGCGAGATGGCGGCGCGTCCGGCTCCGCCGGGGGCGGCGGCAACCCTGCTGTCGTCCCGCCGGATGTGGAGCTGACCATTAACCTGTTCTACGACGAGCACAGCTTCGTCCTGCAAAATCCCAACAGCTACCCGGTGACGGTGGACGACCTCTGGCTGGAATGGGAAGGCGGCAGGGCCATCTCCGGCGCGCGCTTCCACAGCCCCATCCCACCCGGCCAGTGCGCCTGGATACGGTTGCTCAGCGACTGGCAGCGCAACCCGCCGGCGGCGTGCCCCGCCTCCTACCATAACCTGGAGATGCTGTCCGAGGCGGCGGAGATGTTCTGGACCGGCGACGGCCTGCCGGATACCTTCCGCGTGCTTCAGGGCGAACAGGAGTTGCAGACCTGCTCGCGGGCGGAGGGGCGTTGCTCCTTCATCTGGCCCCATTAGACGGCCCCCTGGCAGCCGGATGTCGGCGGTCGCCTGGCTGCTTTCCGACACTGGCCAACCTTTAGAGGAAATTCATGCCCCTGGCCATGCCTCAGACCCGCCCCTGGTGTATAATGGTTATTAAAACCTGATGCTAACGAGATTGTTATCTCGGCCAGGGAGTATGCGCGATGTCCGACCAGCCTTTTGATGACCAGGCCACCGGCCCTGCCGCCCCGAGACCATCCCCGCCGGCGCACGGCAGCGGGTTTGATCCCTCCTCCTCGGGCGACTGGCATCCAGCGGGGGCAGGCGAGCCGCCGGAGGAGGACCTGTGGCACACGCCCGATAGCGCCGGGAAAGCCGTCCCAGCCCCCTCAGTTGAGCGGGACCAGGTGCTGCCGGGGGCCTGGCATGTGCCGGATACGCCGCCGCCCTCGGCCACCACCGCTGACTACAGCAGCACGGCAGGCGCGCCGGGCGGCTGGCACGTCCCGGAAGGCGTCGACGTGGGCGACCTGCTCGCTGGCGTGGACGCGACCATTCACCCCGCGCCTCAGCCCGCCGAGCCAGCCGCCGAACCCCTGATCCTCACCGATGACTTCCCTGCCGAACCAGCCGTCGAACCGGAAACCGGGCAACTGATCCTGACCGATGACTTCATCCCCGGCCAGGAGCCAGCCCCGGTCGACGAGGAGACAGCTGCCTTGCGGGGAGCGGCGCTGCCCGGCCAAGACGCGGCAGCCGTCGCGGCGGCGATGGCCCGGCGTCTGTCGGAGGAGGCGCTGCTTGAGCCGGGCATGGAACCGCGATCCCCCGATGAGGTCCTCTCCCCGGCGGCCATCGCTGCCGCCCGCGTGGCGGAGTTGACCGGCCAGCCGCCAGCAGGCGAGGCCATCCCCGCCCTGGAGGCCGAAGAGCCTACCCCGGAACCCCAGGCCACCGCGCCCCTGGCCCGCCTCATCGCCCAGTTTGACAACGTTGAGGAGCAGGTGCACCGCCTGCGCGACATGTACCAGCAGGGCGTCATCACCCATGAGGCGCTGCAAGCCGAACTGCGTAAGCTGATGATCCTCGACGAGCAGGGGACGTGGTGGATGGTCGGCATGGAGACGGACACCTGGTACCGCTTTGAAAACGGCCAGTGGACGCAGGCGGAGCGGCCCCGCCTGTCACCGCCGGAACTGGCGGGCGAGGCAGCCGTCTTGCGGGGCGAGCCGGTTTCCATCACCCTGGACGCGGACGGCATGCCGGTCGTGCATCGCGTGCCCCGCGAAGACCCCGATGCCACCATGGTCGGCGCGTCCGCCGTGCAGTTCGGCGACCTGCCGTCCGCCCAGGCGACCATGCCCGGTCGGGCGGCCTATCCCGCCGATGCCATCCCCGCCGCCGGGCGGGGGCCTTACCAGCCGGATTATGAGGCATATGCGCCCGAAGAGTCGGAGCTTTACCGTCAGGTGCAGGAGGAGCAGGCCCGGCAGGCGCAGTCGTGGATCGCGCGGCTTCTGGTGGCCGGGGCGGTCCTGACGCTGCTGGTCGTCCTGGCGGTGATCGTCATCGGCATCCTCTTCTATTCGGGCCGGGCTGGCCAGTACAGCGACCGCATCGAGGCGCTGGCCGATCTGGCCGGGCAGTTCCAGACCACGCGCATTTACGACGCGAACGGCAACCTGTTGACCCAGATCAACGATCCGACCGGCGGCACCCGCATCAGCATCCCGCTGGAGCAGATCAGCCCCTTCCTGATCCACGCCACCATCAGCGCGGAAAACGAACGCTTTTACCAGGACCCCGGCTGGGACCTCATCGCCATCATCCGCGCCGCTTTCCAGAACGTGCAGGAAGGCGAGGTGGTCTCCGGGGCCAGCACGATCACCCAGCAGCTGGCCAAAATCCTGGTGTTGGAGCCGGAGCGGCGGACCGAGATCACCAACGCCCGTAAGATCGACGAGGCCATCATCGCCGCCGAGATCGGCCGGCGCTACAGCAAAAATCAGATTCTGGAGCTGTACCTCAACGAGATTTATTACGGCAACCTGGCCTACGGCGCAGAGGCCGCCGCCCAGACGTATTTCGGGATCAGCGCCCGCGACCTCAACCTGCCCCAGGCGGCGTTCCTGGTCGGGCTGGTGGGCGCGCCAGCGACTTACGACCCGGTGACCAACCGCGAGGCGGCCTTCGCCCGCATGGACGAGGTGATCCGGCTGATGCTGGAGCAGGGCTGCATCCAGTTCGAGCATGAGTTTGATTTTCGGGGCGCGCACTATGACCGCACCCGACCGTTCTGTGTCACCCAGCAGATGGTCGACGAAGCGGTGGTGGAAAAGGCCGAGGTGGAGATTCGGAACTACAGCGTGCCCGCCAACCGGGCCCGCTACCCGCACTTCGTCAATTTCGTCGCCCAACAGCTGGAGGAAAACTACGGCCTGGCGGACATCTACCGCGCCGGGTTTAACGTCTTCACCACCATCGACCCGGCCCTTCAGGACATCGCCCAGCAGGCGATCACCGATCAACTGGCCGCCCTGCGCGCCCAGGGCCGGGGCGGCAACAACGCCAGCGCGGTGGTGATGGACCCGCGCGACGGGCGCATCCTGGCGATGGTCGGCAGCGCCGACTTCAACAACGAGGAGATCGACGGCCAGGTGAACGTGGCTTTCACGCCCCAGCAGCCCGGCTCGTCCATCAAGCCGATCCTGTATGTGGCGGCCTTCCAGGGCAACGCCCAGGGCCAATACCTGACCCCGGCTTCTGTCCTGTGGGATACCCCCACCTGCTGGGGCAGCTACTGCCCGGTCAACTACGACCGCGCCTATCATGGCCCGCAGTCGGTGCGCTCCGCGCTGGGCAACAGTTACAACATCCCGGCGGTTAAGGTCCTGGACTTCGTTGGGGTGGACCGCTACGCCCAGGTGGCCCAGGCGATGGGCCTGACCTTCCCCGGCAGCACGCCGCAGCAGGCCGGGCTGCCCGGCGCGATTGGCGCGTTTGACGTGCGGCTGTACGACATGGTGGTTGCCTTTGGCGTGCTGGCCAACAACGGGCGGCGCGTCGAGCCGTATGCCATCACCGCCATCACGGACAACGCCGGCAACCAGGTTCAGTTGCCCCCACACCAGGAGCCGCAGCAGGTGATCCAGCCGGAGCACGCCTACCTGGTCACCCACATCCTGGCCGACGACGTGGCGCGCGGGCAGGCTTTTGGCCGCAACACGCACCTTTATATCCCCGGCTACGAAGTGGCAGTCAAGACCGGCACTACCGACGATAACCGCGACAACTGGACCGTCGGCTACGCGCCCAACGTGGTGGTTGGCGTGTGGCACGGCAACACCGATAACTCGCCCATGCGCGGCACCAGCGGCTTCAGCGGCGCGGGACCGATCTGGAACCGGATCATCACGGCGGCTTTGCAGCGCGAACCGGCGCAGCGATTCCCCATTCCGCCGGGCATCGGCACGGTGGAGGTTTGCGCCGACTCCGGCACGCTGCCCTCCCAGCGCTGCCTCAACCGCCGCCAGGAGTTGGTGGCGCAGGCGCAGTTGCCGCCCGGCCCCGATCAGGACATCTATCAGGTGGCCCGCGTCGATACGCTGACCGGGCTGCTGGCCAACCAGTTCTGCCCCAACTTCACTGAAGAGCGGCTGTTCCTGAAGATCAGCGACCCGACCGCTTTCACCTGGATCAACAACACGCAGGCCGGTCAGCAGTGGGCGGCCCAGCGCAACATCCCGCTGCCTGCCCTTCCTCTGCCCACCGAAGCCTGCAACCCCAACATCCAGCAGCCGATCATCGTCATCGATTGGCCGACTCCCAACGCCGAGGTGCAGGGGCTGGTGGAAGTGCGGGGCCGGGTGGTGGTCTACAATTTCAACCGCTACCAGATCGAGTACGGCATCGGGGCCAGCCCGGCGACCTTCAGCCTGGTTGATGGGCCGTATACCATCTCCCATCCCAATTCTGAGCTGTTGGGCCGCTGGGATGTCAGTCAGTTGCCCAACGGGCCGTACACGCTGCGGCTGAACGTGGTCACCAACGACGGCGGCTTCGCCAACGTCGACCACGTGGTCATCGTCAACAATCCGCTGGCCACGGAGACGCCGCCGCCCACGCCCACCATCCCGCCGGTGGTGGTGACGGCCACGCCGACCATCCCGCCGGTGATCATCACCGCCACGCCGCCGCCGACGCAGACCCTGCCGTTTGTGGTCACCGCCACGCCGCCCCAGATCGTGATCACCAATACGCCGCCCCCGCCGGTGGTGATGACCGAACTGCCGCCGCGCGACCCGGCGCTGGACATCCCGGTGGTCTACGGCGCGCAGGCCAGCAACTTCATCAATAGCGGCAAGGTCGCCGATTACTACCGCTTCGACGGCGCGGCGGGCGACCGGATCGAGGTCCGGGCGGAGGCCACGGCGGGCGACTTGGACACGCTGATCTACCTGATGGATTCCTTCGGCACGATCATCGCCGAGGACGACGATGGCGGCACGGGAACGGATTCGCTGCTGGACTTCACGCTGCCCGCGCCGGGCCAGTACGTGATCGTGATCACGCGCTTTGACGTGTCGGCGGGCTTCTCCAGCGGCGAATACCGCATGACGCTGACCAAGCTCAACTAGCGCTCTGCCAGCGAGGGCCGCAACATATACCGAGGGGCACACCGGTGGTGTGCCTCTTGGCATATGGAGCTATGCCGGGTGGGCGCTCTGCCGTCCGCGCGAGGCCGGTTGCCGCTGGAGGAGGAGAGTGGGATGGATGTTGAACGTATCACGTCGATCCGATGTGAACTGGGAGAAGGGCCGCGGTGGAACGCCGACGAGGGATCGCTCTACTGGGTGGACATCGCCGGGCGGTGTTTTTATACGTTCACCCCGGCCACGGGCGATGTCGCCCGGTATGAAGTCGGCCAGCAAATCGGCTGCCTGGCCTTCCGCGCCGCTGGGGGGCTGGTGATGGCTGCGGAAGAAGGTTTCACCTTCTGGGATCGGCCCACGGGGGCGCTGACGGTCGTTGCCGACCCCCCCGACAGGGACCGCGCCCAGGAACCCCGCTTCAACGACGGGGCCGTGGACCCGCAGGGCCGCTTTTGGGCGGGCACCATCGCCGCTGAGCCAGAGCAGCGCCCGACCGCCCGGTTATACCGCCTGGACCCGGACCGCAGCGTGCACACGCTGGCGAGCGGCGTCGGCGTGGCCAATGGCATCGGCTGGAGCCTTGATCACCGGACGATGTACTTCACCGACTCGCCGCGACGGGTCATCTACGCCTACGACTTCGATCCGGAGACGGGCGCTATCGACCGACGGCGGCCGTTTGCCCGCCTGGCCGACGAGGATGGCGTCCCGGATGGGCTGGCCGTCGACAGCCAGGGCTTTGTGTGGAGCGCCATCTGGGATGGCTAGCGC
>DAOTXK010000197.1:0-8551 GCA_034435395.1 Anaerolineae bacterium | reverse complement strand
GTCTGGCAGTCCCCGAGCAATTGAAGGACGGACGCACGACTGTTTGCCTGGGTGGCTGGTCTCCTACAAGGGGATTTGTTCGAATTTACCCGGTCAAAGTAAACATGGGTCTTCACCGCTGGGATGTGATTCGCGTTGAAGTTGAGCGGAACGAGCGAGACACACGTCAGGAGAGTTGGAAGATCGTCGGTTCTCGGCAAGATTGGGATAATCTATATCGGCGCGTTGAAAAAGTGGGAAAGATCACAAGTCCGTATGGACGCCGTGAAATAGTGGTCAATAACCTGTCTCCGTGTGTTGTCGCCGTTAACCATGCGCACAGGAGTCTGGGACTTATACGACCCCGTGAGATCAAAAAAGCGTATTTCGCCAAAAATCTGCAATATGACAAACCCTACCAACTGTCTTTATTTGAGACTCATGCCCAAGAATGGGCCAAAGTCAAGCGAGACTTTAAGGTCGAACCAAAGCTGCGGTATGTCTGTTCGGAGTGCCAAGCACAAGGGGGTTATCACGACCAGAAAATATTGGAGTGGGGCTTTTTTGAATGGATGCGTAAAAACCCGGACAACATTGAGCAAGTGTGGGAAAACGCCAGATTTTATTCGCCGGACCATGAAATCTTCCTTTTTGTGGGCAATCAAGCCAATCGGCGCACCAGTTTCTTGATAATTAATGTCCTCCCTATACAGAAAAACCCCGAGCCGTCTCAACGACCACTGTTCTGAGCTAAAATGCGAATTCCCCGGTTATTCGGCGGTGAGCAATCTGTTTTCACTCGCCGGTTTCGGTGTTACACTTGAGTCACTGGCCGCCATGTGCTGGAGGAAGATGGTCGATGGCGAACAGTCGTGTCATCACCGCCGGGCTGGAGCACGAGCGCGAACTCTACGCGAAAGGTTTCCGTCTCATCGCCGGGCTGGACGAATCCGGGCGCGGGGCGTGGGCCGGGCCGGTGGCCGCTGCCGCCGTCATCCTGCCCGTGGAGCGCGACGATCTGGCCGACCTGCTGGCGGGCGTCAACGACTCCAAGCTGCTCACCCCGGACCGCCGGGCGGAACTAGCGCCTCTCATCAAGGACGTGGCCCAGGGCTGGGCGGTGGGCCGCGTCACCAACGACGAGATTGACGAGCACGGCATCATCGAAGCGACCAAGATGGCCATGGAGCGGGCCATCAACAAGCTCCTGCTCGAACCTGACTACCTGCTGATCGATTCCCTCACCCTGCCGCCGAGCGTCATGCCGGAAGACCGGCAGCTCAACCTGATCAAAGGCGATCAAAAATCGCTGAGTATCGCCGCCGCCAGCATCCTGGCCAAAGTGACCCGCGACGAGCACATGGCCGGCCTGGACCAGCAGTACCCCGAATACGGCTTCGCCAGCCACAAGGGCTACGGCACCAAGATGCACCGCTCCAACCTCAGCGCGCATGGCCCCTGCCGCGCCCACCGCCACAGCTTCCGCCCCGTCATGACCTGGAAGCAGCTTTTTTAGAACTTAGGATGTTGGTTCTGAAATGGGGCAGGGCCTGGCGGTGGCGCGCTGGCCCTGTTCTGGTGTAAGGTCGCTGTTCTTCGCCCCCGTATTGGCCTCTCGCCGCCGGTCATGAGCATCCAGGTTGGCCCTGGCGCATCCGCGCCCGTTTTCGACGTGGACGCATCGACCTGGGTACAATATCGGTCACGCTCAGGGCCTTAGAACCTATCCGAACAAGGGCTTAGGCCCCTTGTCCGTGAATTTCCGGATAGATACTTTAGGAGATGGTGCCCATGAAACAGGAAACGTCGGGCGAATCGGCGCGAACTTCGGCCTTCATTGCCATGTGGATCGCCGCCGCCATCGCCACGTTTGGCCTTTCGATCTACGGCGCGATGGCGGGATTGCGGGAAGAGTGGATATTGATCGTCCCCATGGGTGTGGCCCTGATCGCCACGCTGGCCCTCTGGTTCGCCCCGCTCGGCGGCGCGGCGGCCCGGCAGGCCATTCAGGCGGAGGAGGCGGAAAAGGCCAAACGTCGGCCCGCCGACCGGCTGTCGATTCTTTTGGAGCTGATGGACGCGGACGAATTGGCGGACTTTAAAGAGCGGCTGAAGGCGCAGATTCTGACCGACGCCGCTGCCGACCGCGACGGCGAGCTGCCCTATGACGCGGCGACGCTGGAATCCCTGCTTTATGACGACGAGGCGGCTTCTCGTGCTGGCCAGTGACCGTCTGCGGCGGCGAGCGGTGCCCCCGGCGGTTACGGGCGGCGGAGGGACCGATGGCTGAGCGGCCCTATGACTATTCCACCCGGCGGGGGATACGCCCGATCTCCTGGACGGACTTCCACGGCCTGTGCAAGGGGCTGGCGCAGGCCATTGCCCCCTACGCCCCGGAGATCATCCTGCCGGTCGGGCGCGGCGGTTATTATCCCGGCACGCTGATCGCTCACCTGCTGCGCGCCGAGGTGTATCCGGTGCGGCTCTCCCGGCGGGTGAACGATGTGGTGCGGCATGAGGTCCCACGGTGGCTGCTCCGCCCGCCGGCCATGGTGCGGGGGCGGCGCGTCCTGATCGTGGACGAGATCGCCAGCACCGGCGAGACGCTCCGCATCGTCCGGGCGGAGGCCGAACGACTGGGGGCCAGGGCCGTCCGGGGCGCTGTCCTGTACGCGCATACCTGGGGTGTGGATGCCCCGGACTACATCGGCCTGATCACCGACGAGCTGCTGCTCAACCCCTGGGACCGGGAGATTTTCCAGGACGGGGCCTTCCGGTTTCACCCGGAGTACGCGGCGGCGCTGGCCGAACAGGGCCTCGCGGCCACCCCCGACCTGCTGATCGGCGCGGCGGCGTGGCCCATCGCCAAGGGGTAGGGCGCGGTTGGGGCCGGTCACCACGCCGGCAGGTTGGGGATCAGGAAGCGCCACAGGGCGTAAGCGCTCAGGGCGGCCAGCCCGCCCATGACGAAAACCGGCGTCCAGCGCAGCCAGGGCCAGCCCAGTCGTTCCCGGAGGAGGCCCGCCCAACCCGTCCAGCCCGCCGCGTAGGCCGCTGCGTAGGCCGCCAGCGCCGGGTAGAGATACCGCCCCTGGAACTGCACAAAGGAGGTGTTGTAATAAATGTATTGGGCGAAACCCAGCAGGTAGGCCGCGCCCAGCACGACCATCGAGTCGCGTTGGGCGGGGGCAGAGGGCTTAAGCCCCCTGTTCCGCCATGCCAGCGGGACCAGCCCGGCATAACTGACCAGGGTGAAGGCCAGCAGCGCCGCGTAGACCCATCCCGGCATGGGCACGCCCATCCAGCCGAACTGCCCCCAGAAGCTCTGGAAGGTGATACGAACGCCATCGGCCAGCCAGGAGCCGAAACCGTGATCGGCGATCCAGTCCGCCGTCCGCGGCTGCCCGACCACCACCGCGTCATGCCGCCCCAGGCCCAGCAGGTCCGGCCAGCCATAGACGGCCAGGTTGCGCCCCCACCACAGCGCCCCCAGGGCCAGGGCGGGAGCCAGGAACAGCGCCAGTCGCCGCAGCAGGTCGCGCGGCTGGCGCGTTTCCTCTCGCCGCCAGCGCAGGACCATCGCCAGGATGACGGTCGGCCCCAGCAGCAGGGTGGAAGCCTTGGTCAGCAGGCCCAGGCCCATGATGAAACCCAGCAGAGGCATGGCATGGCGCGCCTTCACCATGCCGTTCAGGTGCCACAGGGTCAGCAACAGGCCCGCGCCGACGATCAGCTCAGCCAGCGAGTCGTTGCCCGCCCCGGCCATGATGGCGATGTGCTGCGGCAGGAAGGCCGCGAAGGCCGCCGCGCTCAGGGCCAGTATGCCGTCGCCGCCGGACGCCGCCCGCCCGATGCCGTAGATACCCAGGATCACACCCGCCCCCAGCAGCGCCGAAAACAGCCGCAGCGCCGTCAGGCTTCCGCCGGAGAGCGCGTAGACCGGCGCGGCCAGCAGGTAAAACAGCGGCGGCTGGTGATCCTCGTACTGGACGGCGGGCAGTCGGCCCAGATGTTGGGGATCAAAGCCGCTGGCGGTGAGCAGAGCCAGGTAGTCCAGGTCCCAGTCCCCGGCTTCCAGGACCGGGCAGCAGCCGCCTGCCGCCACCTGCCGGACGTAGTTGTAATGGGCCGGTTCGTCCGGCACCTGCCAGGGCGGCGTCTGGGTCGCGTACAGGGCGGCCAGGACGGCGTAGGCCAGCAGGATGGTCAGCAGGAGGATACGCTCGGTCAGAGGGGCTTTCATGGGCCAGTCTCCGGGGGCGCTGACCGACGTGGGTCGGTTAATCCTTGAGGCTGGCAAAAATGCGCCGGTCATGGGGGTCCAGGCGCGCCAGCAGGTCCGCCCCCAGCCGGGCATAGATGCGCTGGGTGAACATCTCCATCCACACGAACTGGCGGGCGATCAGCACCAGGTTGGGGTTGCGGGTGATGGTGGCCGTGGCCTGGCTGGCGCTGGCGACCAGCGCCTCGTCCCCATCCACCACGATCAGCAGCGCGTCCTGGAGGCCCTGCAGCTCGCTCTCCAGCGGCGGGTGATGGATCACCTGCCCGCAGTCCAGATCGCGCTCGCCCGTCAGCAGGGCGCTGACCGTCACCCCCCGGTCGCAGGCGGCTCTGACCTCGCCGGAGAGATCGTCCAGGTCGCCGTCGTTCAACACCAGGTACGCCTCGGTTTTGGCCTCCCGGATCATCTGCCTGGCATACGCCAGGATGGTCGGGCGGCCGCTGATCGACCAGGCGTGATCTTCGGGCGGCGCCTGGTAGAGCTGGCGCAGGCTGTCCCGCAGGCCGGCGACCAGGCGCTGGTAATCGCGGTCGTGGCGGTCCAGCAGCATATCGGGGGGCAGGGGGCGGTAGAGCGTGGTGCGGCCCTCCACCGTCTCCAGCACCGCGCCGCGCCGGTGCAGGCGGCTCAGCGTCTCGTAAACCATCGAGCGCGGCACGCCAGACTGCTTGCTGATCTGGTAGCCGGTGGCTGGATTCTCGCGCAGCAGGGCCAGGTATACCTTGGCTTCGTATTCCGTGAAGCCGATTTTCATCAGGTCTGCATGCAGACTCACGGGGCTTCCCCTTCATCGCGGACGCCGGCGGCGCGCGGTCTTTCCCCCTACCAGCATAACGCACAATGGCCGTTCTGGCATCTGGCCGCGCAGGTGGCCCTGCTCCTATTTTGGCGCATCTGGCCCTTGACATGGCGATAGTTGTTTGTAAAATAACTAGTAGATAGGTTAAAAACAACTATTGGGCTGCCGGGTTGATCTTGCGTCGCCAGCTGACCAACCACCCGGAGGGGTTTCTATGTCGCAGAGGTTTCTCACCGAAGCCGGTCCGTACCGCCTGTTCAGGCGTTCGACTTCTCCGCCTGAGGCAGAGCAGTGGCCGTCCGACATGGCCAGGTCCCGCCAGGTGGGGGCCAAGCTCCGCGAAATCATCCTGGGCGGGCAGGACGGCCTGGTGAACGTGGCCGGGGTGATCCTCGGCCTGGCGGCGGCGACCCCTGACATGCGCGTCATCATCGCCGGCGGGCTGGCGGCCACGTTCGCCGAGTCGATCTCCATGGCCGCCGTCGCCTACACGTCCGCCCTGGCCGATCATGACTACTACCAGGCGGAACGGGCCCGCGCCGAGGCCGAGGCCCGCGAGGCCCCGCACCTCTGCCGGGCTAAGATGGAACAAATCCTCCAGCGCTGGGGGTTTGAAGGCCAGCTCCTCCATGATGCGGTGGATCACCTGGCCCAGGCCGAAGATCACTGCGTGGACCTGGTGATGGCGCACGACCGGCAGCTCCAGCCCGTGGAGAAAAAAGGGCTGATCGCCGATGCCCTGCTGGTGGGCATCTCCGCCATCGTCGGCTCTCTGATCCCCCTGTTGCCGTTCTTTTTCCTGCCGCGCACCCCGGCGATCGGAGCGGGGCTGATCCTCTCCGCCATCGCGCTGTTTGCCGTTGGCGCGTTTAAGGCGCGCCTCACGGTGGGCCGGCTGGCGCGCAGCGGCCTGCAGATGATGGTGATCGGGCTGGTATCGGCCCTGGCCGGTTTCCTGATCGGCACGCTGTTTGGCGCGTGAGGCCGGTCGCCGGGCGCGCCCGCCTCACCGCCCGGCTACTGCGTCAGCGCGTCCAGCCGGTCCACCAATCCCGCCAACACGTCGAAGGCCGTCTCCACCGGCCCCGGCTGGCTGAGGTCCACCCCCGCCAGCCGGAGTGCCTCCACCGGGTATAAGGAGCCGCCCGCTTTCAGGAAGTTGAGATGGCCCTCCGCCGCGCCGGGGACGCCGTCCAGGATGCGCCGGGCGATGGCGTTGGCCCCGGAGATGCCGGTGGCGTACTGGTACACATAATAGTCCACGTACAGGTGGCCGAACTCCGCCCAGGTGATGCCCACGCGCTCCCGGTCCACGCGCATCTGGCCGCCGTAGCCCTCGCTGAACAGGTCGGCCATCAGCCCGATCAGGTCGTCGGCGGAGAGGCCCTCGCCGCGCTCCACGCGCTGGTGAACCTCCAGTTCGAAGCGGGCCAGCGTCGGCATGATGAAGAAGTAGCGGTGGAAGTTGTCCATGGCTTCCTCGATGATGCTGATCTGGAAGGCCGGGTCGTCGGAGTGATCCAGCAGGTAGGCCCGCACCATCGCCTGATGGAAGTTAGAGGCCACCTCGGCCACGAACAGCGAATAGTCGCTGTAGATATATGGCTGGTGCTGCCACGTCAGGTAGGAGTGCATGGAGTGGCCCAGCTCGTGGGCCAGCGTGCTCAGGCTGGATATATCGTCGGTGTAACTCATCAGGATGAAGGGAAACGTGCCGTAACAGCCGGAGGAGAACGCCCCCGCCGTCTTGCCGAGGTTGGGGTAGATATCCACCCAGCGGTCCTGCGTGCAGCCCTGCCGGATGCGGTCCACGTATGCCTGGCCCAGCGGGGCCAGCCCGGCGCAAATCCATTCCACCGCCTGCTCATAGGACAGCTGCGGCGGACGGTCGGTCAGCGGCGCCCAGATGTCGTAGGGATGCAGGGTATCCACCCCCAGCGCCCGGCGGCGGATCGCCCAGTAGCGGTGCCAGGTGGGCAGGTTGCGCTGGAAGATATCCAGCAGGTTGTGGAAGACCCCCGGCGGGACGTTGTTGGCGAACAGCGCCATCTCCAGCGAGGACTCGTAGCGGCGCGCCCGCGTGCGGAACACGTTCTGTTTAACCGAGGTGAGCAGGTTGTTGGCCAGCGTGTTTTTGAAGGCCAGGTACTGATCGGCGTAGTGCTCCCAGGCGGTGCGGCGGGCTTCGCGGTCGGGGCCGTGCAGGATGGCGTCGACGGTGCCCTGGGTGAGGGTGATCGCCTGGCCGTCGGCCCCGATGGCGGGCTGGAACTGGAAGTCGGCGTTGGTCAGCAGGCTGGCCGTGGTCGCGGTGCTGCCGAAGGGATCGGCCAGCATACCCAGCAGTTCCTCCACTTCTGCCGAGCGGACATGCGCCTGCTGCCGGAAAAGATCGTCCACATAATGCCGGTAAATCTTCAGCCGCTCGTCGGCGGCGCACCATCCCCGCACGGTTTCCTCGCCGAGGGCGATCAGCGCCGGGTTGAGGAAGGCGATGGCGGCCAGCACCTGCCCGAAGAGGCCCCGCGCCTGGCCGTACAGCCGGGCGGCGGCCTGGTCGGTGGTGTCCACATGATAGTTCATGCTGGCATACACAAACACCTTTTCGGCCCGCTGAAGCACGTCCTCCACAGCGGCGAAGGCGTCGGCCAGGGAGGCCGGGCCGTCCCCCAGGTGGCCCTGATGCTGCTTTAACGCTGGCAGGCGCTCCTGAATGGCCTTAAATTCCGCCTCCCAGGCTTCCACTGACGGGAAGACGCTGGGGGCGTTCCAGGTGTGTTCCGGGGCGATCTGGCTGCGGGGGGGAACGGTGGCGGTCATGGGTTTTCTCCTTGGAATAAGCGGTCAGCATACAGCGGTCAGCATACAGCGGTCAGCCGTCAGTGCTGGTCAGGTCAGCCGCCTGACGTGCGCCGGGGCAGTCGCTGTTGATTCCTTTAATGCACTGTGTACCAGATGCGCCGGCCAGGGGAATCAAACCCCCTGCCAATGCCCAATGCGCCAGGTGTCCGGCAGAGCCTTACTGCATCGGTTGTACGGGATGGCCGTCCACGGTTAAGGCCGTCTCCGGCACCTTGAGGGGCAGGATCACCTCGAAGGTGCTTGCCCTTGCCGATCTGGCTGCGCACCGAAATCTCGCCGCCCATCTGGTGGACCAGGTGGCGCGTGATCGCCAGCCCCAGGCCGGTGCCGCCGGTCCTGCCGCTCTCGTCGTGAAACTCCTGCCGGAATTCCTCAAAAATGACCTGGAGGTTCTTCTCGTGAATCCCACGCCCGGTGTCGGTCACCTTCATCCGCCACTGGTGATGATCCGCCGGTTCGATCACCACGCTGACCGACCCGGTATCGGTGAACTTGATGGCGTTGTCGGTCAGGTTGATCAGAATCTGGCTCAGGCGTTTTTCGTCGCCGACGATATGGGCTGGCATATCGGGCGAGCAGGTGGCGGAGAACGTCAGGGCCTTTTCACGCGCCCTGTTCTCCAGGGT